>JAHEIB010000035.1 GCA_024639645.1 Deltaproteobacteria bacterium
AACCGGGAATACATCAAGGCAGGTCTCTTTTCAAGCGGTGGTTGACATGAACATTTGGAACACCATCCAACATTACTTCGAAATACTCACCAGTGACACCGCGTCCTATTCCATAATTTTTACCAAGGGGCTTATAGCTATCGTTTTCGCCACCCTGCTGTGGTTTCTACTTAAGCTTCTTCTGGCGTTTCTCCACAGAAAAAGTCAAAATATTGAGATCCTGCAAGACAGTGCGGTTATCTTTAAGGCCCTCGGCCGGGCCATTACCATCGTGCTCTTCTTTGCGACAGGGATATATATTTTCCAGATCCTGGGTTTTTGGATGCCGGCAAAGATCCTTCAATCCCTGATGCTATGTTTTCTGGCGGCTCCGGCAGTCAAGATTACCACTGCCATTCTGCAAGTGATTGAGAAGCGGATTGTCGATAAAACTGAAACCGATGTTGACAATGTCATTTTCGATCTTCTCAATCGTTTCGCCGGTGTGATCATTTATGTGATTGCCATTATTCTGGCACTGGATCTTCTGGGTATCAACGTGATGCCCTTTATCGCCGGTGCCGGCGTATTAGGGATCGCCATCGGTTTCGCGGCAAAAGACACCTTGTCCAATCTGATTGCCGGGGTGCTGCTGATCATCGACCGGCCCTTTGAGATCGGAGACCGTATCGAGGTCTGGACAGCGCCTACCGGGAGCTCCACCTGGGGAGACGTCATCGATATCGGCATCCGTGCCACCCGGATAAAGACCACAGACAATATCGTCATCATCATTCCCAACAACGAGATCATGAAAAGGGATATTGTCAATTACACCATCATATCCTCCAAGATCCGGGTGCGCATAAACATCGGTGTTGCCTATGCTGTAGACCTGTCCAAAGCCAAGAAAATCATCTTGGATATTGCCGACACCATTGAATGGATTGCCAAAGAACCTAAACCGAAAGTGGTGGTAAGATTGTTTGGAGAATCCTCCGTCGATCTTCAGGTGCGGGTCTGGATCAAGAATGCCAGAAAACGGATGGACACCATTTCCGAGATAACGGACAGAGTCAAAGAAGCGTTTGACCAGCACGGCATCGAGATACCCCATCCCAAACGGGATATTGTCATCACCCATCGGCAAGACAGCCCGGGGTCAAAAAAGGAATGAACGTCCAGCATCGAATGTTGAATTTGGAATGTTAAGAAACAGACATCAGTAATACTCTATTTCATTCGATGTTCAGCCTTCGATGTTGGACGTTCATCTTTATGGTCTTTTTCGTGATTTCGTGTTTCGAATTTACCAAAAAAAAGGGCCCAGAGACTCCGAGGAACCGCACGCACTGCGCACCCCCTCGATCCCTGGACCCTTGTATGCTGAAACACGAGGATGCTGGGCTGCTGTGATGTTGCTGTCCGCCTTAAGTCGTCAGCCACCCTCGAACCCTTGTATCCCCCTCGGACCCTCGAACCCTTGCTTTATTTATACTTCACCAGATCATTCGGCCTTAAACCCGCACCCGATTTGATGATAGCCACAGATCCATCGTTGCCAAAAAAACCGGTTACCATGAGCTCGCCTTTGAGCGGTCCCGGAGCCCTGCCAAGGGATACCTTAGTCTGGGGATCGATAATCTCCTCTCCCAGCTCCTGTACCATCAGGAGGTCACCCACTTTCAACCCGGTTTTCTGCCCGGCATTCAGATAGACGGTCTGGCCTTTGATGCTGGCAATCCGACCGCTCCACTCCTGGCGCTCAAACTGTGGCAGCATATTGACCATGGCCTTGGTCAATGCATCCCGCAAGGCACCGTCTCTCAGGTCGGCATCGTAGCTCGACTTGGAACCCAATCCAAGTGCGCCACCGGTCTTCTTTTCATAGACACCCTGCCCCGAGTCGGCTACCATCTGTATTCCTGTTGTGGTATCGACAATCCGATAATCCACGGTGACCCGGGCGATCTGTTTTTTCTTTTGATAAACCAGATAGTCCGAACCTTCTTCAGCCTCTGAATAAGCCGTAATCGCACCGGTGACCATTGCGTTCAATCCCAGAACCTTGCCCATTTTTGCAGCACTAGCCGGGTTGATCGCCCCTGAAGCGCCCATGGCCTGCTGATCCAGTACTGAAGCGACATCCTGCTGTGGAATAATGATAAACCGGCCTGTCTTCTGGAGAATTGTTCCCAAGATATCCGCTGCGGCTTCACCAATACCGATATGCTTGGAAGGTGTTTTGTTCAGAAAATTCACCACCCCCACCCGAAGTTTCGGCCCTGTATAATCTCCGGTGGGAGCCAGCTCGTCTGAAATACCCGTGAGTGAGGAATCGTCACGCACTGCGCCGGATGTCTTTACAGCACATCCATTGAAAACCAACACAGCTGCCATGAGAAGTAGCGACCCCAGCAGATAAATGTTTTTAGCCTTCACCATGTTTTACCTCCTGAATTAGATTAATAAGTTATTCCATGACTATTTCTAAAAAATTTCTGGTTTCCGTGTAATCACCCGGCACTTCAAAGAGAGGGGCCGGCGGTGCTCCCATGACGATACCCGTTAACGTGGATGTCATCTTGAAGGTCTCGTTTTCTATTTCACTGCGGATCGTCATATCATCCAGATCCGTTGCATCCCAGATAAAGCCTTCCTGCTTTTCCTGCCCTTTGTAACTTATGGTAACCCGGTATTTCTTGGTGGGATGGCCATCGATGGTCTCGTTAGCCACGAAGGTCTTGGTAACATCGGGCTCCTCATAGTAGCCTTCGTCCG
This sequence comes from Deltaproteobacteria bacterium, assembly GCA_024639645.1. Taxonomy (GTDB): domain Bacteria; phylum Desulfobacterota; class Desulfobacteria; order Desulfobacterales; family B30-G6; genus B30-G6. The sequence goes on from JAHEIB010000035.1 coordinate 2,761, forward strand.
TTTCATCGCTAACCATATATTTCTTCTTGTTTGTGTAAAGAGAATAGGTACGTTTTTCATCACCCCGGTGGATCATCACCACGCTGCTCATTGCCGGTGGCATGCCCTGGGCGCCTGACATCTTGGTGTAATCCATTTCCATGCGAAATTTTTCACCGGCCTTGGCAATGGGCATTTTAAAAGAAAATTCCTTGCCCTGTGATTTGTCAAGGGTCGATGAAACCATGACAGCCTTGAAATCCCGATCCCCATAGTTCATATGCCCGATGGCGGGAGGCGGCGGCATCTTAATATCGGGCATACCAACGGGCATGGTCGTTACTGCCGTTAGAACGGGTCCCACGGTATCTCCGGCACCCCATGGCAGGTTTTGTACAAGCCGCCAGATCATTTCGTTGGTTTCCCAGGCCAAATGCATACCCACCGCCTTTGAAATCAGTTTCTTTCCCAATCCCATGGCAAACCCGTCCAGGACGCTTTGGTTACTCGAGGTGCTCTCGAGGATGACCCAAGGAACCTCTTTATCAGCACTGCCGGCGAGCGCGACTGCGCCCGTAAGACTCCCTACGGTACCCCCGGAAGTGTCCTGAGTTTTAATTCCGATACCATTTTTCCAGAAAACCGACGACGTGTTCGTATCGATGATATGAAATTTACCCCGGACCTTGCGCACGTTGACAAGGCCCGTGGTGCTCTCTTCAAAATTCATGAGCGTCCCGTAAAGAAGTCCTTCCACCTGAAGTGTTTCTCGAAGTTGGGCCGTCGTTGCCATGTCCAGTTGCCCCCCGAGGGTGATTCCCAACTGATCTCTTAAAATACGGTCTGTCTCTTCCAGGGGTTGCACATTGTAAAATCGTTTCTCTATAGCCACAGCCAGCTTCTCACGCACAAAAGCAGGGGCATCGACATCCGACGTGTCGTTTCTTAAGGGCAGCATTGCCAGGCGTTTGATGGGGTTGGTATGATCGGCTTGGGGTCCCAGGGCCGGCATGCCAGTACAACCCGCCAGAAAGACCAGCACCAGAAAGAGCATCAACAACACGTGGAATCGTCTCATAAATTACCTCCGAACAAATAATGTGTAGATACCCGGGTCCAAAGGGCCCGGCACTGACTCACCCTAACAATGAATTAATATTTTGCATATTCTGCGTGTGATAAATTCTATAGGGGTTGTCAAAAAAACGTTCCGATTGAGGACCGTTTTTCTGCTACAAACCCTTATGCCGCCATCCTATTTTCGGAACATTATTTTGACAAGCGGTATAAATCCGAATATCGAAATACGAAACAAATCCAAAATATCAAATACGCAAATGATTGAAGATCCTTGCAGCAAGCTGCGAGGAATGTTCTGTCGCACTGCAGATCCTACGGGTAATGCGCTCGTTGTTTCAGTTCAATTTTTTTTATTTCATTTTTAAATTGACACTGTTTTGGGTGATATTGGTGATGTCAATCACAAATTCACCGTAATCGATCACCACCAGCGCATCGGCCAGTTTCTGGGATGTTTCCGCAACATTTACATCCAGTGTTGCCGTCCCGGTGTTGAAATCCCGCTGGTACACGCCGTTGACGCCCCTTATTTGTTTTTGAATCATTTCCTTGAATTTCACAAGATGGTTGTAGGACGGGATATCAGACACCACCAGGCGTATCAAACGACCACTGCCGACATCCTGTGACCATTTGTCCACGATCTGTGTGAGAAGCTGGTCGGCAATGGCATCCGTTGCGATTTTGAGTGCCTCCGTTCCGGCCGTGACCTCGTTCGGGTGCACTGCCGCCGCATGATGTGTGGACGATGCAATGACCCGGCCGGTATCGGTATTGACAACACGTAAAGAAACATCCGCCTGGGCGGATTTCATGGATGATCCCAGGACCGCACCTGCCAACTTTGAAAGTGCTTTGCCATAGATCACGACTTCGGCATCATAGACTTTGCCGATGTCTCGAACGGCATCATTGCTGAGAGATTCGATCTTGTAGGGAGCTTTGATCTTGAGGGTCTTTGATGCCATTGCATGATCCACCACATGAAACCCTTTCTGAGTAAGTTTTTCCATCAGGACATTTTCGGTAATGCTGAGATCGGCAGTGCCTGCTTTGACACCCCACCAATAGCTGTAGTAATGCATCCCGATATTCTGTTCAGCCACCATGATCATGACCCTGGGCATCTGCTTCCTGCCCATGAGCAATCCCAGGGCCTGGATGTCATTTTGCAAGTTCCCCGCAGCCACTGTAGCCTGAACCGTTACCTTGTATAGATTGCCCTGGACTGACTCGTCTGTCACCTCGTATCGCCGGATATATCCCTGGCTCTGGGAATAGATCTGATCCCGCAGCACTTCGTAATTCTGGACCAGTGTTTCGGACGACACCATGGTGCCGGCAGCCTGTTCCACAACCAGTCGGAGCGCATCCTGGATCGCCTGGTCTCTTGCTGTGGCTGTATTGTCATCGATAATCACGCCAACGCCTTCTGCTGAAGCGCTGATGGGTGAATCGGATGCTGCAAAAGAAGGGTAATATGAAACACATGATAACCAAAGAATTGACAGCAATAAATAGACATAGGTCTTCATCATCCGCTCTCCAAGAATATCTGTGCATCGCTTGAGCCCGAACATGTCATGTGCCAAGGCATTTCAGGTTCGTGAAAAATTGAAGAACCTCGCAGCAAGCTGCTAGGAATCTTCGACCGTAAGGAATTCTGCCTAATTTAGATTCGCTCGCTAACCCCGCAGCAAGCTACGGGGAATGCGCTCGCTGTTGCGGTTCAAATTAGGTGTGCTGGGAAACCCATAAAAGATGGCACAATTCCTATATTGTGTCAAGAACAGAGCTCTTGTGATCCAGCGGTTTTACAGTCGTTGCAACAAATGGGTACCACTAAATTTTTGAATCATTGAAAAACCTTGCAGTATGCGAAGCACTGCCGAACGGCAGAACCTTCGAGAAAATGCTGGCGGTGGCGATTCATGGATCTTTACAGGAGATTGTCTTTTTTACCCAGGCTTTGACCGTCTGGGGCGGGGCATTTTTGCTTATACCGGGGCACATGGATGCCATGATGTTCCAGTTGTCGAAATCGATCAGGATACTCTCGATATAGGGCCACTTTCGGCACATCTTGGGTTTTACCGGATGGATCGTACATGTCTTGTCCCAGAATATGCAGTGGCCATCGTGTTGTTGAGCCAGAACCGGCCGCCCCCCCGACATACAGCAAAACTTTTGGACAAACCCATGCGGGTCGATACCAATATAGCTCGAAATTCTCCCGATATCCCGGTCGGTAACAAAGGTACCCCCATAACCGATACAGCACTCTCCACATTGCGTACAGGAAAAAGGCGGAGTATCTGTATCCTTTTCCACATCTTCATCATAGGGCATGCCGTGTCTCCATGGCTCGCCGCAGGGTTACCTGATCCACGTACTTGAGGTCTCCCCCGATGGGAACACCGGAAGCAATGCGGCTCACCTTGACGGGAAGTGAACGCAGCTTTTCTGCAATAAAGCCTGCCGTGGACTCACCTTCGACACTGGTGCTGGTAGCCAGGACCACCTCTGTAACCTTGCCTGAGGCAATACGTGCCAGCAATTCTTTGATGTGAATATCATCCGGTCCGATATTGTTCATGGGGGAAAGAACTCCCTGCAAAATGTGGTAGAGTCCCGGGTATGCACCTGATTTTTCGATGGAAGCCATATCACCCGGCTGCTCCACCACGCATACCAGGGAGGCGTCTCTGGACGGGTCGCTGCAAATTTTGCAAGTCTCTGTATCGCTCAAGGCAAAACACATGGAACATATCTGGATAGATTCCTTCAAGGCCAGGATGCTTTGGGACAATTGCTCGGCATCTCTGCGAGACATTTTCAGTATGTGCATGGCCAGCCGTTCGGCCGTTTTTTCCCCAATACCCGGAAGTCTGGAAAGATGCTTAATCAAATTCAGAACTGAAGGCGGATAGTGATACATATTTTCCCTTTTCCATTCTATTCATATTCTTCTACCAGGGTTCCCATAACATATAGCATCGGAAAAACCTGGTATTACTAAAGGGAAGGCTTTAAGCTGCTTACTGCTTAATGCTTACAGCTGTCCCTCGAACCCTTAAACCCTATCTTTTTACACCAACCCCGGTATATTCATCCCGCCGGTCAGCTTGTTCATCTCTCCCGACATCATTTCCTGAGATCGTGTCAAAGCATCATTAACAGCCGTAAGAACAAGATCCTGAAGCATGTCTACATCTTCCGGATCCACAACTTCCTGCTTAATTTCAAGCGTGACGATCTGCTGTCTGCCATTGGCCACAACCCGGACCATACCGCCACCGGCGCTGGCTTCCACGGTTTTGTCCGCAAGTTCTTCCTGCATTCTCAGCATTTTTGACTGCAGCTGCTGAGCCTGTTTCATCATTTTACCCATACCCTTCATCTTTAAACCTCCCGACCCGGATAAACCGGAATTACATCTTTTATCACGAAATCACGAAAAGCCGAAATCACGAAGAAGCCCATAGATATTTTCGTGTTTTTCAGATTTCGTGTTTTCGTGACTGCTAGTATGTTTTTTGGAAACACGCCACTTTCTATAATATAGAACTGATGAACCCGTATAAAGTCAAAATTAGACGGTTTTGTAAAAAGTTCAAATTCAAGGCGTGCAAGTTTTGTAATCATGAGGTGTACTTAGCGTACGTTGAATGATTACGAAATGCAGCACAACGCAGGCGTTGGACTTTTTACGAGACCGTCAGAGCTAACTCGTTTTTATATCCACCAGTTTGCCGTTGAAAATCTCGATGGCATCCGCCACCAGAGGATGTTGCAAAAGATCGTTTTTCAAGCGGTTGGCAGTATCGATTCTTTCTCTTTTGGGCTGACCGTTCATGTTTGTCCCAGGATGAATTACGACCCTCATCTGTCGCCCGAAAAAGGATCCGGAAATCTGCTCTAGAATTTTGATATTTTCTTTCCGTCGCATACGCTTGTAATTAAAGTCGCTCCCATTAACCTCGATTTCAAGTGTGTTCCCGGACAGCTTTACCAGCCGGGAATGGGTCAGATTGGGCGCCAGAGACGGATACCGTTCCGAAATAACGTCCAGGATCGCCTGCCATGGGTCTGATTCACCACTGGATTCGGATAAAACCGGCTCGGACACCGATGGCTTCGCTGACGGTGTGTGCTCCTGCCGGTCAGTCAACGGTTTTGTGACAGATGGTTTACCAGACGTTTCAAACCCTTTTTGCGTTTCAGACAGGGAAAAATCCTGTCCGGATGCTAACTGTTTCTGAATGACATCGAGCTTTTCAATCAGGTCATGGATGGGCAGGGCCGGCCTGATATTGAGTAGTTTGATCATCACCACTTCAAACGCCATCTGAGGTCTTGAAGACCATTTGATGGTAGGTTCTTCTCTGAAAAGCACCTCCAGAACTTGATTCAGATGCAATGGGGAAACCCCCTGCGCCTGCTTTTTCAGGGTATCGATCTCTTGGGAGGGCATATCCATAAGCGTATCAGAATCAGGGCTCAATTTGATCACCAAGAGGTTTCTGAAATGTTCCATCAAACGGGTATACAGGTCAGCAATGCTGTGACCGTGCCGGTATACCGTATCAATGATTTTCAGAATCCGCGGGGCATCCCCCTGAAAGGTTGCCTGGGCCAGTTCGTGGACTACCACCCCATCGACCACCCCCAGGACATCCATAATTTCGCTGTGTATGATGGCTCCACTGGCACCGGTCGTTACCTGATCCAGGAGACTCAAGGCATCCCGCATGCTGCCGTCAGCTTCCCTGGCAATGAGATCAACACTCTCATGGTCAATATCCATACCTTCTTTCTGGCAGATGGATATCAAATGCTGGATGATGTCGGAAGCCTCTATCCTTTTCAGGTCATACCGCTGACACCGGGACAGAATGGTAATGGGAATTTTTCTCGGCTCTGTTGTTGCAAACAGGAAAATGACATGGGCGGGTGGTTCTTCAAGGGTTTTCAACAAGGCATTGAAAGCGGCTGTGCTCAACATGTGGACTTCATCAATAATATATATTTTGTAGGTACTGTGCGCCGGCATGTACTTGATATTATCCCGGATGTCCCTGACCTGTTCCACACCATTATTCGATGCGCCATCGATCTCGAATACATCCGCTGCGCTGCCGGAAGTAATCTCGGAACATGAACGGCAGCTGTTGCAGGGTACGGGTGCCGGGCCGGTTTTACAGTTCATTGCCTTGGCCAGTATCCGTGCAATGGTCGTTTTACCGGTACCCCTGGGCCCGGTAAACAGAATGGCATGCGCCAGCCGTTTGGATGAAATGGCATTTTTCAGCGTCTGGGTGACATGGGTCTGAGCCACGACCCCATCAAATATTTGCGGACGGTATTTTCTTGCAAGAACCAAGTAAGACATGGATGGGAAACCCTCGGGAAAATGCTAAGACCTTTGAATGCCTGATAGCCGGCAGATGTTATTATGGCGGAGAGAGAGGGATTCGAACCCTCGGTGCCGCTATTAACAGCACACACGATTTCCAGTCGTGCTCCTTCAGCCAGCTCGGACATCTCTCCGTATCTTTCCTGATCATCACCCTGTACAGGGATGGCGTTATAATGCTTTTAGGCGGTTTGATCAATGAATATGTTGCGATTTTTTTCACGGCAACACATCCACAAAGGCAATTATTCATTTTAATGTTTATTTTCAGTACATTATATCTGCCGCCCCTTTGATGACACCCCTTAATATATGCATTGGATTACCTGTCAAAATGCCACAGCCTGAAAAAAATGTCAAGATTGGGGCCACCGGTCTTAACATCTCCAAGGCACATACTAATGTTGCCCGGATCGATCTCATAGCGGATGGATCGATGGGTCATAAAACGCCACGTCTAATTTAGGGGACGTACGTTTGCAAGTCAATATCTCCTATTTTTAACGGAAGTCGTTTTATCCCGGCAGATGTAAACAAGTGATACATTGAAAAACCTCGCAGCAAGCTGCGAGGAATGCTCGACCGCAAGGAATTCTGTCTAATTTAGATTTGCTCGCTAACCCCGCAGAAGGCTACGGAGAATGTGCTCGCTATTTCGGCTCACAAGCGGTGTGGCCGAAGGGGTGGGATTTGAACCCACGGAACGCTTGCGCGTTCACCGGTTTTCGAGACCGGCTCCTTAAGCCGCTCGGACACCCTTCGGAAATTTGATTTTTTTACCCCTACAATTGATACGACCGAGATGTCAATATGAATAAAATCGCAGGAATTATTTTATTTATGGCTTCTATAGAGATCTAACTTGGAAGGAACATGGCTTCAACTTCTTCCGTATATGTACCATCTTCATTGTAAATAACGATGGGCGGTCCTACTTTCAAGCCCGGTTTTCCCTGCTTGACGCCCTCCACTAGCATGAGTTTTGATTCACTCTTCTCCATGGAATGGATAAAGCGCACATTTTTAGGTTCAATCCTGCAAGATTTCATATGCTGCACCAACTCCGGTAAGCGCTCGGGTGTATAAACAAGGACAAACAGTCCGGTTCTCTTCAAAAGGTCACCGGCGGCTTTTATTACATCAATAAGAGTTACCCTGATTTCATGTCTTGCCACGGCCCGCTGCCTGTTTGGATTGACCCGTCCTGAAGCCGCTTTGTGAAAAGGCGGATTGCTGACAACGATATCGACGGGTCCCTGGAACATGGCGGTTTTAATGTTTCGTATGTCCCGGCAGAAAATTCGGATATTTCTTTCCATGCCATTATCCCTGACATTGTTATCCGCAATATCTGCCATTTCTTTCTGAATCTCGATACCAAACATCTGGATCTCAGGATACCGAAAACCGATGATCAGGGGCACAATACCGCAACCCGTTCCCAGGTCCACAACCCGCTCACCCGGCTTTGGCCTGACACGATGCGCCAGGATAACGGCATCTATGGAAAACCGATATCCCATTCGCTCCTGTTTGACCGTCACCTTGCCGTTAAAAAATGTATCCTGGGTGAGTCTGTCCTGCATCAGTCCACCGGGCCGATCTTAAATTTGATATCCTTTACCGGAAGCTCCCCCAGAGCATGGTTTATCTTCTGAATGATCTCCGGTTTTAAGAATCTGAGCTGCTGCAGCCAACTGGAACTCGTTGCATTCACGATAAGCAGATCCCCCTTGAATGCCGCCGGGCGGGTATTTGCCGCAATCACTTCTCCCACGGCCTCTTCCCAGACATCCCAGACCCGGATCAGCGATGTGTCCGTTGCCAGGCGATTATTCTTGAGCATGTCCCGGATCACATTACCGATATGAACAAAGGATCGTTTTTCTGTACCTGATCTGCTCATGTATCCAACAGTTTTATGTTTTAGGGTTGGTTTTTGGTTTTTGTTGTTTTCGTCTCTATTACCTATTTAAGATCGGGTTCGTCAATAAAAACCCCTTCCCGTTTCTGTTGCAAATTCATTTTTTTCCCTTTTTCCTTGACTTGGAGGCTTTTGGACTTTAAATTAATATGTTACGTTTCAAATGAAATTAACCTACAGACGTCTAACAAATTAAAATCATTTATCACCCTACGACAAGGTATTTATCATGAATTGGGATTGGGAAAAATTAAAAGAACAGCAACAGGATGGCAAAGGCATTCCACCGCAAGTCGACGAACTGTTTAAACAGTTCAAGAAATTCAAACTCCCGGGGGGGCTGTTGATGGTTCTGATCCTCGCGGTATTGTTTTTTGGCTCCTCGGTGGTTTTTACGGTAAAACAGGATGAAGTCGGAGTGGTACAGCGTTTCGGAAAATACGTACGTACCGAAGAACCCGGTTTGAATTTCAAATTACCGGCCGGCATTGAAAAGGTCACCAAGGTCAATGTCAAACGTGTGAACACTGAAGAGTTTGGGGTTACGACCGTCAGTGGAGCCCAAAACTCACGCTACGTTTCCTCCACCGAAAATATGAATGTGGCCCTGATGCTAACCGGTGATCTGAACGTTGGCCTGGTCCCGTGGATTGTCCAGTATCGGATTAAAAACCCTTTTGATTATCTCTTCAAGGTCAAGGAACCCCGTACGCTGTTGATCGACATGTCGGAAGCGGCCATGAGGCTGGTTGTGGGGGACCGAAGCATCAATGAGGTCATCAGCAAACGTGATGAAATTGCCGTGGAAGCCAAAAGGGTGCTGCAAAAAGAAATGGACGATGCCGAATCAGGGGTCGACATCGTGACCATAGAGATGAAAAAAACCAATGTTCCCGGACCGGTCCAGCCTTCCTTCAACGAGGTCAACCAGGCCACCCAGGAAAAGGAACAGACGATCTACCAAGCCAAGGAGGATTACAACAAGGCCATACCGGCTGCCAGAGGTGAAGCGGATCGAACCATCAAGGCGGCTGAAGGGTACGCCCTGGACAGGATCAACCGGGCCCAGGGTGACTCGACCCGATTTATTGCCTTCTATAACGAATATGTCAAAGCCAAAGATGTGACCAAGCGCAGGTTATACTTAGAAACCCTGAAGGACCTATTTCCCAAGCTTGGCAAAAAATACATTATCGATTCGGATCAGAAAAATTTACTACCGCTACTTAATATAGGCTCAAAAGAAGGTGTTACCAAATGAAATCAAAAGGTTTTCTCGTAATAATCGCGGCAGTCATCGTGATACTCGTTTACAATGGCGCATATATTGTGGATGAAACCGAACAGGTAATCATTACACAATTCGGAAGGATCGTCGGCAGCCCAAAAATCAACCCCGGGTTGAAGTTCAAGCTACCATTCATCCAAAAGGCCAATTTCTTTCCGAAAAATCTTCTCGGGTGGGATGGGGACCCAGGCCAGATTCCTACCCTCGACAAGACCTTCATCTGGGTCGACACCTTTGCCAGGTGGAAAATTGTCGAACCGATAAGCTTTTTCCAGACGGTCAACAACCGCTTCAACGCCATTGGAAAACTCAACGACATTATCGACCCGGCCGTTCGTAACTTTATCACCTCCCACAGTCTTATCGAAGCGGTTCGAAACACCAATCGGGAAATGGATACCCTTGAAATCGGGCTGGACGAAAGGGAACAGCAAACCACTTATGCCGTTGACGTGGGCAGAGCAAATATCACCAGAGGCATTCTGGATCAGGCTCAACCAAAGCTGACGCCATTCGGTATTGAACTGGTGGATGTCAAAATCAAACGTATTAACTATGTGGAGCAGGTTAGAAAATCGGTTTATGGACGAATGATTGCCGAACGAAAACAGATTGCCGAAAAATTCCGGTCAGAAGGAAAAGGCGAAGCCAGAAAAATACTGGGTGAAAAGGAAAGAGACCTGAAGAAAATCACCTCTGAAGCATATAAAACAGCCCAGGAACTCAAGGGCGCGGCCGATGCAGAGTCCACCAGGATATTTGCAGAAGCGTTTGGACGTGACCCGGAATTTTACTCGTTTACCAAAACCCTCGAACTTTACGGCGAAGCCCTGGACAAAGACAGTGAACTGGTTCTTTCGACGGATTCAGATTTTTTCAAATATCTAAAAGCATATTCGGGCACCCCTTAAAATCGTTGCATGGATTAACATCTTGAAAAACGATTAGAAGCTATCTAAAAATAGAAAAGCACCGGAACGATTGTTGATACCGGTGCTTTTTATTTAGAAGCTTAAAGCTTAAATCCTTATTTGCCCTTTCTTCGCTGATGACGTGTTTTCGCCAACAGCTTTCGGTGCTTGTGCTTCCGCATTTTTTTGCGACGTTTTTTGATAACACTACCCAATTGATCACCTCCAATCTAAACTGATTATATGAATGTAATTTTATTTTATAACAGTTTTATATCAAACATGTCCATACTTTTTCGCACGCTTTTGATTTTTTTTGAAACGCTTGCTTTACAGGATCATGTTGATCCCAATAAACAGGCATGATAATAATACCTGATTTGTAATTTCGCAACAATCTTGGCTGATGTTACTTACAGACATCATTTGGTATGCTCAAAGGCTTGTTTGCCGTCATTGCCGAAGCAATTTCGGAGCGGTATTCTGAATCCGGTAAAGGTCCTACATTGAAAAAAAGACAGTTTTTTTCAAAAAACCACATCCATGTGGTCAACGAGTCGGTGGCCATGGCGGAAGAGCTTGTCAGCGAATATTACAAAATGTCCGCTTCCGAGTGGTTACGCCCAAAATTTGATGTCAAAACCCGCATCGATCTTTCAAGTCATGAGATCGTTCCCGGTCCATTCGCCCAGATTATCCGTTATGAAGGTCGTCTTAAAGACGCCACCTTGGGATCTTCCTCTTATGATTATTATAAAATATGTCTGCAAGATCATGAAATCCTTGCAGCAATAGACAAATTCCAGCAGCTGGAACTTCTCCCGTTTACACTCTACATCCTCACCCACGAGCTCATCCACATCGTCCGATTCAGCAAATTTCTGCAGAGTTTCAATGCAAAGCAAGCGGAACGAATGGCCGAAGAATCCAGGGTTCATGAATTGACCCACAAAATACTCCGGCCAGTGCGCATTGACGGTCTCGCAGAGGTCCTTGATTTTTATATCCGATGGCGCGAGCCCATCGATGAGCTTGAAAGTACTTAGAAGCCATTTCAAAAACGTTATCAGTCCCAATCTCTTGCGGATCGGCGTTCGCAAAAACCTCGGCAGATCCACTGGTAGGCCTCGGTTTTTGCAAGTGCCCCCCCATCAAAATCTTGACACATATCTTCAGGAAAATCCATCAGTTCAGTTAATATGCTGATATTGGATTTCACTCTCTTGACAACGCAAAAACACTCACTATATTAGGTCAGAATTTGTTCTAAGTAACTGTTTACAACACCTTTTTCAGGAGGATCCACATGCCCATTTACGAGTATCAATGTAAAAAATGCGGCACGATTGAAGAAGCCCTTCAAAAATTTTCCGACAAACCCCTGACCCGCTGCAGACACTGTTCCGGAAAGCTTCACAAACTTGTTTCCCGAAGCAGCTTCCACCTGAAAGGTACAGGATGGTACGTGACCGATTATGCAAATCGGTCCAAAGATTCCGCTGCCGCCTCCGAGAAAAAAAGCGAAAGCACTGATTCTTCCAAGCCCGAAAAAACTGCGTCACCTGCCAAAAAGACATCGGCAGCGTCTGAAAAAAAAAGTGCTGAAAATAAAGGAGCCGGCAGTACCAAAAAACCTTGAAAACAGCTCTTTACAAACATAAATGTGTGCTTACTTTTGATTTACAAAATTGCAGCAAGCATTTTAAACAGTTATTTTAATCATTCGTTTTTGCTTACTAACGAACATTAAGAAAAGGAGAGAAAGAAGAATGAAACTGAAACCATTACAGGACCGAATTCTAGTACAGCGTGTTGCAGAAGAAACAACCACCAAGGGAGGCATCATCATCCCTGATACCGCCAAAGAAAAACCTGCAGAGGGTAAAGTCACAGCCGTTGGAAATGGAAAAGTCGGTGACGACGGGAAACGGATTCCCCTTGAAATCAAAAAGGGCGACCGGATCCTGTTCGGTAAGTATTCAGGCACCGAAGTTAAAATTGAGGGCGACGAATACCTGATCATGCGTGAAGACGATGTTCTTGGCATAATTCAATAATCTAATTTACTGATACATGGAGGATATTAACGATGGCTGGAAAAGTAATTAAGTATGATATGAAAGCCCGCGAAGCAATGCTCAACGGTGTAAAAGCATTGGCGGATGCAGTTGTTGTAACGCTTGGACCCAAGGGTCGGAATGTCGTCTTGGATAAATCCTGGGGTTCCCCCACCGTTACCAAAGACGGTGTAACCGTTGCCAAAGAGATTGAACTCGAAGACAAATTCGAGAATATGGGTGCTCAGATGGTTAAAGAAGTGGCCAGCAAAACCAGCGACATGGCTGGTGATGGAACCACCACTGCCACCGTCCTGGCCCGGTCTATTTATGAAGAAGGCCAGAAACTCGTTGCGGCCGGCAACAATCCCATGGCCATCAAGCGCGGTATCGACAAAGCCGTGGAAGTTATCGTCAAAGAACTTCACCAGATGAGCAAGCCAACCAAAGACCAGCGTGAAATCGCCCAGGTCGGCACCATTTCTGCCAACAACGATGAGACCATAGGAAACATCATTGCAGAGGCCATGAACAAGGTCGGCAAAGAAGGTGTCATCACCGTAGAAGAAGCCAAAAGCATGGAGACCACCTTGGAAGTCGTAGAAGGCATGCAGTTTGACCGCGGCTACCTCTCACCCTATTTTGTCACCGATGCAGAAAAAATGGTTGCCTCCCTGGAGGAGCCCTACCTTCTGATCAACGAGAAAAAGATCAGCAACATGAAAGATCTTCTACCGGTGCTCGAGCAGGTAGCCAAAATGGGTAAACCCCTCATGATCATTGCCGAAGATGTGGATGGTGAAGCACTGGCAACTCTCGTTGTGAATAAACTGCGAGGCACGCTGCAGGTTGCTGCCGTCAAGGCACCTGGTTTCGGCGACAGGCGTAAAGCCATGCTGGAAGACATTGCCATTCTTACCGGTGGGCAGGTCGTTTCCGAAGACCTTGGAATCAAACTCGAAAACCTGACCGTTAAAGACCTGGGCAAAGCCAAACGGGTCAGCATCGACAAGGACAACACCACCATCGTCGACGGCGCCGGTTCCCGGGCAGGTCTTGAAGGCCGCGTCAAACAGATCCGCGCACAGATCGATGAGACCTCTTCCGACTATGATCGTGAAAAACTTCAGGAGCGTCTTGCTAAACTGATCGGCGGTGTGGCTGTCATCAATGTCGGCGCAGCCACCGAGACAGAAATGAAGGAAAAGAAAGCACGCGTTGAAGATGCCTTGAATGCAACCCGTGCCGCGGTTGAAGAGGGTATCGTTCCTGGCGGCGGTGTCGCTCTGGTCCGTTGCCTCGACGCGCTGAGTAAAATCAAAATCAAGGCCGACCAGAAACTGGGCGTAAAGGTCGTAATGCGTGCCATTGAAGAGCCGCTCCGACAGATCGCCAACAACGCTGGTTTTGAAGGCTCGGTCGTGATCGACAAAGTCAAGAATCTGGAAGGCTCTTTCGGTTACAATGCTGATGTCGACAAATACGAAGACCTGATTGCAGCGGGTGTTATCGACCCCACCAAGGTCTGTCGATATGCATTGCAGAACGCAGCCAGCGTTGCCGGCTTGATGCTCACAACTGAAGCCATGATCGCTGAAAAACCAGAGGAAAAAGAACCTGCCATGCCAGGTGGTGCCCCGGGTATGGGTGGCATGGGTGGTATGGGTGGTATGGGCGGTATGATGTAAGCGCTTATCTACCCATCTGGTACCAACAATATGACAAAGCCCTTATGCATGTGTGCATAAGGGCTTTTTTATTGAAATGCTTGACAAAACACCTAAAAATGAGGTATTTATGCGGACTGTCGACTGCAAATGCCAACCGATAACATAAATGGAGATGTGTGATGAACGGCAAACGTATTATGCAGGTATTCAAGTGCTTGACTGTAACCGTTGCAATAAGCCTCGCCTTCTCACCCAGCGTGACAATAGGTAGTGCCGAAGAAACAATTGAACACGAAGCTGGGTTCTATTACACGATCCAGCGAGGGGATACGCTCTGGGATTTATCGGATAAATTTTTTGACTCGCCTTGGTACTGGCCTGAATTGTGGCAGGAAAACGAACAGATACCCAATCCCCACTGGATCTATCCGGGTGAACGGATTCGGCTTTTTCAAAAACAGGGGACAGATACTTTCACCTTTAACATCCCGGAACCTGAAATCGTTGTTCAGGAAAGTGCCGTCGAACGCGATCAGAAACCCATGCTTGAAGAAAAAACCGTCTATTATTCGTACCCGCCCATGGATGCTGTCGGTTTTATCCGAAAAGAACCCGTCCAGCCCCTTGGGTTTATCTTCAAGGTCAAAGACGATAATGTTCTGATTCACGAGGGGAACACGGTTTATATCAGCTATGCAGATAAAAATGCCCTTCCCATTATGCAGGGTGGCAAGTACACGATCTATCGGAAACTGCATCCCACGACAGACCGTGATAGGAACCGGCAACTGGGGGCCCAGTATTACATCGTCGGTATCGTTGAAATTGCCCAATTGGAAGCGGATTTTGTCATCGCAAAAGTCGCCAAATCCTTCCGCGCCCTTGCCATCAACGATTTCATTCTACCTTATGAACGACGCTCGCCCAAAATTCCTATTATAAAAAGTGTTCCCAATTTAAACGGGACAATCATCGTTTCGGAAGAGCATGCGCAACTCATCGGTGACATGTCTCTGGCCTTCATCGACAAAGGCAAGACCGACCAAATTCAGGAAGGCCAGATATACAACATTTACTACGAGGAAAAAGCAAAGGTGAAAATACAGGGTAAGGAATCGGCAATCCTCACTCCGGTCGACTTTGGCAGGCTCATCGTCCTGCACACCGAGCAGGAAACCGCCACTGTGTTGATCACCCAGACGGACAAGTCCGCTTATCCAGGCACCCTGATTCACACACCACCGGACGAATAACCAGACGCTTTCCTCAATCGGAATGTTTTTCTGACAACCCCTATATAACCGAGTGAAAAAGTGTTCTGATGCAAAACAGTTGCAAATCCATTCTGTGCCGGGAATAAACCTGACTTAAGCAATGGGTTCGCTATTTCCATTTAAACCATCTGCAAGCCAAGATCGTACCGGAAAAACACCATCAACTGGAATAGTAACTCCATCTTACATACGTCCCTAACATGTTTCGGAGCAAATTAAATGAAAGAAACCGACTATTTGTTAGGAAATGAAAAAATTATCGGAGACCTGAAAAAAATGCCCATCTTTGGGCCGTTTAATCAGGACGAACTTCAGACGTTGCTGAATATGAGCAGGCTTCGAACCTACACGTCAGGTGAAGAGATTATTAAAGAAGGTGCTTATGATCCCTGGGTTTACTTTCTTCTCTATGGCAAGGTCAGGATAACCAAAAAGAAAAAACATATCATGCTCATGAGGCGCAGGGGAGACGTTTTTGGCGAAATGAGATTTATTGACAATTCGCCTCGTTCAGCCACCGCCATTGCAGAAGAAGACGTGGCATGTATTGCAGTTGATACCGATTATGTAGAAAAACTGACCGGTAATGATAAAATGGCCTTTGGCTATATCCTTTACCGGGTTTTTTCAGAAATTCTCTCGGCAAGATTGCGTGCAATCACCAGGGAGCTGATAGAAATTAAAGGAAAGGATGCGCTAACATTCTGGAATTGATTTATCTGTCATCGTAAACAAGGGTTAAGCCCGCATCTAACTTTGTTCCCATGTCACCCGCATAACCTCCTGATACGTGGTAACCCCTGTCAGAAACTTATTGATGGCGTTTTCCCGCAGACTCACCATGCCTTCTTCCACAGCTATTTCCCGGATGGCCGATATATCGGTAACCTCTGTGGTCAGTTTCCGGATGGATTCTGTGTAGGGCAATACTTCATGAATGCCGACGCGACCTTTGTAGCCGGTTCCGCGGCAGTGCTGGCATCCCTTACCGCGATATACCGTGACCGTTTCTGATTTTCCGAGCTGGAGTCCCATCTGTTGCAACTCGGCCGTATCAATCTGAATCGCTTCCTTGCAGTGGTCGCAAATCTTGCGCACCAGTCGCTGTGAAACGATCCCCCTCAGGGTTGCCTGGATCAAAAATGGCGGCACACCGATATCGATAAGCCGGGTGATGGATGCCGGTGCGTCGTTGGTGTGAAGTGTCGAAAGAACCAGATGCCCGGTCAAGGCCGCCTGTATGGCATTCTCAGCCGTCTCCAGGTCACGCATCTCCCCCACCATGATCACATCCGGGTCCTGTCGCAAAATATTTCTCAAAATCGAACCAAAGGTGACACCCACCACAGGATTTACCGATATCTGATTGAAGTCCTCGTGAACCATTTCAATGGGGTCCTCAATGGTGGTGATATTTATTTCAGGCGTATAAATACTGCGCAGCGTGGAGTAAAGGGTCGTAGACTTGCCGCTCCCAGTGGGTCCGCATACCAGTACGATGCCGTTGGGCATGCTGACGAACTGGTTGAAACGGATCAGGTCCGTGGGGGTAAACCCCAGTTCGTCCAAATCCTGGAACAGGATGTCCGGATCCATGATCCGCATGACCACCTTTTCTCCGAAAGCCGTGGGGATCATGGACACACGAATCTCAACCTCGACGCCCTCTTTTTCTGTCTTGATGCGGCCGTCTTGGGGCCGTCGCTTTTCGGCCATATCGATCCGGGACAAGTTTTTTATCCGGCTGACAATGGCCGGATGCACCTTTTTAGGTATTTTGTGGACCGTGTGCAGGACACCATCGATGCGCATCCTGACCATGCTGGTATCCCGTTTGGGTTCAATATGAATATCACTGGCACGCTGATCGAATGCATAGGTAAAGAGGTGGCTCACGGCATTGACAATATGCGAATCATTGGATGGAAGTTCATCCACGGATTTGAGCCGCACGTACTGCTCCAGGTTACCCAGGTCCACGATAGGTGTATTGAACTGATTTTCGGCAGCGGCGATGGAATGCTTGAAACCGAAAAACTCATGAATGAGTTTCAGAATATCTGTGCGTGTGCTGACCACCGTATCGACTTCCAGTTTGCTGGCCCTGGCAATATCCTCCAGGGCTTCCGTATTGAAAGGGTTGGCAGTGGCCACGGTCAAGCGCCCCTCGCTTATGGCAATGGGAAGCACCAGATGTTTTATGGCAAAGTTCCGGGGAATGGTGGTTGTGACCACGTTGAGATCCAGCTTTACAGGATCGACTTTTTTATAGGGAATTTTCCAGCCCTCGGCCAGGGCAAGGAAGATGGCCTCTTCGTCGAGGGCAAGCTCCGGCCGTGTTTCCTGCTTCAAATTGAGCGCATGGATGACATCGATCATGGTGACAAGCGTTTCAATGCGTGACGATGGCAGATCTGGGTCGACATTTTTTTCTCTTTGCTTGGAAAGTCTTTTTTTTAACGCAGTCTTTCTCTTGAGGATTTCATCTGCTTTGTGTGCCGAAATGAGCTGCTGCCGGACCAGAACCTGGCAGATGCTTTCATCCGAGAGGGGATGGTTGGCGTCTTGGGGCATGGGGTTTCTATTATCCTTCTTTTCTATATCTGAACTCCGGTATCATGTATAAGAAATTGTTCATGTTCCTGCTACTGAGGGTTCGAGGGTCCGAGGGTTCCAGGGTAGCTGACAGCTACAAGCGAACGGCAGCATCCCAGCTTCCAGGCATCCAAGCGTCACAGCATACAAAGATCCAAGGGGCAAGCGGTAAGCTTTAAGCTATAAGCGGTAAGCTGCTTATAGCTTATGGCTTATCGCTTATGAATCAATTCCCGGAAGAAGCTTTATTGTATTCATCCACCTTTGCCCGAAACGCTTTCTGCTTGACTTCGTATACTTGCAGGCGGGCATTGTAATCCCTAACCTTATTTTCATGAGCAGCGATCTCTTCCGGCGTAACTGACTGGGGTGCCGCTTCGAGGCTTTTACGCATCTCCACCAGCTGGTTGTATTCAATGTCAAGAGCCCCTTTTTCATCCAGAAGTGCTTTTTCCGCTGCATGGGGGTCCTGGCCGGCAGTAAGATCAGGTGCCGGTTCTGCCACTTCTTCCGTTGTCTTGATCTCCTGGTACTCATCGACGTTTTTCCGCTGCGCAAGGGGCACCTCCGTGAGGTTGTCCGTAAAACGGAGAATGCCGTTTTGATCCCGGTATTTGTAGATCTCCGCCGAAGCAAGTGCCGGAAGCGCCAGTAGAATCATCAGCATGATTATGATTCGATTTGCCACGATGTTTCCTCCTCTAAACATGCTATGCTGCAGTTTCTAATGTTTGGTGGGTGCAGACCATGTGGTTTTGGCCCCACTCAACGGCCCCTTGTAGATTATCCGCCATACAAAGGGGTTGTTGAGTCTGCCCGGTTCATATTGAAGCCGTGCCGTGCAGGGAACCGGCATCTTTGCCAGCGTCATGACCTTGCCCTTGCTGTCCACCACTTCGGTTGACTCCGTCACCAGAAAGTTCATGTATCGGGTCTGTATCATCTCCGGCGT
Source organism: Deltaproteobacteria bacterium (assembly GCA_024639645.1). Taxonomy (GTDB): domain Bacteria; phylum Desulfobacterota; class Desulfobacteria; order Desulfobacterales; family B30-G6; genus B30-G6. The sequence goes on from JAHEIB010000035.1 coordinate 21,907, forward strand.
CTTGCCTATGATTCTGAGATTGATACTCTTGGTACGAACATCATCAGGACTTGCAACCGGTCGCCGGCGTTGCGCTGTGTTCTCCTGGGCCATAACGGTACTCAGAAAAATCATCTGACACACCAGGGCAAAGATCAAGATTCCCGTGAGTTTATTTGGCCATCTTTTAACTATCTTCATGATGCCACCTTTTCTATAATGTTTATGGCTGGTTATTAAGATACTATTTTCATTATGTGTCGAAAATATATCCACGCTTACGCGGATCTTTCACACCTTTGATGGGTAAAAGTTGACGAGCAATAATGCTCGCCAACTTTCATGAAAACCCGCGTTTAGTCGGTTCGCCACGTGGTCAGTCCGCTCTTGATGTTGAACGGGGTTTCGATATCCACTTCCACCACCTCGCCGGTACTCATCTGCAGGAAGGCCTTGGCGCCCTTTTCCCGGCCGGCATGGATACCCACGGCCGGTGGCGGCATGCCCTCGCCCAGGGGAATCTTGAACTTGACGGCCTTATAGTCCTCACCCGCAACATCGGTGGTTCCATTGGGCAGTAGCGGGTTAAAATAGGCCGTACCGGTCTCATAGTAAACCCCATAAAAATTGCTGACCCCGCCAAACCCGCACACATCCGAGTTGGGTGTAAAGGCCGGCAGATAGACACCGCCACCCAGTATGGCCGGTTTGGTGATTATCCGCTCTGATGGATCCGTGGCCTCTAAACTCCGGTACCATCCGTCATAGTAGTCCGGATAGCTCGTCTGGTCTTCGGTGTTACGAACCACGTCCAGCAGCGAATACCAGTTGTAGATACGCGGCAGACCACCGTCCACATACCCGTTCGTATAGACCGTGTACGGGTCTGCATTAAACAGATTACCAAGCCCCAAAGGCAGCACAGTGGGACTCTGTTTAAACAAGGGGTCCCGGATACCGATCATGTATTCCTGATCATCGCTGACCTTGTCTGCGTCGGTGAGATAACTGCCGGTACCGAAATAGACCCACACATCGTCAAAGGCATCCACACTTATGGAAGCCGCCGCCGTGATGGGCCGGCTGCCACTGAATATATTGGTCATGTGCCATTGAGATTTATCCAGTGTCGGGGTCCTTTGCAGGGGGTTTCCTTCCCCATCATAAGTCTGATTTTCAAGCGTGCTGACATGGTAAAGATTGCCGGCGGTATCGCCGATATAGATGGCATCCACGCTGTTGGTCAGATCCTTGTCCAGCGAAGCCGGTGAACTCATATACGTATTGGCCGTGCCAGTATCAAACTGCCAGTCGCTGGCGCCTGACGGGTAGACGGGCTCACCGGTCTTTAAATCCACCACAAATACATACCCGTTCTGGGTACTGGATCCGTCGTAGTCTGTGGGACCGGAACCAAACACCGCATACCAATCCCCCAAGGAAAATGCATTGCTGTCTGTATTTCCGTTTTTAATACGGATCACCGCCGGCGTAGCGCGGGTCATGCCTAACTCCGTGTAGGTTCTTTCCCACAAGAGCTTGGGATTGGCAGGATCCGTTACATCCAAGCATACATAGGCCGGGTAGAAATGGCGTGTGGTCACACCGTTCCCATCATTAAAATCACCTTCAGCCCAGATGTATTTCCCACCCATATTGAATCCACAGATAAGAATGGTGCGCCAGGTGGGGTCGCCGTCTCCATCGGCAACACCGATACGGGCGTCGAACACCTTGGGTTTGAAGTCCACATAATACACATGGGTATACTCAGGGTCTGCCAGCCATTTGAGATGGGGCAGCAGAGACTGGGGAATATAGGCCCACATCTCTTCACCGATATCTGT
>JAHEIB010000036.1:0-1481 GCA_024639645.1 Deltaproteobacteria bacterium
TCTGTGGCTGGCGTATTTTTATGACCTGACCTCCGGCGCTTCTATCATCCTGGTTGCGGGGGCTGTATTTTTTTTAGATTTCTTGTTTGATCTCAGGAAGAGACGTTTTCGCAGGGTTGTCACGGCGAAGAACTAGGCTGGATATTTTATGGACAAAAGGCGTAAGCGAAATAAATTTTTTTCCGGAATACCGGGATCAACCCTGATTGTGATGAGTGTGTTTATCTTGAGTGCTTGTGCACATCATTCCACAACACAAACGGATCCATCCCCGTATGAGGATTTACTCGGTGTCTACAGCGGGCCCTTGAATCACCTGGCCCCTGTCAGGCGCGGCGTCTGTCCCATGTACCCATCCTGTTCCCAATACAGTCGCCAGGCTGTTGAAAAGCATGGTTTTGTCGTAGGATGGGCCATGGCAATGGATCGGCTGTCGCGTTGCAGTCGTGATGAATTGCGGCGTGCACCCAAAATTATGGTTGATGGGGAATGGAAGTTCTACGATCCGCTATCGGCAAACGACAACTGGTGGTATTCCGCTGGTGAAGATATCAATCCCTGATTGGGAGTCCAGTTTCCTGCAAATAGCTTGACAAATGCCTGTCTGTCCTATAGTATCCCAGGTATTCCTCTCGGTTTCAGCGTCAATGTAAGCACTCAGAAAGTCCTTACCTACCTTTTAAAACAGACGCTTTGCCCGCCAAATATAAATTGTAAACCGATGTAAATTCATTCTGTTATGGTTGCATCAAAGGAGTGGTTATATGCGACACAAATTTCTAATTAAGAGAAATGAAAACACAAAAGAGCTTCGCATCAGGGAGTATGCCAATTTGGAGAGAGAGCCTAAGAACGAATGGCAACGATCCGACGCGACGGCATTTTCACTCATTGGTGAGGAAACTTATGGCAAAGGAGCCGTCACCAATGCGATTGAAAAGGGGAAGAGGCATCTTATTTCGGTGCTGCGTACCCACAACATGTACCCTATCGGGACATATGCTGAAGAAATCGCCGTGTCCGTTATGGGGCTGTATGCATCGGAGGACAAGCGACTTGTGGAATTGTCTTTTGATGACAAGGCCTATTTTGAAAGAGAGGAGACCCTTCCGAAGCCGTCAACATCTGCTTGAGCGAGCTGTTGAACACAAGGATTGGATCCTTTCCAATTCAACCTTCAGATATTGCCGCAGCGATGCTTTTGCAATGGAAACGGGTTCGTCCGGACCGTTAAGCAAGGGCCTTGACCGGCCGCCACCCACCAGCTTTCTGATTTCTATCAATTGTTCAATTATATACGCCAGAGGAATTTCAGTGGGTTTGGGTGTAAACCGATCTGGTCCGGGTGCCACCGGTTCCGGTTGTTTATATTCCTGAAATTCCCGGCAGTCGTCATTCGAAGAACATTTTCTGCAGACGTCGATGTGCTTTTTCTGAAAGCTTCTGTTTTTAGTGCACCTAAGGTAGATCGCTGTCTGTTG
>JAHEIB010000036.1:1581-23623 GCA_024639645.1 Deltaproteobacteria bacterium
CCAGCAAATAGGTTGTGCTTGACTATGTATCCGATGCTTAATAGGTTGCACGCTGTATATTATATTTTAAAAGGAGCAATGAATGGGTTGGTTAGGTAAAATGGTGGGGGGTACCATTGGATTTGCCCTGGGAGGACCATTGGGTGCCATTGCGGGCGCTGTTTTCGGACATGCTTTTGATCGCAGCGAAGAAAGAACCTTTTCCGAAGGGCAGCAGCGCCTTTCACCAGGTGAGGAATCCCAGTTTGCCTTTTTTATCGGGGCTTTTTCCATGCTTGCCAAACTGTCACAAGCCGATGGGCATGTTTCACAGGAAGAGGTTACATCTATTGAAAAATTCATGATACATGACCTTAACTTGAACCGGGAAAGCCAGGTTGTGGCCATGAATATATTCCAGGCGGCCATGGCATCCCCTGGAACCTTTCAGGATTTTGCCACCCAGTTCTACGAACGCTTCAGGTTTCAGACCCAGCTTCTGGATGTCATGCTCGACATATTATTGCGCGTGTCCATTGCAGACGGGACGCTCAGTCACGTTGAAGAACAGCTGATTATCACCGCCAAATCCACTTTCAACATCAGCGACTCTCAATACACCGCCATCAAGTCAAGGTATGTCAAGGACGACGGCAAGTATTATGCCATCCTGGGGGTTAACCGGAACGATACGGATGAGGTCATCCGGACACGGTATCGTAAGCTTGTGAAGGAATACCATCCCGATATGATCGCCTCCAAAGGACTTCCGGAGGAATTTACAAAACTCGCGGAAGACAAGTTTCGAGAAATCCAGGAGGCATATGATCTTATCCGCAAAGAACGCAGTACAAAAGACAGAATACAATAGTTACTAGAATATAGAAATAAATTTACGGCAAAACACGGCCTACTAGCGCTTGTGTGTCGTGGAGCCCCTGGATTAGAACCTTCTGGAAGGTATTTTCAATACCTTCATGTTTATCCAGAAGTACTTTGATGTAGTTGGAGGTCACACCTTTGAGACGACCGGTTTTTACATCAGGCGTTGTTTCAACCAGCACTTCTATTTCGGTATGAATATGTTTTTCTAAAAAGGCCATCCTTTTTCGGTTTCCAAGCACCCTTACTTCACTGGATCTTTCCTTGACCAAGTCTGGTGGCACACGATCAGGAAAGGTGTATGCCGGGGTTCCTTTTCTGGGTGAAAACGGGAATACGTGCAGGTAGGAGAGGGGTAGGCTTTTGATGAAGGAGAGCGTGTTTTGGTATGCCTGGTCGGTTTCGCCTGGAAACCCAATCATGACGTCCGCACCGATGGCGGCATCTGGCAGGGCCCTGTGTATTGCTTGGATTCGGTTACGATACTCTTTTTGACCATAAGGCCGGTTCATGCGTTTTAAAATAGTGTCATCCCCGTTCTGCATGGGTACATGAAAATGGTGGCACATATGCCCCGGCCGGGTAAACGATGCCGATACGAGGTCAATGAGTTCATCTGTTACCTCAAGGGGTTCAATGGAGCTGAGGCGGATCCTGTCGATGGCTTTCTGCTCTCGTAGAACGGTCAAAAGCTCGGTTAAATGGCTTGCCGGTGAAAGATCCGTTCCATAGCATCCAAGGTGGATACCGGTAAGGACAAGCTCGTGAAAACCTGCCTCCTTAATGATTCGAACAGATGCCAGTACATCTTCAACGGGCATGCTGCGATGGCGCCCCCTTGCATAAGGGACAATGCAATAGGAACAAAAGGTGTTGCAACCGTCTTGAATTTTCAGGAAAGGGCGGGTTTTGTTTCCAAAAGGAGAAAATGCCGCTTTATCAGGCGGATTCGGCTGGAAATGCTTTTTGGCAGGCCCAGATGTTGTGACAGGCAGGTCAATGGATTGGACTATTTCAGGGATTCGGTATTTTTCAGCATGCCCCACAATCCGATGAACTTCCTTTATTTTCCGAATACCGTCAGGATCTGTTTGTGCAAGACATCCTGTAACAATGATGGTGGCATCCGGGTTGGATCGTATGGCTTGTCGTATGGCTTGTCGCGACTGCATAGCAGCCTTGTGGGTGACCGTGCATGTATTGATGATAAAGGTGTCGGCTTTTTCATTTCCGGGCACCTTGTTTTTAACGATCCTCTGAATCCCTGATAACTTCAGTTCCTGGGCGATGGTCTCTGATTCAAACTGGTTGACCTTGCAACCAAGGGTGATGATGGAAAATGAAGGTTTTTTTCTCGCTTTGCCCATTATAAATATTTATTAAGTCCGGACGAATTATCTTTATAGTTACAGATGAGATAATAATTAACAACATCCTGTTATTAAAATATGATACACGATTTAATTATTAGACGCTTAAAGCCTAATAACCCAATGCCGTTAACTTTAGCACTTTTGTCATATTAATGGAAAATATCGAATATCGAACAATAAATATCGAACCGCAGAAGTCAAAGAAATACTTCGAAATTCGATATTCCTTGTTCGATATTCTGCAGTTCGAGATAAAAATCGCTCAGTTCAGGTTTGAGTAAAGGCATTGTCCTAAAACTTAAAACCGAACACCGGCTGCTTCAGGTTCTAATCCATCCTCCCCCCAACACCTCGTCCCCATCGTAAAAAACGGCTGTTTGACCGGGTGTGATGGCGGATTGAGGTGTTTCAAAACGGATGCGTGCTGCGTGTTTTCCCAGGGGCGTGAGTAGCGACGGTGCGGCTTCGTGCCGATAACGAATGCGTGTCATCACCCTGATGGCATGCGGTGGTGGTTCATGAATCCACTGAATATCCTCCACATGGCTGGTATCTGAAAAGGTATCCCGTTTGAACCCCACCACCAGCCGATTTTGTTCGGCATCGATGCGGATAACATAGTAGGGTTCGGATGCCGGGATGTTGATGCCCCGCCGCTGGCCAATGGTATAGTGATGAAGCCCTCGGTGTTTACCGATGACATTGCCGTCAGTATCTTCCACAGACCCCTCTTGACTCTCAAACCCGGGTTGCTTTTCCAGGAACTCTCCGTAGGTGCGGTCGCTGATGAAGCAGATGTCCTGACTTTCCTTGGGTGCGACGGGTTTTAATCCCATTTTTCGGGACAATCCAATGGTTTCTGTCTTGGTAAACCCTGCCAGGGGAAATACGGCTTTTGACAGCATCTGCTGGTTCAATCTGGCCAGAAAATAAGACTGGTCTTTTTTATGATCTTTGCCGCGGAAAAGGTGGAAAATTCCATCGCTGTCTCTCGTGACACTTGCATAATGGCCTGTTGCCAGATGCGAAGCACCCTGTTCCGCCGCAAGGGACAGACAGGCATTGAATTTAATGGACGGATTGCATATCATACAGGGATTCGGCGTGCGGCCTTTCTGGTATGTGCGGACAAAATAATCTACCACAAGCGTTTGAAACACCTTGCGGGCATCAAATATTTCAATGGGGATATCTAATTGATCCTGTAGTTTAGAGGCAATAGCGGCAGCGGCTTTTCGTGGTTCAACACCGATTTGCGGTTCATACCCCGTAAAAAAATGGATGCCAAAAATGGCCTGACCCTGATCCTTGAGGAGGTGGGCGGTGACCAGTGAATCGACCCCGCCACTGAGCAGAACGGCAATTTTTCTCATTCGAAAAAAATCGTGTTGGTTGGACGAATCTGCATCGCCCGCGTGGGACAGGCTGGTACACATAGTTCGCAGATGCTGCATTTTTTCTGCTCGAATTCCACCTTCATTTCCGGTCGTATTACCGATAGCGCACCCGTAGGGCATACGGCCGTACATGCTCCGCAGTGGGTACATTGTTTTGTGATACGTTTAACTTCCTGGGAAGCATTCTGGACCTGGACCCCCATGTCTTTCAGATATTGGATACCTTCAGAAAAGTTTTTTTTAGATCCGGTCAATTCCAGGACCATGACACCCTCTCTTTGGGGTAGAATGGCGGCATTCAGGATATTGAATGTCAGGTCATGGTTTTTGACGAGATAGCAGACAATGGGTTTTTCAGCCACAGTTTTGGAAAATTTCAGAATGAGAATTTTGGAATGCACGGATACCTCCGAAAATAGCGTTACCCTAAATTGAACCGTCTAACGTTAGGGTATGTTCAATTTAGGCTTTATTTTTTTTAAAATGCAGCATACCATGAGCCATGTGTAACAGGCTGTAGGCTATAGTTAAAAGATTGTCAAGAATCACTACTCTATGTTCTGCAGGGAGTAATGTCAATACAATGAACCGCTTTGCATACCGCACGACCGGTTTGTTTGTGAAGGTCCTCGAAAACCTTTCCCGGACCCGCGTAAATCTGCATGGTACGGAAAATATTCCCGACGGCAACAACATCTTTGTGGTCAACCATTTTACCAGGATTGAGACATTTGTCCTGCCCACCCATCTTTTTCGTTTGACTCAGACCCCCATCTGGTCTCTTGCAGCTGCTGAGTTTTTCAAGGGGGCCTTTGGCAGCTATATGGACAACATCGGAGCGGTCTCCGTAAAAGATCCGGATCGGGATCACCTGATCGTAAAGACCCTTCTCACGGGTGAGGCCATGTGGGTCATATTTCCGGAAGGCCGTATGGTCAAAAACAAAAAAATCATAGAAAAAGGGCGCTTCATGATCTCTTACGCCGGTGGAAAGCACCCGCCACACACCGGCGCGGCCACCCTGGCAATGCGAACCGAGTTTTACCGCCAGCGACTCTTTGCCATGCAAAAGTCAAATCCGGAGGAAGCCGCTCGCCTCCTAACGCTTTTCGGGATAGAGTCCATGGCAGATGTTTCCAAGACAGGAACCCGTCTGGTGCCTGTCAACATCACCTATTATCCGGTTCGGGCCAGGGAAAACGCCTTGAGTAATATTGCCAAAAGTCTGGTTGAAAATATATCCGAACGCTTGATCGAAGAACTCATGACCGAAGGACACATGCTGCTATCCGGGGTCGACATGGATATTCGTTTCGGTCAAGCCATAGAAGCGGATGCATACCTGGACCAGCCAGCCATCCAGCAGGACATTCAATCCAAAAGACCCTTTCAGTTCGATGATTCCTTGCCCTCAAAGAAAAAAATGCGTAAATCCGCTTTAAAAGTCATGCAGCGGTATATGACCGATATCTACAGTCTGACGACCCTGAACCACGATCATATTTTTGCATCCATGCTGAAACTATTTCCATTCAGCAGCATCAAGACACAGGATCTGAAAAGACGCGTTTTTCTGGTGGCATCTTCATCACTCCGGAAGATGAATGTCCATTGTCACAACAGTCTCAATGATGATCAGACCCATTTGCTGGTGGATGACAGCTATGGCAAGTGCCGGGATTTCATATCCCTGGCAAAGGAGCAAGGTTTTGTTAAGGAACAGGGCCTAAGTCTGGTCAAACTCAACCCCATCGGTGTGGTGTTGAATTTTCATCTTGCACGGATTCAGAACCTGGTTTCGGTCATTGCAAATGAGGTCGAACCTTTGATCAAATTTCAACGGTTTGTTCGAAGAATTGCCTGGAAGCCATCCTTTATGGTCCGCAGAAACGTTGTGCAAAGTATTCTCAAAAAGGCCATGGATGAGTTTTCCGCAGACTACAAGACATTTTTTATCGATGGGGAAACCAAGGATGAGGCCGTGGGAACGCCGGTCTTGTTCAAGGGCAGGTCAAAGCGCGTCGGTATCGTTCTTTCGCATGGGTACATGGCCGCACCCCTCGAGGTTCAGGGTTTGGCCAAGTATCTTCAACACAAGGGGTTCTGGGTATATACACCGCGGTTGAAGGGGCATGGCACATCCCCGGAAGATTTAGCGCAGCGTACATACCAGGACTGGCTCACCTCTGTTGAAGAGGGGTATGCTTTGATCAGCAGCATTTGTGAGCGTGTCATTGTGGGCGGTTTTTCCACGGGCGCGGGTTTGGCGCTCCATATCGCGGCCCGGGCAAGGAATCTATCCGGAGTGTTCGCCATTGCAGCACCTCTTCGGCTTCAGGATCTTGGGGCACGCTTTGCATCCACACTGGATGCGTGGAATCATCTGATGGACAAAATCGGGAAACCGATTGCCAAGAAAGAATTTGTCAACAACACACCTGAAAACCCACACATCAATTATTTTCGAAACCCCATTTCAGGTGTCAGTGAAATAGAAAAATTGATGGAATCGCTTTATCCGCTTCTTGAGAAAGTCACCGTGCCCGCCTTGATAGTCCAGTCGGAGAACGATCCGGTGGTGAACCCCAAAGGATCGCGAAAGATATTCAAGCGTTTGGGATCGGTGGATAAAAAATACACTCTTTTCAATTTCGATCGGCATGGAATTCTCCTGGGTGATGGTGCAGACAGGGTTTACCGGACCATCGTAGAGTTTATCGATCATTTAAAATGACACTATTTGAAAAGAAACGTTTCAATATTTATTAAATTTCGGTATAAGCAGGAGGAGTTTTCGCATGAGATGTCTTGAGTCTGAGCCGATCAGGTTTGCAATATTAGCGGGATGATTCCTTGGGTGCGGTGGTTTACAATTAAGGGGTCACAGATAAGGGCTCAATAGAAGACGGATTTATAGGATTTCAATATATGGCTTTAAAGGGTAAACCCTATAACATCGTCATGTACTCACATGACACCTACGGTCTCGGGCACATTCGGCGAACCATGGCCATCGCGTCTCAATTGCGGAATCCAAATACCAATGTGCTCATCCTGACGGGCTCACCCATTGCAGGCCGTTTTTCCTTCCCGGAACAGGTTGATTTTGTACGTATCCCGGGAATGATAAAAAAAACCAATGAAGAATATCTTCCACTGTCCATCAAAATCAATGCCGGTCATGCCCTGGATATCCGGAAAAAAATCATTATTGCAACGGTCAAGGCGTTTCAGCCCCATCTGTTTCTCGTAGACAAAGAACCACTGGGTTTGAAAAAAGAAATACTGCCCACCCTCAAATGGCTGCGGAAGTGCTGTCCCAACACGCGCACTGTATTAGGACTTCGGGACATCATGGATGATGCTGCAGTCGTAAGAGATAACTGGAAAAAAAAGGGCATTTATCAAGCTTTGGACACGTACTACAGCGAGATATGGACCTATGGCATCCAGGATTTTTACGACCCCATCAAAGAGTATGGCATTCCTGAGAGTATCCGTCGGAAAATTAAATTTACCGGCTATATTCCCCGTGAGGTCAAATCAAAAAAAGATGCAATCCGGGAGAGAAAAAGGCATAAAATCAGACAGGCAGACAAGTTGGTGGTTGTTACCACCGGTGGCGGGGGGGATGGTTACCCGGTAATGGATGCATATCTATCCATGCTGGAACATCAGGGTTCTTTGGTGCCTTACCGAAGTATCCTGATAACGGGCCCTTTCATGCCAAAATCCCAACGCAAGGAAATTTTTAAGCGATCCAAAAAACTGAAAATCAAGGTGTTCCATTTTTATCGGCAAATGGAAAAAATCCTTGCAGCGGCGGACCTGGTGATCAGCATGGGTGGGTACAATACGGTTTGCGAGTTGATGAGCCAGAAAACGGTTTCCCTTCTTATCCCCCGCGACACACCCCGTCTGGAACAAACCCTTCGCGCGCAGTGCTTTTCCCAGAGAAATCTGTTGGATTATGTTCCCTGGAACAGGGTTTCTCCTGAACTGCTGCACAAAAAAGTCGACCATCTCCTGCAGAAACCGGAGGTGTTCCAGGATGGCATGTCAGCATTCAAAATGACAGGTTTTGACATCATGCGTCAACGCATCCATAAATTCAGAAAGCAGAATTGGGATAATAGTTGTTACAATCTCGACCGTCAAAGGGCGTGCATATCCCGTTGATTGACGCGGGATTAGTGAGCGAATCAATAATCCAATCGTTAAACATGCATCCGATGTGAAAGGGTTATTTGCTTTCGGTCACCATGAGCATGGTCGAGGGATCGAGAATTAAACTGGAAGAAGACCCGTCTGTACTCCCGCCTTTGGTGGCCTTGACATGGATATTCTTTCCCTCCGGCTGCAGCTGAATTATGACCTCGAATAAATCGTCGATATGTGCAAGCTGGGGTGGTATGCCATCGGACTGGGGCTCTTGGTGCCGGTGTGTCCGGACTGAAAACCAGATACGGAGATCGTGAGCTTCTGCAAAAGCCTTGAGCTGTTTCAGAGATGCCTCGACATCATCATCAAAGGGGAATCCATCGATTACGATCATGTCCGGTGAAAAAATGTTCTGCTCCGTAAGATCGCTCAGGCGCTCTTCAAGTTTGGGCACGCTGAAGCCCTCTACCTTGAAGGTCATGATGAACCGGTGGTGGAGTATGGATTCCCAGAGCTGGTCGATCTGCTGTGCATTGTACTGATCTGCCAGATTGTGAAAAACTTCCTTGTACCACAAACTCACCTTGTTCACGGGATCGCTCAGACTGACATGCAGGACGTTTTTACCCCGTAGCAGGGTTTCCAGGGAAAGTTGGACCATAATGGCCGTTTTGCCGACACCTGCCCGTGCCAGGACCGCGCCAAAGCCACCCTTGGAAAGAATATCCTGATTTTCCTTTCCCAGGAGCCTTAAGGGGTTCCGTAGTGTGAGATCTTTTTTCAACATCATAAAGCTCCTCTCTTTGAGGTTGATAATATTGTCACAGGGTGGACGTCCATGACGTTTCAATCCAGAATTTGCACCCGTCTTGATGGCTTTTATTTGATCTGTTTTCAATATACCGCCTATTAAGCAACGTTCTTTTTTTCTTCCTGGGCTTTTTTGATCAATTCTTCGGCAATGGATTGCGGTACCTGCTTGTAATCCGAGAATTCCATGGTAAACTGAGCCTTTCCCTGTGTGGAGCTGCGCAGTACTGTGGAATATCCAAACATGTCCGCCAGAGGTACTCGTGCCTCGATCACGCACATGGCTCCCTCATCCTGAGAACCTAGAATCATTCCTCTGCGCTGGTTTAGCGAGCCCATGACAGCACCTTGAAATTCCGTCGGCGTTTCTACCACCACCGTCATGATCGGTTCCTGGATAACAGCTTTTGCTTTGGCATAGCCTTCAAGGAAAGCGCCTCGGGCAGCAGCCTGAAATGCCATTTCAGATGAATCCACCGCATGGGACGCACCATCGTTGATCAAAACCCGGATGCCGGTTACAGGCAGTTCCATTTTGGGTCCTTTTCCAAGACAGGCTCTGAATCCTTTTTCGCAGGCAGAGATAAATTGAGTGGGTATGGCGCCGCCGGTAATTTTATTCTCGAATTCGAAATCGTTTTCGGCTGTCGGTTCCAGGTAACCTGCAATCCTGCCATACTGGCCTGATCCACCGGTCTGTTTCTTGTGTGTATAATTAAACTCACCGCGTTGTGTAATGGTTTCCCGGTATGCAACCCGGGGCATGCCTGTTTCCACATCGGCACTGTACTCTCTTCTCATCCGTTCGATATAGACGTCCAGGTGAAGCTCCCCCATGCCCGATACAATGGTATCTCCGGTTTCCTGGTTGACATAGGTTTTAAATGTGGGGTCTTCCTTGGTAAAACGATTGAGCGCTTTTGACATATTGTTTTGAGAAACCTTGTCCTTGGGAACAATGGCCAGGGAGATAACCGGCTCCGGAACATACATGGAGGTCATGCTCAGGTGCATGTCCTGAGCGGTAAATGTATCCCCGGAAGCACATTCGATTCCGAAAAGGGCCCCGATATATCCAGCCGGAATGCTGTCGATGTCTTCCATCTGGTCGGCGTGCATACGAACCAGTCTGCCGACCTTTACTTTTTTGCCTGAACGGACATTTACAATGGTACTCCCCTTGGATACGGTTCCCTGGTAGACACGAATATAGGTAAGCTGACCGTATTTTCCATCCTCCAGCTTGAAGGCAAGGGCCACCACGGGTTTACTCGCATCGGATTCGAGTGTTACCGGGGTTTCCATGTTATCCATGTCGAGGGCCTGGTTTTCAATATCGGAAGGGCAGGGCAGGAGTTCGGTGACAGCGTCCAGGAGGGGTTGCACGCCTTTGTTTTTATAGGCTGAGCCCATGAGGACCGGTGTCAGTTCACGGGTAAGCGTTCCTTTGCGGATAGCTGATATAAGCAAATTTTCCGTCACGTCACCTTCCAGGGCGGCTTCCATGAGGTCGTCTGAAAACATGGAAGCTGAATCGATGAGTTCTTCCCGTTTTTCTTCTGCCTCTGCCAGCAGAGCGTCCGGAATGCTTTCCTCGCGAGTCACTTCACCGTTCTCACCATCAAAATAGATGGCCTTCATGGAAATCAGGTCCACGACACCTTCCATGTCAGCTTCGAGACCAATGGGGATCTGCAAGGCCACGGCATTGTGACCCAGTTTTCTCTTGAGCTGTTCCATGACCCGGAACGGATTCGCACCACTGCGATCACATTTGTTGATAAAGGCGATACAGGGCACTTTATAGCGTTTCATCTGACGATCAACAGTGATGGACTGGGACTGGACACCGCCCACTGAGCACAGAACCAGGACGGCACCATCCAGAACCCTCAGCGAACGTTCTACCTCTATGGTAAAGTCGACATGCCCGGGTGTGTCGATAATATTGATCTTGTGATCGCGCCACTGGCAATAAGTGGCTGCCGAAGCAATGGTGATGCCACGCTCTTTTTCGAGCTCCATGGAATCCATGGTGGCTCCCACACCGTCTTTACCCTTGACATCGTGAATGGCATGGATTCTGTTGGTGTAGAACAGAATTCTTTCCGTCAATGTTGTTTTGCCCGAATCAATATGGGCGCTGATACCGATATTGCGGACGTTTTTCAAATCGTCAATCATTTTTGTTATTCCTTCTCAGAGGTTCCTCTACGATACTATTTAGATTGCATAATGTTCAAACGCGAAAATACCAAAAAGTGAACGAGGTTTTTCCGTACGTTCGTTAACGGGTATCTATTTTTATGGGATAATTCAGTGCAGGAAAACCCGGTCTGAAAGTCATAAAACAACGCCATCCCCTTTAGGGATGGCGTCGTAATACCGCAAAAAAGTGCACAAATATAGGGATGCGGATCTGTGTTGTCAACATAAATTTGGATTTTCTCCTAATTGGTTGGGAGATAGGGTCCATGGGGCCCAGGATTCAAGTGTTCGTTTTCAAAAAAAATTATGGGAAAACGGATCTTCTGATTTGTGAGGTCAAACCGTACCTATCATCTTTGGAAAACCGTTTCGCTACTCTATGTATGAAAACAAATTTTATACTATTTTTCCCAATGCTTAACTCTTTATGAATATGAAGTATTACACTTGAATCCTGAGCCTTTAAAATCCTAGAATCCTTAGTTTGGATCAACTCCTTGGGAGATGATTCAATAAAAAATCTGTTGAAGCCACCGGCTAGTTTTACTATGTAGGCAACGCGGCTTTGATGGTCTTGCGATGAGTCAGAAACACCAATTTTCCCGAAGGTGTTTTGTATTTGGTGTTTCGCTCAGGGGTGTTTGAAAACTTTCGTCTTTAGGCGAAGAAAAAGTAACCATTGTCGCATAGCGATTTGTCATTCCGGCCCTGACGAAGCGGAGAGCCGGAATCCAAATGTTCGATTCTTTGTTTGAAAAAATTAAAACTTAAGATGGGCGTTTATCGTAATGAGAGGTAATTAACTGATGATTCAGAATCAGATCATGCCGGGTGTCAAGGCAGCCTGGCCCATATGCCTGGGGTATATCCCCATTGGTCTGGCGTTTGGTGTTCTGGCGCAGAAGGCCGGTATGTCATGGTTTCAGATAGCCTTGATGTCATGCATTGTTTTTGCTGGGAGTTCACAATTTATTGCTGTCTCCATGCTTGCGAGTGGGTCTGGGGCCCTGGCCGTGATAACAACGGCGTTCTTTGTAAACCTGAGGCATCTGCTCATGAGTTCTTCTTTGGCGACGCTGTTGCAGAACGAGCATCGTGGCAAGCTATCTGTTTTTGCATACGGGGTGACCGATGAAAGCTTTGCCATCAATTATACACGCATGCTGGCCGGGGACTGGGATCTGAACAGGTCCCTGGTGCTCAATCATACGGCCAATGCGTGCTGGATCCTGAGTACTGTAGCCGGCGGTTTTTTCGGCCATCTTATCCCCCCTCACAGTCTTGGTATCGATTATGCACTGATTGCCATGTTTATCTGCCTCCTGGTCTTTCAACTCACCAGTCGTGTGATCGTTCTGACGGCGATCATGGCCGGCATACTGTCGGTGGCACTGGCTCTTTGGATTCCCGGCAATTCCTATATTGTTTTGGCTTCTGTGGTTGCCGCAAGCATCGGCATGGGTATGGGCAAGCTTTCCCGCATATTTCAACCAGGCAAAGGGGATTGAGTATGCCGGATACCTATGTCTTTATAATTGTCGGCATGGGACTGGTGACCTATATTCCCCGGTGGCTGCCCTTGTTTATCTTGACGAAATATACCCTGCCGCAGTGGTTCAAAGAGTGGCTGGCCTTGATTCCAGCCTCTGTTCTGAGTGCCTTGCTGCTGCCGGAGCTCGTGATTGGAGGGGACCCCCGCCATCTCGATATCATGCGGCCGGAAATGTGGGTGGCGTTTCCCACCTTTGCGTTTGCACTGGTAACCAAATCCCTGGGTGGCACCGTGGTGGTGGGGATGGTACTGTTCTGGCTCAGCGGAAAACTTTTTTAGAAACCATCTCAAAAATGTCTTTTGACCCAATCTCCCCGTTAAGCTCACGTTTCAATTCCTCAGATTACTTTAGTATCCCTGCGGATTGAAACACCCGCTCGCCTTGATCTTGAGCCAAAATCCTATTTTAGAGGGGTTCTATAAAGGCAGGCAATTAAACTGAAGTCTGTTTGAGGTCATGCAGAATTCTGGCTTTTGTGCTAGCGGATGAATTCGCAGTGGCGGGGAAGGTCTGGTGCGCATCACGATATTTACCCGTAGCACCTAGCAGCCTAAAGCCTAAGCAACCTAAATACCTGATCTTATAATTCCGGCGGCCCGGAAGGTATCATACAGGCAAAACGCAAGGTTTCGTTTCCACTGTTGCGTATCTGGTGTTCTTCATTGCCGGGGATGAATGCGGTTGTTCCGTTGGACACCGGAATCCATTTTCCTTCTGAGAAAACCTCTCCATTTCCCGAGAAAAAAAGAATTTCATGTTCCCATTCATGTGTATGTCGCGGTGAATAGCCTTTTGGTTCGACTTCGAATATTCTCATACAGAAGTTTTTGGCACCGTCGTTTTTTCCAATGGCAACGCGCCCCTTGACGCCCTTCACGGCGTCCCCGTCAAAAGCTGTGGGCTCGATATCTGAATAGTGAGTGATTTTCATTTACGGTTCTCCAATTTTAATAGGTTGTCTCGACTAAAATAAATTAAGTCGAATCAAGTGGCGTGTCAACTGGTATTAGGTTGATTAGGCTAAAGCCTAAAATCTCAACATAGGTATTTCTGTCTTGTCTGGTTCTTGCCGATGGTTTATGGTCATAAAAGTTTATAAAATAAAAAACCGCATACTCTGGAGAGCCGGGAAAATGGATCTGAAAACGTATTGCCCCAGTAAGCTGATGTCGGCCGAGGACGCCGTTGAATTAATCAAGCGGGGAAGCCGCGTGTTCATAGGGACGGGATGTGGAGAGCCGCAACATTTGATCCGATCTCTGGTTGAGAACGATCAGCTTCAGGATATCATGATATATCAGATGCTGTCCCATACGCTGGCGGAATATGTGGACAATCCTTCCTTTTTGCGGCGATTTTCCTTGAAGCTCTTTTTCATCAGCCAGGACATGCGAAAAGCGGCTTTCGAAGGCAAGATCGATTATCTCCCCATGTATTTGTCACAGATACCGCGATACTTTGCAAGCCAGCGGATTGGTCTTGACGTGGCTCTGGTGCAGGTTGCACCTCCTGACAAGTTCGGATACTGCAGTCTCGGGGTGTCTGTGGATATTACGCGCTCAGGGATGGAAAACGCCAAAATAGTGATTGCCCAGGTAAATCCCCGAATGCCCAGGACATGGGGGGACAGTTTCGTGCATGTGGATGAATTGGATTTTTTGGTATGGCACGAGGAACCCCTGGTGGAATCGGTGCCCAATGTCAAGAATAACGAGGTGGCTCAGCGGATCGGGTTTTATGTCAATCAGCTGGTGGATGACGGCGCCACGCTCCAGATCGGTTTTGGCCAGCTTCCCTATGCCATTCTTGGCCATCTCCAAGATAAAAAGGATCTCGGTATTCACACCCAGATGATCACGGACGGATTTATTCCACTGCTGGAAAAACGCGTGATCAGCAGCAAGAAAAAGACACTGCTGCCGGGACGGGTGGTGGCCTCTCTGTGCATGGGTTCGGAGAAACTATACCAATATGTGGACAACAATCCCGTTTTTTATTTTCGTTCTTCGGAGTTTGTCAATGATCCAACCGTGATTGCCCGGAACGACAACCTGGTTTCCATTTCTTCGGCGCTCGAGGTCGACTTGACCGGACAGGTGTGCTCGGATTCCACCGGCTACCTGTTCTACAGCGGCATTGGTGACCAGGTGGATTTTCTCAGGGGCAGCGCCATGTCCAAAGGCGGGTTCTCCATCATTGCGCTGCCATCCACGGCCCAGAACGGAAAGGTATCCCGTATTGTACCCCACCTCAGCGAGGGGGCCGGTGTGGCCACGACCCGGGGGGATGTAAACTTTATCATAACCGAATACGGGATTGCCGAGCTTCAGGGAAAAGGTATTTACCAGCGCGTCATGGAGCTGGCGCAGATTGCACACCCCAGGTTCCGGGACGAGCTGATCGACGTTGCCAAGAAGCGGCATTATATATTTTCAGACCAGCTGCCGCCTTCCAGTGAAGACCTCCATTTTCTGGAAGCCTACAAAAGCATGTTCCTTCTGCCCAATGGCAAAACCGTGGAAATCCGACCCCTGCAGCCATCCGATGAGTTTGCCTATCGGAATTTTTTCTATTCCCTTCGCGAAGAGACCATTTATTTCAGATTCTTCTACAAGATGAAGCTCTTTTCCCATGAGGTTGTCCAGAAACAGTGGGCCAGTGTCGATTACCGCAAGAACATGTCCTTGATCGGTATGGTTCAAAAAGGGGGGCACAAGGAGATCATGGCCATTGGCTCCTATGCCGACGACGGGGACAGGGCAGAAGTGGCGTTTGTGGTACGGGAGGATTTTCAAAGCATGGGGGTGGCGTCTCATTTTCTTGTGAAACTGGAAGCCATTGCCAGAGAAAATGATTACAAAGGCTTCACCGCCACCGTATTGAAAGAAAATGCCGCCATGCTGAAGGTATTCAAACGGCAATATCCTGATGCCAAGGTTTCCATGAGCGGCGGCAGTGATATATCTGTGGTCATGGACTTTACCTAAGTGAGCGATCGTCGATCTTACCGCACCTACGGTGTCAGATGCGGTCCCGCATAGCAGGCTATAGCGGAACAGCATCTTCCTTGTATCTGCGGCAACCTCGGCGATCGCTCAGCTTAGGTTTCGCCTAAATATGGATTCAAGATTCGGGGATTAAGCTATAAGCGGTAATCTGCTTACAGCCTATTGATTATAGCTAAAAGCTGAACTTTCTGTGGTCAGAGACATTTGGCTATGCCGATGGTGGTCGTTTCTTAAATCCGAAGCACGAAATTCGAAATCCTAAACAAAAACGAATGATCCAAATTCGAATGATCCAAACAAGACCTTGGCGATAGTAATATAAGCATTCTGTTTGAAACATTTGAGCATTTGATATTTGGATTTGTTTCGTATTTCGATATTCGGATTTAGAATTTATCAGTGGAATTCGTGCCGGGCCCTTTGGATCCGGATATCTACAAAAGATTGAGCCCCGTACGTCAGCCGCAATATCGCTCCCCATAAATTATTATTCCTAATTTGTTGCCGTACATGACCTTGAACGCCTTTCCTGGCTATGAAAATGCGCAGTATCCCTCAGCCAATCGGTTATTATTATATTGACAAAATAAGTGTTTACCCACTATATATTGTGGATTCTGATGAAAACACCGTACAATATGTTGTGGGTCATACCTGAAAACGCATTTTCCGATGATGTGAAATGAAGCAACAGTTATTACAATACGTATTTATTATTAACAATTTAGATAGTTAAACTATTGTCCAATTTCTCAACGCAGCTAGCATGCGTTGGGCTTTTCACCGCCAACAGCAATTGTTTTCCATTAAGGATGGGTTGCGGTCTTGATATTTTTGCGTTCAACGGTTGAAAAAAAACAGGAGCACCACACCTCTGGTAATCCTCACCGCCATCGGGTGATTCCCGCTCTTCTTTTCATTTTTTTAGCCGTATCCTTCCTGAGTCCTTCCGTATTTGCCGACGACCAGATTTTTGCACCCGGTGCCTACATTATCGACATGGGCCGGAGCCCTCAAACCATCGCCAATGGTTTAAAGCCCTATGGACTCGTCTATGATCTTGTCAGAAATAATCTGGTGCCTGTGTACTGGGCCATTAATCCCGGCAAACTAAAAGATGGGGTCGATTTCAACGCCGACGGAAAAAACTACCGTGGCGGTCCTTTTATCATATCGGCAGAATTCGCACCCGATGCCATCGGTGCCATCAACACCTGGCGCGCCAAAGGTGTCAGTGTCGATGGTCCCATTGAAACGCAATTTATTGCACCGGTCTTCAGAAGGGTAACCGGTTTTCCCAATGTGGTCATAGACGACCAGAGTGATGGACTGGTTACCCCTTTTTACGAGAATGCCGAAATCCCCTCGACGGCCTACCGAATCGGGTATCCGTATAATCTGGATTCCTGCGATGATGTGTTTGTCATGCCCCATGCCGACCCCAGCTGGGAGGATCATCAAAATCTGCTCGCCTTTAATCAGGGGGGTGGATTTATATGGGCGGCCTGTCATGCCGTAAGCGCCCTGGAGAATGTGGATGACCCCGGGGATCCCGATACGGATCCGGACATGAACTTTTTATCCGAGCATGCGCTGGTGCTCTGGGGGGATCACGGTGATGGCACGCCCCCTTACCTTTATAATAACAGTGAGGCAGATCATCCCATCATGCAGTTCATGGGCAATGTCGATTCGGCCACCCAAAATGGTTCCGAGCAGATATACCTGCCTGACGCCATGGGATGGCGTCCAAGCACCACCATCGCTGCATGGGATCCGGATCATCCGGATATCCCGGGTGAATCCCCTGGGGAAGCTGCCGTGTTTGCCTACGGGCGCGGATTTGGGAATCCAAATAACGGGCTCGTGATGTATGAAGGCGGACATGATCTGGGTGAAAATTCTCCAGCCGGTGTGGCTGCCCAGCGGGCTTATTTCAATTTTCTTTTGCTGGGCGGCATTGAAAATGAAAGCCAGCCCTCCATCACCCTGGATGTACCCGCAGCCATCAGTTGTGAGCCTTCAGACGTCAGCACAAGCAATTCAGGCGGGACGCCACCCTATACCACCCTATGGGCCAACGACTGTGGTGGAAGCTTTTCCGATCCCAACGATCCCGACACCACGTTCACCCCCCCGGAGGTGAGCGAACCCACCACCTGTTTGATTCGTCAGACCGTTATTGATCAATGCGGGCGCTTCAATTTCGCCACCACCAGCATGGTCATCGACAATCCTGAAATTACCATTGACAAGGCAGTAACTCCCGACCACGTGGCCCCCGGGGATACGGTCACGTATACCATTACCGTCACCAACGTAGGCAATGTGAACGCCCACCTCACGGAGTTGGAAGACGTGGCTCTGCCGGCAGGTTTTACATTTGTTCCCGGCAGTACCACCGGTCTTACCACCAATAACCCTGTCATCACGAGTCAGACCCTCACCTGGAATGGTGACTGGAACATTCCGGCCGGCGGAGAAGCAACCCTCTCCTATGAGGCCATTGTCAGCAATCTTCCCGGAGATTACCTGAGTGGTGCCGCCACCGACGAGGTCTGCGTTGACACGGTTGTTTCCGTGGAAGACACGGCCCGGGTGACCGTTACCCTGGATGCCGATCTTGTTTTGGATATACGTGTTGATAATGCCACGCCGCTTATCAACGACGAGATTACGTTTACCATCACCCTGAGCAATCAGGGCCCCAATACCGCAACCGGCACATCTGTTACCAATCTTCTGCCTTCCGGTCTGACCTATGTTTCGTCCACCCCTTCCCAGGGCAGCTACACCCCGGGCAGCGGTCTTTGGGATATCGGCGGCGCTATCAGCAGCGGCGGAAGCGTCACCCTGGAGATTACCGCCCGGGTGGACAGCACAGACGGTATCATCAATATCGCCGAACTAACGGCCTCTGACCAACCAGATCCCGATTCAACACCCAACAACCATGATCCAGACGAAGACGATCAAGCCGGCGTTCTGATCAATTCCATTGCTGATCTGAGCATTTCCAAAGGCGATTCACCGAACCCGGTGGATGCCGGAAGCCTGCTGACCTATACCATCAATGTCACCAATAACGGACCGGATGATTCCTTGGGCGTTGAAGTGGTGGATGTGCTTCCCAGCGAAGTCACTTTTCAAAGCGCTTCCGGCAGCGGCTGGACCTGCGCCGAAGATACCGGCACCGTGACCTGCAACCGGGCCACATTGGCCAATGGGGCCACATCCCCCGATATCACCATTACCGCTACGGCCCCGGTTGACGGCGGCACCATCAGCAATACTGCCTCCACGAGTTCCCTGGCCAGCGACACCAGTCCGGCGAACAATGCCATTAGCATCGACACCACCGTTAATCCCGTAGCTGACGTGGTCATGGCCAAAGTGGACTTTCCTGACCCAATACTTAACAGCGAGCCCCTGACCTATACACTCAGTGTTACAAACAACGGCCCGTCTGCAGCGACCAACCTGGTGGTAACGGACACCCTGCCGGTGGGCGCCATTTATCAAAGTGCCGTTGGAACCGGGTGGGTTTGCGGTGAATCCGCGGGAATCGTTACCTGTGCCAGCGGCTCGCTTTCTGCCGGGGGCACGTCAGAAGATATAACGATCCTGGTGACAGCCCCGGCCACGGCAGGAAATATAAGCAACACGGCCGTGGTAACGGCCGACGAAACCGACCCGGCGTTGGGAAACAACAGCGCCACCGCCAACACCCTTGTTACGGGCCAGGCCGATCTGACTGGCACGGTTTATGAAGATCTGAATGGTGATGCCGGTTTCGGCGATGCCAATGCGCGTCCCGGTGTCACAGTGCACCTTTATCGTGACGGCGGCGACGGCCAGGCAAGCGGGGTGGATGACACACCCACCGGGAGTACCACCACCAGCGCGGCGGGTGATTACGCATTTCTGGATCTTGCGCCGGGCACCTATTGGGTGGTGGTGGACTCAAAAACGGTATCACCATCGGCTGCTTTTACCGCCGGCTCCGATCAGGAGGATGTCTGGGCCGAACAGACCCATGGCCCCATAGGTAGCTTATGCAGCAGCGGCAGTCTCGGCACCACAGAGCGCATATCAGCCGGCGCCTGTTTCGGGGGACGCAGGGGCAATCAGTCGGACGATGCCTCTGGGTTGGCAAACGCCGAACATGTGGCCAGGGTGGCCCTTTCCGGCGGCACCAGCAGCCTTGACTTCGGCTTCAGTTTCAACGTGGTTACTGACGTACGGGGAGGCGATAACGCTGACGATGACGGCGGGGCCGACCGCACGGTCCAGGGCAGCCTGCGCCAGTTTATGCAAAACGCCAACGCCGTTGCCGGGGCCAACAGCATGCGTTTCGTACCCGCGGTTCCGGCCAACGCCGGTACCTGGTGGCAGGTGGCGGTAAGTGAAAATCTTCCGGCGGTGGAGGACGGCAGCACCACATTCGACGGCACCGCATACAGCTTGACCGACGGCACCAGCCTGCGCAACCTGAATTCCGGGTTTATGGGTACGGGTGGTGTGGTAGGTGTGGACAGCCAGGCCCTGCCCACATTGAGTCGTCCCGAGTTTGAAATATGGGACGACAATAACCGCAACATCGGGCTGGATCTGCAGGCCGCCAATGCCACGGTACGGCACCTGGCCATCTACGGTTTTGGCGATAGCCAGAACAACGACGGTGAGGCCAGCATTCGCGTTGGCGCGTTCAACGGAACACTGATCGAAGCATGTGTCATCGGTGCCAGTGCCGGCAGTTTTACGGCCCCGGCCGAGGTGAATACAGGAGACAACATCCGGGTGGTGGGTGGCGATAACGGCATTATCCGCAACAACCTCATCGGTTTCAGCGGTGGTAACGGCATCGGTATGAAAAACGATGCCGACGGCTGGGACATTCTAGGCAACGAAATCCGTGACAACGCCAGCCAGCACCTGGAGATGAACGGCATTTCCGTAGAGGACAGCCGTGATGCCACCATCCAGGGTAATCTCATATCCGGCAGCCGGGGTGCCGGTATCGACACCCTAAGCAGCACCGGTGCTCATACCATAGAAAACAACACCATTCGAAACAACGGTACAGGAAATGTGGAAACCCCCGGTGTCCGGCTTTATGGTACGGGATCCTTGGTGGATCGCAATCGGATCTACTACAACAGTGGTGCCGGTGTGCTGGTAACCAGTGATGCCCTGCAGAACACCATCACCCGAAATTCCATTTACGACAACGGAGTAGGATTCGGAGGCCAGATCGGTATCGATTTGTTGTCCGGTGGCAACCAGCGAACCGGTGACAGCCCCTATGTGACCATCAACGACCCTGGCGACAGTGACGACGGTGGCAATGGTTTGCTGAACTTTCCTATTCTGGAGAGTGCCCGTATCGAAGGCGGGAATTTGGTCATCAGGGGGTTTGCGCGGCCCAATTCTATTGTAGAGTTATTCCTGTCCAAAATCGATCCCAGCGGGTTCGGGGAAGGGCAGACTTATTTGGCAACCTGGACAGAAGGCTCCGGTGCCGATGGTGACGGAACCTCAGGAAGTTATGGCCCGGGAGCCATCAACGGTCTGATCCAGGGCAGTGATACCACCCGCCGCTTTCGGTTTGAAATCCCCAACCCACCCGGTGTTTCTATTGGTACCTATCTGACGGCTACGGCAACACTGGGCGGCGCCACCTCTGAATTCAGTGGGAGCCTATCCGTGGGGCCCTTGGCCATCTACGGCAGAGTGGTTGAAGACGTCAATGGGGACGCAGGCCTGGCTGACGCCGTGGGTCGACCGTCGGTACTTGTGAACATTTATAGAGATGGCGGCGACGACCAACCCAATGGCGACGACGATAATTTCGTATCCTCGGTCACCACCGATGTCTCAGGAAATTATAATTTCCAGGATTTGGGCTCGGGTGACTATTGGGTTGTGGTCGATTCGAAAACGATTACACCCTCCGCAGGATTTCGCGGCGGCTTTGACATCGAAGATGTCTGGGCGGAGCAGACCTACGGCGACAACTCCTATTCCTCCGCGCTGGATATAGGCGCTCGATTCGGCGGTCGTAATGGCGATCTCTCCGACAGTGCCGGTTCTCTTGAAGGCGGTGAACATCTCGCACGGGTGATACTGGGGGCTACGAATGTTAGCGGGGTGGATTTTGGTTTCAGTTTCAACGTGGTGAGCAATGTTCGGGGTGGTGCCGATGTGGACGATGACACATCGGCAGCCCGCACCATTCAGGGCAGCCTGCGACAGTTCCTGCAGAACGCCAACGCCATTGCCGGGGCCAACAGCATGCGTTTTGTACCGGCAGTGGCGCCCAATGCCGGTTCCTGGTGGCAGCTTTTGGTGATTGAAGACCTGCCGGCGGTGCTGGACAGCGACACCACCATCGATGGTACCGCCTACAGTTTCAACGACGGCACCAGCCTGCGCAATTTGAACCCCGGGTCCATGGGCGCAGGGGGTAGCGTGGGTGTGGATAGCGTGGCCCTGTCAACCGTGAACCGGCCCGAGTTCGAAATATGGGATGGCGATAACCGCAATATCGGGCTGGATCTTCAGGCCGACAATGCCACGGTGCGGCACCTGGCTATTTATGGCTTCGGTGATGCCCAGAACAACGACGGGGAAGCCAACATCCGGGTGGGCCGGTACAGCGGAACAATGAT
>JAHEIB010000162.1 GCA_024639645.1 Deltaproteobacteria bacterium
TGGAAAGCGAATTTTTCGGATACAAAAAAGGCGCTTTCACAGGGGCCTCTGCTGATACAAAAGGTTTTCTCGATATCGCCAAAGGCGGTACGCTCTTTCTAGATGAATTGGGCGAAATAACCTTGAATCTACAAGTTAAATTATTGCGGGTTATTGAAGGCGGAGGATTTACACCTGTTGGGGGCAAAGAGATAAAAAAACCCGATATTAGAATCATTGCGGCGACCAATCAGAATTTGCAGCAGCATGTGAAAAGAGGAAGGATGAGGGAAGATTTTTTTTACCGGATTCATATCATCCCGATTACTCTGCCGCCATTGAGGGACCGCAAAGAAGACATTCCCCTGATCGTGGATCATTTTCTAAAAGAGATGACCAATGGGAAACCTACTATCATACCAAGCGGAGAAATGGTCGAAATTATGTTCAGCCATTCATGGCCAGGGAATGTGAGGGAACTTCAGAATGTAATTCAGCGGTATGTGACCATGGGACATTTTGATCTGGCCAATCAAATCGGAAGTCCCCCACCCCACTTGAAGCGAAAAACAGCTTTACCTATTATTCCGGATGGCACAACCCATCAAAACGCTATGGATATTTTTGAAAAACATGTACTTGTCCAAACTCTTGCCGGTTGTCAGTGGAACCGTGAAAAGGCGGCGGCCCGACTTGGACTTCCCATCCGAACCTTTTACCGAAAACTCAAAAAATATGGCCTAAAACGGCAGGACATGCCATATATGGCACATACCCCATGATAGCATTTATTTTCAAGTCGATCCAAACAATTCAGCCCTAACAAAGCTGCCAACTTTGGCAGTTTTCGCAGCTTTCCCCTAACAAGCTCTAATATTTTTCTCTACAAACCCGCATCACTCAAGAGTTACCACAAGATGGCACAGCTTTTGCTGTATACTTACATGAAAAATTAGGGTGGTCGATATTACCATTACATCACAATGGAGGTGCGTATGTCTTTTGGCTTCATGGGGAAAATAATGAGAGTCGATCTGAGCAAGGGAACTATTGCCGTTGAAGAGGTACCTAAGCAATGGATGAGACTTTATCTGGGAGGTGCAGGGATTGCATCCAAATACCTGTTTGATGAAGTCCCGCCTGATGCCGATCCATTAGGGCCCGACAACAAACTAATCTTTATGACCGGACCTTTAACAGGCACTGCATCGGCAAGCGCTAGTCGCTATTCTGTTGTTGCAAAATCCCCGCTGACAGGCATCTGGGGACATGGCAATTCCGGAGGAAGTTTTGGCCCGGCACTGAAAAGGGCAGGATACGATGGGATCATCATAGAAGGACGTTCTGATCGACCGGTTTATCTAAATATCTCGAGCGGGATTGCAGAGCTGCGACCAGCAGATGATCAGTGGGGAAAAACTGTTCCAGAGACTGAAGACTATCTGAAACAGAAGGCGTCGAGTAAAATCACAATCGCCTCCATTGGCCCGGGTGGTGAGAATCTGGTCCGGTATGCCGCCATTATGAATAATAAAGACCGAGCGGTCGGGCGCACCGGCATGGGCGCCGTCATGGGGTCGAAAAAATTAAAAGCCATTGTTTGTTCTGGAAAAGATAAGTTTGAGCTCGCAGACCCTCATAATTTTAAAACCATAGCCAAACGCCAGATCGATCTTTTGGATGAATCTATGCTCAAGGTCGGGTTTGAGGCATTCGGCACCAATATGGTGTCGGACATGGTCAATGCCCGGGGCGGATACCCGACACTCAACTGGCAAAAAGGAGTGTTTGAGGACATAGAGGAAGTTAATGGCATGGCCTTGAACGAAAAGGTTTTGGAAAGGGGAGTCTCTTGTTTTGCCTGTCCCATTGCCTGCGGCCGGGGCACCAAAATTAAAGATGGCAAATGGGCTGGCCACGAGGGCGAAGGCCCGGAATATGAATCTGCGAACATGCTGGGCGCCTCGTGTGGCATATCCGATTTGAATGCCATCACCATGGCCAATTACCTGTGCAATGAATACGGTATCGATACGATTTCCGCCGGTTCAACCATCGCTTTTGCCCTGGAGTGCTACGATAAAGGAATTTTAACCAAGGAAATGACCGAAGGCCTGGAGTTGAAATTCGGTGACCCGGACATCGTTATTTACCTTGTCAAAAAAATTGCGGCCCGCGAGGGCATTGGCGATCTTCTGGCAGAGGGTTCCCGCATTGCTGCTCAAAAACTGGGTAAAGGGGCCGAACATTTTGCCATGAATGTCAAAGGAATGGAGCTCCCGGCCTATGATCCAAGGGCAGCCAAAATCTGTGGACTGGCATATGTGACCGCTAACAGGGGCGGCGACCACATTACGGCATTTATTGAGGGCCCGACTTTCGTGGATTCTCCGTTTCTTGTTGTTGATGATAGTAAAATCAATGACCCTTTTGTGGCCGATCCCAAAGAAACCAAGGTGGTTGTAGACCTGGAGAATGCACTGACCGCCTTCGATGCCATAGGCGCCTGCAAGTTTATGGGTATGCTGCTACCGGCATCGGAATATGTGGAACTGATTAATTACGCCCTGGGTTGGGATATGGATGTGAGCGAATTCCGCAAGGCCGGAGAACGGATTTACAACCTGGTCCGTCTCTATAATCAAAAAGCGGGCATGGATCGGTCCCATGATATTCTGCCGCCTCGCCTGATGAAAGATCCGCTGCCGGATGGCCCGGCAGAAGGGATGGTGATTGATGAAGAAACCCTTGAGATGATGAAAGATGCTTATTACGAGTTCCGGAATTGGGACATGGCAACGGGAAATCCATCCAAGCAAAAACTGGAAGAACTTGGCCTTCAATAGATTGTATAACGGATGATACCCCGGTTGTTTTCCAATGGAAAAATCCCGGCCAATAAAGGAGAAATCTTTGTGAGCTATCTTGAAAAGCCCTGGTTGAAAAGCTATAAACTGGGACCCTATAAATTGGAACACAGTCTTAAGCCCTACCCGGAAGAGCCCCTGTCGAAAGCCTTGGACCAGGCCGCGCAAAAGTATAAAAAGAGAACAGCCATTCTCTTTAAGGATCGCAAGATCTCCTATGAACAGCTTAAAAACCATGCCGACAGACTGGCCAATGCGCTGGTGAATCTCGGCGTTGGAAAAAGCGATAAAGTGTGTGTGTTCCTGCCCAATTGCCCGGAAGCTGTCATCGCGGACTGGGGAATCATAAAGGCAGGGGCAGTTGTCATCCCCACCAGTATACTGAGGACAGATGATGGTCTGGTCCACGAAGCCGGTTCGGGTGAAGCCAAAGTACTTATTTGCCGTGAAGACCAGTTGAGCCGTGTGCTGAATTTGAAAGACAGGTGTGGTTTTTTTTCTGTAATAGTTACCTCTCTGGAGGGTTTTGACCAGGCGGAAGTTAAAGAACCTTTACAGCAAGGCGTTTATGAATTCAGGCAGCTGCTTGATGACAACGATCCTGAACCACCTGACATTGATATCGTGTCAAAGGAAGACCTTTGTGAGCTCGCCTTTACCGGGGGTGCCACGGGCATTCCCAAAGGGGTCATGATTACCCATTTTAACCGGTTTTCCTGTATCCGTCAGGGATTTCCATGGATGATGAAGCCGTTGCTAAAAGGGATTAAAGGTAAATCTTCGGTGCTTTTGTCCGTTCCCCTTTTTCACTCTTACGGCCGGTATATGTCCCAGTCAGCGGCATTCCTGGGGCTTAGACTGATAATTGTTCCGGACCCGAGAGATATCGATTATATTGTAGAGCTCATAAAGGAATATCGGCCTTTTATGATTTGCGCCGTCCCCACCCAGTTCATGCGCATTGCACAGAAAAAGGTCGGCAGGCTCAATTCCATCCCCATGAGTGGTGCAGCGCCCCTGCCAAAAGATGTTGCTGATACCATCAAAAAAGAGCTTGGGAATCCGGTATCTGAAGGATATGGCCTCACAGAGACCTCACCCCTGTGCCACTTTAATCTTTCCGGATTTTCAAAAATTACCGGGTTCATGGCGAATGAAAAACCTGGTCTTGGCGTACCCGCACCTGATACGGAGTGCAAAATTATCGACCAAGGGACAGGAGAGGAAGTCCCATTTGGAGAACCCGGGGAAATCCTGGTCAGAGGCCCGCAAGTCATGAAGGGGTACTGGCCGGAAAAAGGATCCGGCCTGACAGAAGACGGCTGGCTTCATACCGGGGATATCGCCTATATGGATGAGGACGGCTATTTCCACATGACGGACCGATCAAAAGACATGGTAAATGTATCTGGCAACAAGGTCTATACCACGCAGGTGGATGAAGTGATCTTCAAGCACCCGGCCGTAGTCATGGCCGCATCCTTTGGGGTGCCAGACCCGAATGTGCCTGGCAGCGAACGGGTGGCAGCGGTGATAAAATTGAATAAAAAATACCCGGAGCCGGTCACTGAAAATGACATCCGTGAATATTGTCGAGAACACTTGGCGCCTTATGCAGTTCCCAAGTATGTAGAATTCAGAGATGAGCTCCCCATGACGGTTACGGAAAAGCTGTTCAAAAAAGAATTGCGTGAAGATTTTATTATAAAAATCACAAAGGAATAGAATTAGTAAAAAAAGGAGAATTTCATGACGACTTATCAGTACTGCACACCCGAATGGCTGGAAGAAAGTGCCAACGTTTACCGTTCAAATTCTGCAGCCCAGGACAAATTAAAAAAACTGTCCGCAGATATGGCATACCGAGTAAAGGCAGATCCGGCATTTGGCATTGATCAGGACATTCTGTTCTGTGCCTTTTTCGACAAAGGCCAATTGAACCGGCTAGAACTGATATCGGAAGAAACAGCCAGTAACGAAGCTGAATATATCATGGCTGCAACTCCGATAACCTGGAAAAAAATACTAAAAAAAGAAAGAAAATTTGTCACCGATTTCATGTTGGGAAACATCAAGCTTGAAAAGGGGAGCAAGGTCGGTGTCTTAGGTGTGGCTCCCCATGCCAATAACATCGTGGACTCCCTGACACCAGTTGAACTAGTTTTTGGGGACGATCTTTCCGATGATGAACGTGAACAGTATCGAACCAACATGGCAGCATTCCGAAAAGAGTTGGGGGTATAACCCTGACTGAATATGGCTATCACCGTAAAAACGTATCTGACAACACGGCAGGTTGTGGTCAACAGAGCCATCTTTAAAATCGATGTCGATGAAATTTGACTGTTTCCGCCAATTGCCAGCGGATGAACAGCAAAGATACAGCGGATTGAATAAATCCCATGTGGAGGTTTTATGAGCAACAACGGGTATGATTACGATTATATTGTCATTGGATCAGGTTTTGGCGGCAGCGTTTCGGCACTAAGGCTTGCTGAAAAGGGATACAAAGTTGCCGTACTTGAAAAGGGCAAGCGATGGGCCAATAAAGATTTCCCCAAAACCAACTGGAATACAAGAAAATATATGTGGCTGCCCCAACTGGGCTGCTACGGCTACCAGATGCTCACCCAGCTCAAGCATGTCCTGATCTTCCACGGCGGAGGTGTCGGCGGTGGCAGCCTGGTCTACGCCAACCAACTGCTGATTCCTCCGGATGAAGTTTTTGAACAGCCAGAGTGGGGTATTGAAAACTGCAAGGAAGAAATGATGCCCTTTTATGAAAGGGCAAAAAACATGCTTGGTGCCAACCCTAGTCCCCAGATCGGCAAGGCGGATGAGTGTCTGCGGGAAGTTGGAAAAGACGTTCGGGGGGAAGATACCTTCCATAAGAATGATGTGGGTATATTCTTCGGCACCCCTAAAGAAACTGTCCCTGATCCATATTTTGACGGAAAGGGGCCAGACCGAACCGGCTGTGATTTTTGCGGTTCTTGCATGGTAGGTTGCCCAAGCGGCGCAAAGAATACTTTGGACAAAAACTATCTGCATATAGCAGAGGGGCTCGGAGTGGAAATTATCCCTGAAACTGAAGTCACCGGTGTAGCATCTCGTAATGGTAGCTATGAAATTTTCACCAGAAAATCAACCGGCATTTTAAAACCTAAAAAAACCTACCGGGTAAAAGGCGCCGTTTTCAGTGGAGGGGTCCTAGGGTCTGTCAAGCTCTTAATGAAATGCAAGCGACAAGGATTGCTACCTAAACTTTCCGATCAGCTTGGTAATTTTGTCAGGACCAACTCAGAAGCAATCCTGGGTGTCAAATCCTATGACAAGGATACAGACTGGAATGACCAGATTGCCATCACATCGGGAATTTACCCCGATGACACCACTCATATCGAGATGGTCCGTTACAACAAGGGCTCTGATGTTCTGCTAAACCTTCTGACCGTCATGACAGGCGGAGGGGGGAAAACCCCTCGGTTTTTCCGTTTTCTCGGCAATATTGTCCGCCATCCTGTCCGGTTCATTAAACTGTTGTGGCCTTTTGGCATGGCGGCATCCACAACTATTGTTCTGGTCATGCAGACGGACAAGAACTATCTTAAGCTTGATTACAAGCCCAGATGGTGGCGGTTTGGTGGATACAGCATGAATTCTGAGGTTCCAAGAGGCTTGCAGCGGGCACCGGCCTATATACCGATCGCAAATGAAGTCACCCGGCGTCTGGCCAAAAAGATGAGCGGTATTCCCTTGAGCCTTATTCCCGAGGCGGCATTCAATGCATCCACAACCGCCCATATTCTCGGCGGATGCTGCATGGGAGAATCTCCTGAAAAGGGCGTTGTGAAGACGAATGGCGAACTGTTCGGTTACGCCAACCTGTTTGTTGCCGACGGGTCAGTTGTGCCGGCAAATTTGGGTGTAAATCCTAGCTTGACCATCACAGCCCTGTCTGAATTCATCATGTCGCAGATGCCTGAGAAAAGCGAATCCTAAACCGAGTAGATACCCACGGGCGTATACCTGTGGGTATCTCTTCTGTTCGCTTGGAGAAAAACAAGATGGTGCGCTTAACCATGACATTAATATGGAATTTGCCAAAATCAAAACAAATTATGCCCATGAGTTGAGCAGCAGCGTGTTGAAAAAAATAGGGGATGGGTTCATATGTCAATACGCTGGTGAACGTTGTCAATGTAGATTTTTTTGTTATAATAGATTTGATATGTAAGTTATCGCATGCCTAAGATTCGCCAAATATAAGACTTGATCAAATCACGCGAAAGTACGTTTGCAATGACTTTATGATTTAATCTATTCTTTTCCGTAATTCAGAGCGACCACTATATATTGGTGCGCCACGAGGGCGTAAGTCACCAACGGGTGCAAGTCCCGTCCGGGAAATTGTCGGTTCATCCCGGCAGCTACCCAGACAGTGGGATAGGGAGACCTTCCTGCTGAAGCTCTGGGGACAGATGTAAGCCTATAGGGCTGCAGCAACCTGGCAGGCCGTAACGCGAGTGAACCCTGAGAAGGCCCCAAAAGGACAGTCGTGGATGCCGACCCGCCCAATATTCG
>JAHEIB010000037.1 GCA_024639645.1 Deltaproteobacteria bacterium
TTATGGACCAGGAAAGCGAAGTCAGGTACATACTGATCGGTTGTTACACTGGTAAACACGACCTCAATACCGTTGATATGATAGCTGTTGGATGTCTGGATCATGTCGTTCAGAATGGCCACCTGTTCAGGGCTGATTTCACGCGATATGAGATTGGAGATCATGTTTAGGTTAGCGCCCTTGGATAAGAGATATGCAGCGGCTCTGAAATCTTTTTCAGTGGTGGATGGAAATGTAAAAGAGCCTGTGTCTTCGTATATGCCGAGACACATGATTGTGGCCTCATCAGGGGTAATGTCGATGTTTTTACTCTTCAGAAGTTCCGTCAGCAGTGTTACGGTGGCACCGACCGGTTCCTGGACGACCATCTGACCCTCGATATCGTTTTCCATGGGAGGGTGGTGATCAAAAATATGAATTTCCAGGCCGGGGTTGTTCAAAATGGATTCAAATTTGCCGATCCGATGGGGTTGTTTGGTATCCACAAGCACAAGGCGCTCGATTTTGGAAACATCGATTTCTTTTACGTTAATAATATTCAAAAGATAAACCATAGACTGGATAAAGAAATTCCTCAGGTTTTTTTCCTGGGAGCCTGGAAAGACAACCAGCGAGTCCGGGTAAAGTTTCTGGGCTGCCAGCATGGAGGCCAGGGCGTCGAAATCAGCATTGATATGAGAAGTGATAACCGTTGTTTTTTTCGGGTTGATCATGCCAATAGCCTCATTATAACTCTTCTGAATAACTGTAGATATGGTGATCTGAATGGAACAGCAAAAGCCTTTAACCATACACACAATCGCCTGTGTTAATCAAGATAAAGATCGGTGGCTGTCTTTTTTTAAACGGCAATAGCGAGCGCATTGCCCGTAGGTTCTGCCGTTTGGCAGTGCTTCGTATGCTGCAGGATACGCTTCAATCCAGATGTGTGCCGGAGACCATGTCCAGCGTGTAAAAACCCACAAAACCGATGAACTCTGGCGGAGAGTAATTTCGTCTGAAGCCATGCTTGTTTTACTTCGAGAGCTGTCGCGGTTCATGATGACACCTACTATAAATTCCGAAAACTATTGTTGTTTCGATGATAGTGTGATAATAATTATGGCTTAAAAAAATGATAAAAACGGGATGATGACATCGTTACAATCGGCCTAAGCCCTATGGCATGTTTTTGCCAGCGGGTTCCTGACAAGGGGGAAAGATTATGCCTGTTTATCAGTGGGTAGGTAAAAATAGAAGTAATGAAATTCAAAAAGGGGAAATCGATCTTGCCAGTGAGGATGCGGTCAGAAACCATCTGACAAGAATCAGGATAACACCTACAAAAATAAAGAAAAAACCAAAAGACCTGTTCGAGAATGTGGCTTTTCTGCAACCACCGGTAAAGGAACAGGATATCATTATCTTCAGCCGGCAGTTTTCCACCATGATCGATGCCGGGCTGCCCATTATTCAATGTCTTGACATTCTCCATTCCCAGCAGGAAAACAAAACCTTTAAAAATATGCTCAAGGACATCAAAGAGTCGGTGGAGGGTGGCCAGACACTTGCCGAAGCTTTGCGCAAGTATCCCAAGCAGTTTGATGATCTCTTTGTTAACATGGTAGCTGCGGGGGAGGCGGGCGGTATACTGGACACGATTCTGCGACGTCTTTCAGCTTATATGGAAAAGACTGCCAAGTTGAAGGCACAGGTCAAAGGGGCCATGACATATCCTATTATTACGATTATCGTTGCGATCCTGGTCGTCGGCGTTATTCTGGTTTTCGTGATCCCGGTGTTTCAGGAAATGTTTGAAGGGTTGGGTGGCGATCTCCCGGTGCCAACAAAGATTGTTGTTGCCATGAGTGATTTTACCAAGGATAAAATTTTGTATCTCATCATTGGGGCGGTAATTTTTTTCTGGGCCTTTAACCGTTATAAAAAAACTGCCAAGGGGCGATTGACGGTTGATGCAATTGCCTTAAAATTACCCGTCATTGGGCCTTTGCTGCGAAAGGTTGCGGTGGCAAAATTCACCCGGACCATGGGCACCATGCTGTCCAGCGGTGTTGCCATATTAGAAGCCCTTGATATTGTTGCAAAGACATCAGGCAATAAAGTCATTGAGGGGGCGATCTACAATGTTCGATCAGGGATTGCAGAAGGCCGTACCATGGCGGACCCGCTGTCTGATAGTGGCGTTTTTCCCTCCATGGTTTGTTCGATGATTGCGGTGGGTGAGTCCACCGGTGCCCTGGATGCCATGCTGGTCAAGATTGCAGACTTTTACGATGACGAGGTTGATCAGGCCGTAGAAAATCTGACCGCCATGATCGAGCCTTTTATGATGGTGTTTCTAGGGACGGTGATCGGGGGTTTGGTGGTCGCCATGTATCTACCGGTATTTAAGATGGCCGGAGCCATTTCGGGATAAACACCGTAAGTTGAATTGAAGAACATTCCTAGCAAGCTGCTAGGAATGTTCTGCCGTGCAGCATTGCTTCGCGGCGACCATAAGAAATTCTGTCTATTTCAAATTCACTCGCCAACCCCTCGGCAGGCCATGGGGAATGCGCTCGCTGTTGCGGTTCAAATTTCATGAAAAACATTTCCATGTCGACCGAAAGGGATCTCGAACAAAAGCTCAAGCTATTGATGTTTTTTCGGCTTGTTTTTACGTCTATTTTTCTGGGCTCGACCATTTTTCTTCAACTCAATGAGAGTGTTTCTCCGCTGGCCCCCCCCCTTTTGTTTCTTTACGGACTGACCGGCTTTATTTTTATTCTGTCTTTTCTTTACTCGGTCATGATATCCGGTATTCAACACAAAGTGCCATTCGCGTATATTCAGATTGGTATCGACACGCTTGTGGTGACCTTGATTATTCTTGTAACCGGATGTTTTCTAAGCTTTTTTTCATTCCTTTATCTGGTGGTTATCATTTATTCGAGCGTTCTGCTTTTTCGCAAAGGAAGTATGGTCATGGCCGGCTTGTGCAGCCTTCAGTACGCTATCCTGATCAGTCTCGAATATTACGGCTTCATTCAGCCCTATGGCACGGGAATCAGTCCCCTGATACTTGAATTCGGCTGGCTTCGGGTTCTCTACAAAGTGGTGATCACAGCAGTGGCGTGCTATGCCGTAGCGCTTTTAAGCGGCTTTCTTTCGGAGCAGACCCGGCGGTCCAGTAATGAACTTCAGCGTATGTCGGAACACGTAAAACGGATGGAAAAAATGGCCTCACTGGGTGAAATGGCAGCGGGTCTGGCGCATGAGATTAAAAATCCCCTGGCATCTCTATCTGGGTCCATTCAGATGCTGCGGGAAGAGAATCGCTACGATCCGGAACGTGATAACCTCATGCGCATCGTACTGCGGGAAACGGATCGTCTGACCTCACTGGTGAGCGATTTTCTCCTGTTTGCCAAACCACCGGCGGGCAAACGGGAAAGTATACGGCTGGATGAAGCTATCAACGAAATTCTGGAGCTCTTTCACCAAAACAGCGCTATTCAGGAAAATCTTATCATCGAACGTAAGCTGATTCCTGACATATTCGTGGAGGTGGACCCGGTTCACCTTCGTCAGATTTTGTGGAATCTCCTTCTCAACGGCGCAGAAGCCATAGAGAGAGAAGGGCGGATTACCGTCCAAATGGTAAATCAAAAGAATAGGTGGATACAAATTGTTCTCAGGGACAATGGTGCGGGGATTTCAGCAGAGAATGTTGATGCTATTTTCGATCCTTTTTATACCACCAAGCACAGCGGTACCGGTCTGGGATTGTCCATTGTTTACCGGATATTGGAATACTATGGAAGCCGGCTGGATGTCGAAAGCACAGAGGGGCAAGGAACATCGGTTCAATTCAGACTGAGAATGCTTACTGTTCCTGAGATTGGGCATAGGTCTTGACACTTAATATGAAATAGGGTAGCTCAATCTGTTCGGCAATCCACTATTGGGTTAACAAGACCATGGAACGTATTGATCAAGAGTGAGAACCAGGCGTATGTCTTTTGAGTATTTCATAGGTCGTCGGTATTTAAAGGCTAAGCAAAAACAATCCTTTATATCGATGATTACGATTCTTTCCATAGCGGGTGTGACGGTCGGCGTCATGGCTTTGATCGTCGTGATTGCTGTGATGTCGGGCTTCGAAGCTGATTTGAAATCCCGGATCCTGGGCGTCGAATCTCATATTGTGCTCATGAACCAAGCAGGTCCTTTTAACAATTACCGGGAGGTTCTGGCTACCGTTCAGGATACGGATGGTATCGAGGCCGTGACACCGTTTATTTATTCTCAGGTGATGTTGCGATCGTCTCACGGTGTCTCCGGGGCCGTCCTGAGAGGGATTGATCCGGAGACCGCGGGCTTGGTCATAAAAGGGGTCAGCCCGGAAGCTTTGAAATCCTCCCCAGACCCGGAGGCATCCGCCGACGGTGTTGCTGCTGGCCCGGGGATCATTCTTGGTAAAGAACTGGCAAGAAGTCTGCACGTCCTGAAGGGTGACAGTGTCTATATCATAACGCCACGGGGAATGATTTCCCCCATCGGACATGTGCCAGCC
This sequence comes from Deltaproteobacteria bacterium, assembly GCA_024639645.1. GTDB lineage: Bacteria > Desulfobacterota > Desulfobacteria > Desulfobacterales > B30-G6 > B30-G6. The sequence goes on from JAHEIB010000037.1 coordinate 4,556, forward strand.
ATGCGTCGCTTCAAGGTTCTTGGCTATTTTGAAACCGGCATGTATGAATACGATGGTTCCATGGCCTATATCCGTATCGAAGAAGCCCAGAAGATGCTCCGGATGGGGGATACCATAAGTGGTATCGAGGCGCGGGTATTCAATATCTACAAGGCCAGGGAAATTTCGAAACAGATTATCGAAAAGCTCGGATATCCTTTTTGGGTTCGGGACTGGATGCAAATGAACCACAATCTGTTTTCAGCATTGAAGTTGGAAAAAACAGTAATGTTCATAATTTTGGCCCTGATAATTATGGTGGCCGCTTTCAATATTGCCAGTACCCTGATTATGATGGTGATGGAAAAAACAAAAGATATCGCTATCTTGAAGGCAATGGGTGCGACAAATAAATCTATTCGAAAAATTTTCGTTTTTAACGGCATGATTATCGGTGCCATCGGCACATTTTTAGGTACTGGCATCGGGTTTATTATGTGCGGACTGCTAGAAAAATACAAGTTCATCGAACTTCCGGGAGATGTCTATTACCTGACAACCCTGCCGGTAAAGCTGGATATCATGGATGTTATTATTATTGCCTTGTCCGCACTGGTGATCTGCTTTTTGGCCACCCTCTATCCAGCCAGTCAGGCATCCAAACTCGATCCTGTCGAGGCGATTCGTTATGGTTGATGATGAGCAGCATAAAATGCAAAGGGTAAACAACAACATTGAAACGCCTGTTCTTTCCAAGAAAGGGTTTATAGAGGTCCAAAACCTTTCCAGGTCTTTCCAGAGTACCGGTACACCCATCGAAATACTGCGTGATGTGAACTTGTCACTGGGTGAAGGTGACACGCTGGCCATCGTCGGTGCTTCCGGGATCGGGAAATCTACATTTTTGCATATACTGGGTACTCTGGATCGCCCGGACAAAGGAAGACTTTATTTTCAGGGAGAGGACGTCCTGCTGTTCGACAACAGCAGACTGGCGCGATTTCGAAATAAATCGGTGGGTTTCATGTTCCAGTTCCACCATCTTCTCCCGGAATTCAGTGCTCTGGAGAATGCATCGATGCCTGCTATGATTCATGGATTTTCCGGTGAGAAGGCCCGTGAAGCTGCCGAGACCATACTGGTACGCGTAGGGCTTCAGGACAGACTTCATCATCGGGTCGGAAAGTTGTCCGGCGGCGAACAACAAAGGGTTGCTTTGGCACGGGCTCTGGTCATGAGACCACGGATTTTGTTGGCGGATGAGCCGACCGGGAACCTTGACACCCAGAACAGCGATCAGGTTCACAAGTTGCTTTTAGAGTTAAACCAGGAATTTTCAATGACAATGGTTGTAGTGACACACAACATGCAGTTGGCTGCTTTCATGTCACGCTGTGTGACGATTGCCAACGGGCAATTTGTGGAAAAGTGCTGAGGTTCCCTATATGTTAAAACGAGGTTGGCTGGTATGTATTGCACTTGTTTGCCTGTTTCCACCCTGTGTATATTCACAGAACGTCAAAAAAGTGGCTGTCCTGCCATTTCAAATCAACGCCCAGGAGGACCTGTCCTATCTTGCAACTGAAATTCCCAAATTGATCAAAGATAATTTGAAACGCGAGGGGGCGGTGATTGTTGAAGCCGATCCTGCTGATATCCTGGCCTGGAATAATACGCTTAAGGAAGAATTGGATGCAAAAAAGATCGGTCTGAAACAAGGGATCGATTTTGTTGTCTGGGGCAGCCTGACCCGCATTGGACAGAAGATCAGCCTGGATGCGAAAGTTATCGAACCTTTTACAGAGAAAGGGACAAGTACCTTCTTTCTGACTGTTGACGGGATTGAGAATCTGCTTATGAGCGTGCAGAAAGTCTCCCGGGACATTGGTTTCAAGTTGTTTGATCGTGCCAGGATTGCTGAGATTGCCATTACCGGTAATAAACGCATTGAAGTTGACGCCATCAGGCGCTACATCAAGACAAAAACGGGTGACACCTATGTCCCCAGTCGGCTTTCGAGTGATTTGAAGTCCATATATTCCATGGGTTATTTCGAGGATATCCGTATTGAATCCAAAGAGACACCCTCTGGCAAGGTCATTACCTTTCATGTTCAGGAAAAGCCGACGATACGGCGGATTGAATTCAAGGGCAATATTGTTTTCGATAGTGCCGAAATTACAGAAGCCCTCAACATTAAATCGGGATCCATCCTCAATATCTTTGTCATACAAAACAACCTGATTCGTATAGAAGCTCTCTACAAGGAAAAGAATTATCATAATGTAAGCGTGGACTATGAGATCGAGGAGCAGGATAATAATCAGGGAGACCTGCTGTTTGTGATTGAAGAAGGCAAAAAGATCAAAATTGAGAAAATTACTTTTGAGGGGAATACTGTTTTTACGGAAAAAGAACTCAAAAAAGTGATCAAAACCAGCGAAAGAGGTTTTTGGAGCTTTCTGACATCCTCAGGTGAACTGATTAAAGAGGATTTGAACCAGGACACCATCAAACTTCGTAGTTATTATCAAAACAATGGTTTTATCGAGGCTAAAGTCGCGGAACCCATCATTGAATATCAAGATGATATGATATATATCAAAATTAAGATCGATGAAGGCCGAAAGTTTAAGGTGGGCAAAGTGAGCATCACGGGTGATCTTATTTTTCCCGAAATCGATCTGATGGAACACCTTAAAATTATTGATAATGAGTTTTACAGCCGCGAAGTAGTCAGAAATGATGTTGTGAAGATTACGGATATCTATTCGGATGAAGGGTATGCCTATGCGGATATTTACCCCAGTATCAGCAAGGATACCGAGAACCTGGAAGTCAATATTGCGTATGTGATCAAGCGGGGCAAAAAGGTCTATTTTGAATCCATCACCATTACCGGTAACGGCAAGACCCGGGACAAGGTAATCCGTCGGGAACTCAGGGTTTATGAGCAGGAGCTTTTCAGCGGGACGAGACTAAAAAAAGGTGTTCGAAATCTTTATCGACTGGATTTTTTTCAAGATGTGAAGATCGATACCCTTGAAGGGAGTACCGATGATCAGATTCTTTTGAAAATCGACGTCATTGAAAAGCCAACGGGAAATTTTATGTTTGGCGGCGGTTACAGTAGTGTCGATTATGGGTATCTTACGGCATCTATCTCCCAGAACAACCTTTTCGGGCGTGGTCAAGTTCTGGAACTGAAAACAACCATCAGCTCAAAATCAAGTACCTATTCATTAAGTTTTACGGAGCCATATCTTTTTGACAAAGCCGTTTCAGCCGGATTCGATATCTATAACCAGAATAGAGATTATGAAGATTATGAAAAATCGAGTATTGGAGGCCGTCTTCGTCTGGGAACTCGGCTGGCAGAATATACCAAGCTCTTCTGGTCCTTATCTTTTGATGAGAGCGATATTTCAAACTTAGACACTGATGTTTCCGACCTGGTCAGGGAAAGCAGGGGCGATAATACGACGATTGCCACCTCGGTCACGTTGAAATATGATTCAAGGGATCGGGTGCTTAACCCCACCGAGGGAACGTTGGACACTGTTTCGGTTGAATATGCGGGATTTGGTGGTGATATCGCCTTCACTAAATATCTGGCCACTTCAGGGTGGTACTATCCTTTGTTTCTTAATACCGTCGGCCTGGTGCATGGGAAGGGGGGATATGTGCATGAAAACCCCAATGGTTTCCTGCCCGACTATGAACGGTTTTATCTGGGGGGTATGACCTCAATACGCGGTTTTGGGTGGCGGGACATCCATGCAGAAGACAAAAACGGTGATGACGTTGGAGGAGATAAATTTGTTCAGCTCAATATCGAGTGGATCATTCCGCTGGTCAAGGACGCCGGATTGATGGGTGTTTTCTTCTTTGACGTAGGCAACGTGTATGGGGAAGGTGAAAAACTCGACCTGAAAGATACCCGTGAGGGTGCAGGTCTGGGTGTTCGATGGTATTCGCCGATGGGCCCCATACGCCTGGAGTATGGGTGGATACTGGATCCCAAAAGAAATGAAGACGCCGGAGGACGGTGGGAATTTTCTGTAGGGACATTATTTTAATGATTGTGAGGTGTAAAATGTTTAAATGTAAAAAATCAATAATAATACCTCTTTTTTTGGCTGTTCTATGGCTGGCTACCCCCTGCCTGGGCGCGGATGTTGCCAAAATCGGTGTGGTCAATATTCAAAAGGTATTGATGACATCATCGGCCGGCAAACTGGCCAAGGCGCAGATCAATAAGAAAGCGCGAGAAATGGAAAACAGTCTGACCACAAAGAAGGAAGAGATTGAGAAATTGAAGGAGACTCTCGAGCGTGAAGCCCTGGTTTTGGACAAAGAAACCCGTGGTGAACGCGAACGTGATATCCGTATCAAGATCAACGATATCAAGTCACTCAAGAATAAGTATGAAAACGATTTAAAGAAAATTGAAAGCAATGTGGTCAAACGGATTCAAGAGGATGTGCGTGTCATTATTCAGGAGTTAGGAAAAAAAGGGGGCTACCTTCTGATTATTTTCAACAACGTTGTTCTTTACTCCCCGTCATCCATCGACGTAACGGATGAATTGATTCAGACCTATAACAACGTGCTGGCTGAAAAGGGTGATGACTTCAATATCGATTCGCTCTAATAGGGGGTGTGGCATAAAGACAGACATGATATCCCGTTTACTTTTAATCGTCTATTTTGCTTAGGATAGACCGGAGGCTTGGCTATGGGAACCTATGATATCAGAGAAATCATGCGGCATCTACCGCACCGGTACCCCTTTCTTCTGATCGACAGGATCCTTGATCTCGAGCCGGGAAAAAGCGTGGTAGCATTGAAAAATGTTACCATAAACGAACCTTATTTCCAGGGTCATTTTCCCGCAGTTCCGGTAATGCCGGGAGTCCTGATCCTGGAGGCCATGGGACAAGCCGGGGGGGTGCTGGCCTACATATCCTTACCGGAAAGATTGAAGGGGCGGCTCGTCTTTTTTGCCGGTATTGACAAGGCCCGCTTTAGAACACCGGTTGTACCGGGGGACCAGTTGATATTGGAAGCAAAACTCCTCAACATGCGATCAAAAGCGGTTCGCCTGGCTGGCATCGCAAAAGTAGATGGAAAAAAAGTTGCCGAGGCAGAACTCATGGCCGTGATTGGAGACAGGGCTGAACCGAAATAGCAAACGTATTCCCCTAACTTGCTGCGAGATTCTTCAAAGACGATTTCTATAGGGCAATCGGGAAATCGTTTAACGATGTTAATAGCTTGGCGACTAAGTAGCCAACTCGGCCATGCCGGACCTGTTCTGGCATCCAGTTTTTTCTGGATTCCCACCTTTGCGGGAATGGCAACCTGCAGGTATTTATCTGCCGAAGCAATATAGTCGGAGGAAACCATGGCCATCAAACAGGAACTTCTGGATATTTTGGCGTGTCCGAAATGTAAGGGCGATATTTATCTCAACGAACCGGGTGACGGGCTCATCTGCGATCATTGTCGTCTGCTGTATGAGATCAGGGATGATATTCCCATTATGCTGATCGATGCGGCCAAACCGATCGCCTGAAACGTATAAAAATTAGACAATAATCTATATGGTCGAAGATTCATTGCAGCTTTTCGAAGAGTAGGATTCATCGGGGCTGCGAGGCTCTTCAATAGCTGAAGCCATGAGCCAGCCAAGCCCCCCCAAACCAGCCAAGCTCGTAATCGGTTTTTTTCTGCATGAAAAGACCCTTGGCACATCTGTTGTCGAGAACCTGATTGAAAAATTTGGTGATGTGGATATCGTGAGTGCATGGATGTCCTTTGACCAGACGACCTATTATGAGCCGGAAATGGGGACGCCTCTATTTCGGAGGATGATGGCTTTTGAAACGCTCATCCACCAGAGTGAGCTTGCGCAAGTCAAGCTTTTTACCAATGAAATCGAAAATCAATTTGCAGGCAAGGGGAAGCGGATTGTCAATATCGATCCGGGTTATATGCTCCTTGAAAGGTTTGTTCTGGCAACCGGGAAAAATTTTGCCCATCGGATATATATTGGCAAAAGAATATACGCAGACCTGACCCTTGTATTTCGCAAGGGCCGCTTTGAAGCGCTTCCCTGGAGTTTTCCTGATTATGCTGGAGATCAGGTTCAGGCATTTTTAATGCGTGTCCGGGAAAAATATGCATTGGATTTGAAAAAAGCTTCAAGCTATAAGCCATAAGCTTTAAGCTGCTTACTGCTCACTGCTTATTGCATAAAGCTTACCGCTTGGAGCCTATCGACCATAGATACGACATGTGTGTATAACGATTTCAAAATCAATCACCTGAAAAGCAGAGCAGGATACCATGATCAAAAGCATGACGGCTTTTGCCAATATCGAACGAACCATTGACGATATTTCTATAAAGATTGAGATCAGGACTTACAACAGCAGGCATCTGGATATTCAGTTGCGAGTGACACCGGGCTACCAGGTTCTGGAAGAAAAATTGAAAGCGCTGATTAGCGGATGCGTGGCAAGAGGGCGGGTTGATGTGAAGATTCGCATCGATGATCTGTCCGAGGCTGGGGTGTCATTTGAAGTGGATGAAGTTAAGGCCAGGGCCTATTACGTGGCACTCAAGACATTGAAAAAAATCCTGGATCTGGAAGGGTCGGTACCCATGGAGTGGGTTACCGCCAGAAATGATCTTATCAAGCCCAAAGAAGTTGAATCGGATGTGGATAAAACCTGGGCATGTCTGTCTGATTGCATGCAGGAGGTACTCAAGGATATCGATGCCATGCGTCAAAAGGAAGGCGCCTTTATTGCTGTCGATTTCAGGGAACGGCTTCAGTTTCTCAAAGACAGCATCGATCAGATTGAAGCGGACAGTACTGGACTCCTGGAGCAGTACAAACAGCGTTTGATGGAACGGATATCGATTTTAACCGAACAGCATGTGTCCCTGGATGAAGGGCGTATCGAGCAGGAAGCGGCGTTTCTGGCAGACAAGAGTGACATTTCCGAAGAGATTATCAGGGTTCGCAGCCATTTGGCACAATTTGATGCAATTATGGCGGCAGAGACTCCCTCCGGTCACAAACTTAATTTCCTTATGCAGGAAATAAATAGGGAATTCAATACCATTGGATCCAAGTCAGCGAAAACGGACATTTCTCACATGGTGGTGAACGTAAAGTCCGAATTGGAAAAGATACGGGAGCAGGTCCAGAACGTAGAATAAATTTGCTTCGCGAATCGCCATTGGATAGCCCATTTTTCTCTATCTGTGGTGAAACCTGAACGTTGAGTTATCATCGTCTTTTTAGCGATTTCGTCCTTTCGTGTTTTCGTACTAACAGCTCTTTTTTTCCGGTCTATCCGGGTTTAGGAGGGGTATGGAAAAAGCATTATTGAATATCGGGTTTGGCAACACGGTAGTGGCGGAAAGGGTTGTGAGCATCGTGGCTCCCAATTCGGCGCCCATGAAGCGACTCAAGGATGAAGCCAAGGAAGACCGGCGATTGATCGATGCGACGCACGGTCGCAGAACCCGGGCAATTATTATCATGGACAGCAATCATATTGTCTTATCTGCCATACAGGCGGAAACGATCTCCCAGCGGTATGCGATGCTAAGAGAGGAATAAATTCGTTTCTAAAAAATCAGGAGCGGCAACAGGTGGAAAATATCGTATCAGAAACAACGGTGCCGGAAGACCGGAAGGGGCGCCTTTTTGTTGTTTCTGCGCCGTCCGGGGCCGGGAAAACCACCCTCTGTAAAGCCCTGCGGGATGTCTACTCGGACATTCAGTACTCAGTATCCCACACCACGAGAAAACCACGTCAGGGTGAAAAAGACGGTATCGACTATCATTTCACGGATAAAAAAGAATTTCTCCGTATGCGTGACAGGGGCTGCTGGGCAGAATGGGCGGAAGTTCACGGTCATTATTACGGTACCTTAGCAAAAAACCTGGAACAGGCACTTTCAGACGGTAAGGATATCCTGCTGGACATCGATGTTCAGGGAACCATGCAGATTCTGTCGCGATTTCCCGACACCATTACCATCTTCATAATGGCACCCTCGCTGGAAATCTTAAAGCAACGACTGTCGAAACGGGGCACAGAGGATCTTCACACCATTCAAAACCGTATGAGAAATGCAGAAAAGGAGATCGCTGGGAGATCAATTTACCGTCATGTACTCGTGAACGATGATCTTCCAACAGCTATCGATGAATTCATTCGTATTGTTGGGAAATATCATAAAAGAAAAGAACCGAACGGCTCCGGAACAAGGGATTTATAGTGGTTGAAATACTATATGGATATCATCCGGTGAAGGAAGCACTTCGCGCAGGAAAACGGGCGTTGCTGGAGATCTGTCTGCCAGCGGGCAAATCGTCTCCCAGGTTTGAGGAGGTTGCCACGCTGGCTGCAGCGGCTCGTGTTTCCATCAACTGGGTTTCCATGGCAAGGATTTCAGCCATGGCCGATACCGATGCACATCAGGGTATCTGCGCATCGGTGGGGCCATATGTCTGGAATGATTTTTCCCAGCTTCTGAAGACAGTCCGAGGCAACAGTCCTTTTCTATTGCTTTTGGATCATATTGTTGATCCCCACAATCTCGGTGCATTGCTCCGAACGGCATTTTGTGCGGGGCTGGATGGTGTGATCATAACAAAGGATCGGTCCTCACAGCCCACCCCCGCTGTTTCCAAGGCATCGGCCGGCACCATGGAACATATTTCCTTGACCCGCGTTACGAATATGGTATCAACCATAAAAAACCTGCAGGAGTCCGGACTTTGGGTGGCGGGGCTTGACAAGCACATGGGTCAAAGCATTTATAACAGCGATCTGACCGGGCCGATGGCGCTGGTCATAGGCGGTGAAGAAAAGGGAATCCGCCCGCTGGTAAAAAAAAATTGTGACCTGATGATTGCCATTCCCCAGGTGGGTGATGTGGATTCTTTGAACGCTTCTGTGGCTGGCGGTGTGGTGATGTATGAAACCTATCGGCAGAGACAAATCGGACCACGTTGACAACACCTTTTAAGTATGAGGAGACCGTAAAAACAGCCTTGCCAGGCTTCAGACAGAAATACTGATCTTATGAATCCGGATGTAAGCGGTGCAACGCACAGGGGGATCGTACGAATATGGAATGCTTTCAAGGGAGCCCTGTTTCCCCTGACCTGCCTGATGTGCGGGCAATTTTATCTGCAGCGCCCCGGCTTGAGCAAATCTTTTCAAAGGGGTGCTGTCTTCAACGAACTGATCAAGAAGCCGCCATCGGTTTTTCTCTTTAGCAGGTTGATGACGTCCTATGTCTGTCCTGTCTGTGCCCAACAGTTTACACCCATCGAATCACCGTGCTGTACCTGCTGCGGTATTATGTTCAAAAGCCGGGAAGGGGTGGACCATCTTTGCGGGGAGTGTCTCAACTCAAAACAATTTTTTGGTATGGCAAGGGCCGTGGGTGTTTACGACCAAGCGCTAATGGCAGTCATTCACGGATTAAAATATGGTGAAAAAGTGGGTTTGGCCACCCCCCTGTCCATCCTGTTGTTGAGTGCCTACCAATATTTCTGGCATGACAGACCCATGGATTTGGTTGTCCCGGTACCGTTGTATGGGCGACGGCTTAGAAAAAGAGGATTCAATCAGGTCTACCTGGCCATCAGACATTGGGAAGATCAAAAATGGCAAGGCGCTCTGCCAGCACTCCCCATGGTCGCAAGAGAAGTATTGCGGCGGAAACGATCCACACCGCCCCAGACAGGTCTGGGACGCCGGGAACGCATGCAAAACATGAAAGACGCATTCGAATTGAGCGCTTCTCATGCTATTATAAAAAAGAGGATTCTGCTCGTGGATGATGTATATACAACGGGTGCCACAGTCAGAGAATGTGCCAGGATTCTCTTAAAAGAAGGGGCTGAAGCAGTGGATATTCTGACGCTGGCCCGAGCCATGTGAGAACCATGGAGACATTGAGACTTTCAAATCTTTCCGCAATAGAAGGTGTTCAGCATCATATTTTTTCCAGGCACGGCGGTTGCAGCCAGGGTGACTATGCGAGTTTGAACCTCAGTCTGAGCGTTGGGGACGATGACGGTGTGGTCCAGCAGAACCGGCGCATGATCATGGAACACATGCAGACGACTTGTCTGGCCTTCTTAAATCAGGTTCATGGACCCCAGATTCTGACGGTAGACCAGCAAAGTTTTTCAAACGGTATACCGGAATCATTGTATATCGGCACAGGCGATGCAATGATAACAGATGTTCCGGGTGTGGCGCTGGTGGTTTTGGTTGCCGACTGCCAGGCTGTCCTGATGGCGGACCCGGTCAAGAGGATTATCGCCAACGTACACGTGGGGTGGCGGGGGAACGTCAATCATATCCTTTGCCGCACCATCACGGAGATGCAGGGCCGGTTTGGATGTAATCCCGAGGATCTGCAAGTTGGTATCAGCCCTTCCCTGGGTCCATGCTGTGCAGAATTCGTTAAGTTCACGCATGAAATACCCGAGAGATACTGGCACCATAAAGACCAGCAAAATCGCTTTGATTTGTGGGCCCTCAGCAGAGAGCAACTGCAGCTGAAAGGTGTGTCGCCGGAAAACATCCATGTCAGCGGTATCTGTACCCGCTGCAGGACAGATAATTATTTTTCTTATCGAGCAAGTAAGATTACCGGCCGCTTTGGAGCTGCTATCCAGTTAGGAGGACCATGACGCGTACCCATACGGAATCACGGTTGTCAACGTCACAGATTTTGTCGAACCGGGAAATTTGTCCGGGATATTTTCGGATGCGCATTGCCTGTGGCCAGGTGTATCAAGATGCTTTGCCCGGGCAGTTTGTGATGGTCCGTGGCGTGGGGCAGACTTTTCCCATACTCCGTAGACCTTTTTCGATTCATGATTTGAACATGGAAGGGGGGCGTGTAATCGGATTCGATATATTGTATAAAATCATCGGTAAAGGAACGGAGGCTCTTTCCAGGGGTCGAGCCGGGGAGATGGTGGATGTTCTCGGGCCTCTTGGTAGGGGATTTTCAACCAGGGGGGATTTTCGTCGAGTTCATATGGTGGCCGGGGGTATCGGTGTTGCCCCGCTTGTTTTTTTGGCCAAGCACTTTATGCGGCAGGGTTTTTCAAGTTCACAGATCACACTATTTATCGGCGGCAGATCCTGCGGGGATCTGTTATGCCTCGAGATATTCCAAGATCTGGGCATACAGTTGAAGGTAACCACCGATGACGGCAGTGCTGGTAGCCAATGCCTGATTACGCAGCCCCTAGCAGAAACCCTGAAACAGCAGAAACCGGAAATATTGTTTGCATGCGGCCCCGTGCCCATGCTGCGGGAAGTGATGGCCATATCAAGAAAGAACGGCATTGCATGCCAGGTTTCCATCGAAACCATGATGGCTTGTGGTATGGGCGCGTGTCTGGGCTGTGCCGTGGAGAATCGCGATTCCAAAGAAAAATACCTGCATGCCTGTATGGATGGGCCGGTGTTTGAGGTGGGGCAGATAATCCTATAGGGTTGGAGGGTGATACAAGGGTGATACGAGGGTTGGAGGGTGGCTGAAAGCGAATAGCTGGTGGCCGCGTCATAGCTTTCCAGCTTCCTGGCTTCCCAGCATTTCAGTATACCACTGTGCCGCGCAGCGACACCCAATAAATTCGTTCGGCGAAATTATTTTTGGTTTGACTTGACCTGGAGCCTATGTTAGGTCGTTTAAGTCGAATTTTGTGAGCAGACAAGGCTTCTGACCACCAAGGAAAGAGTTCTTCCTCATGAAAAAGGAGACATACCGGTCCATACGGGAACTGGCATACTACAGTAGTCTGGGGTTCTCTGTGGCGCTTTCCATTTTCATTGGTCTCGGCATCGGTGTCTGGCTCGATGGGAAGTTTGATACATCGCCTTGGTTGACACTCATCTTCCTGGGTGCCGGTATTGCCGCGGCATTTCGAAACATCGGTCTTGCCGTTAAAAAGAGTCGAAATTTGTAAGCGGTTTACGGTCTTTTATTGTGAAGATTCAGGAGAGAATACTCAAATTTGTGACGCGAACGAACTGGGTGCTGCTGGTTGTAGCAAGCGCGCTTGGCCTGGCGTTTCTGCCCATTGATTTTGCAAAGGGTATTATTTATGGAGGCCTGATCGTGACCATCAATTTTCATCTGTTATCCCGGACACTGAAAAAGGCCTTGACGCCACCCCATCTTTCCTCACACAATGTCGTTCTGGCGAAATATTATTTTCGATTTTTTGTAAGCGGTATCATTCTGTTGTTTCTCATCCAGGGGCACTATGTTGCTCCGCTGGGTCTTTTTGTCGGGCTTTCCGTCGTGGTTGCGAGCATTTTCATGGCTACGATTCTTGAAGTAAGCAAACTATTAATGAAGGAGGCAGTTTAAGGATGGAGCATCCCTATCTTTTTTTCGTCAAGCTGTTTGAGCTTATTGGTTTGGATCACTTTGCACATACCTATCCCCATGTCATCTATTCCTGGGTCGTCATGGCCATCCTGATTGGTTTGGGTTTTCTGGGTGTAAAGGCCGTGACCCTGATACCATCCAAAGGCCAAAACTTTTTCGAAATTCTCATCTCGGGTCTCGAAGAATTTGCTGTCAGTATTACAGGTGAAGAGGGGCGTTGGCTCCTGCCCATCATCGCGACGATTTTCATTTATGTCGCCACATGCAACCTGATCGGGCTCATACCTGGATTTTTTCCGCCCACAGCCAGTATCAATACGACCTTGGCCTGTGCTTTGACGGTGGTTGTCTTCACCCATGTCATCGGTATCAAATATCATGGCGCCAGTTACATCAAACATTTTCTGGGACCTGTATGGTGGATGATTCCCATTATTTTGCCCATCGAGCTCATCGGTCATCTGGCCAGAGTGCTGTCCCTGTCTTTTCGACTCTTTGGAAACATGATGGGACATGAGCTGGTGCTGGCAATACTCTTTGGCCTTGCCGGGTTGTTTTTTGCGCCCCTGCCCATCATGGCCCTTGGAATCTTTGTAGCCTTGGTACAGGCATTTGTGTTTTTTCTGCTTTCGGTGATGTACTTTACATCCGCCATGGAGCATGCACATTAATCTGAAATAAAAGAAACAGCTATTTGACTTTAAAAGCGAAAACGTCATGTATGATAAAATCGCACAGCGATTTTATGGATAATGGAAGAAGCGAATCATTAATCCCTAACAAGGAGGTAGAGCAAGTATGGAAGCAACTGCACTAAGTTTTTTTATCGCCTGTGTAACGGCAGCCGGATTCGGAATCGCCATTGCAGCTTTTGGCTGTGGCATCGGACAGGGCATTGGATTGAAATCCGCCGTGGAAGGAATTGCCAGAAACCCCGAATCTTCCGGTAAAGTTACCGTTACCCTGCTGATCGGTTTGGCCATGATCGAGTCGCTGTGTATTTACGCGCTGGTCGTTGCCCTGATCCTTATCTACGCGCATCCCCAGGCGGGTGCCATTGCAGGTCTGTTAGGTCGCTAAACAGCACAAAAAAAGGCCGCGCTTTTTTCAAGTGCGGCCTTTTTTTTTGTGCAACAAGCGGTAAGCATTAAGCGATAAGCCGGTGTCTGGCAACCGCTTAAAGCTTATTGCTTACTGCTTACCGCTTACTAGCTTATCCCTCAAATATTGCCCCGTATAGGAGTCTTTGATTTTTGTCAGTTCTTCGGGGGTTCCGCAACCCACGATCTCACCACCGTCATCCCCGCCCTCCGGTCCAAGATCAATGATGAAATCGGCTGTTTTGATGACATCCAGATTGTGCTCGATCACGACCACCGTGTTTCCGGTGTCAACAAACCGATTCAGCACTTTTAGAAGATTGCGAATATCCTCGCTGTGCAGACCCGTTGTGGGTTCGTCCAGAATATACAGGGTACGACCGGTTCCTTTTTTGCTCAGTTCTTTGGCTAGCTTTACACGTTGCGCTTCTCCACCAGAGAGCGTGGTAGCAGGCTGGCCGATTCGGATATATCCAAGACCCACATCAGCAAGGGTTTGAAGCTTTGAGCGGATATTGCCGATTTTATCAAAAAAAACAAGGGCCTGGGTAACCGTCATCTTGAGAACATCGACAATATTCTGTCCCCTGTAACGAACCTCGAGCGTTTCTCTGTTGTAGCGTTTCCCCTGGCAGGCGTCGCACTTTACATGCAGGTCCGGCAAAAAGTGCATTTCAATCTTGATGATGCCATCCCCGCTGCAGGCTTCGCATCTTCCTCCTTTGACATTGAAACTGAACCGACCTGCTTTGTAACCTCGCATTCGGGATTCCGGCGTCTTGGAAAAGAGCTCCCGAATGAAAGTAAACAGACCCGTGTAAGTGGCTGGATTCGATCGTGGTGTCCTGCCGATGGATGACTGGTCGATATGAATCACCTTGTCGATATGTTCCAATCCAGTGAGCCGGCTGAATTTTCCGGCCCTGATCTTTTTATGGTAAAGTCGTTGTGAGAGTGCCCGAAAGAGTGTTTCCAGTACCAGAGAAGACTTTCCAGATCCTGAGACCCCGGTAACGCAGACCAATTGCCCCAGCGGGAACATCACATCTATCTTTTTAAGATTGTTCTGAGCAGCGTCTTTGATAACGAGGTGGGTTCCGTGGCCTTTTCGCCTGTGCCTGGGCACGTCTATTGTTTTTTTACCGGACAGATATAGACCGGTCAGGGAAGACTCTGACAACACAAGATCTTCTGGCGTCCCTGAAAATACGACCTTGCCACCCTCTACGCCTGCATCAGGCCCCATATCGACCACATGATCGGCCCGTCGTATGGTTTCCTCGTCATGTTCTACCACAACGACTGTGTTGCCAAGATCGCGCATTCTTGTCAGCGCGGATAGTAATTGTTGATTGTCTCTCTGATGAAGACCGATGCTCGGTTCATCCAGCACATACAGTACACCGGTTAATTTTGATCCTATCTGTGTGGCCAGCCGAATCCGCTGGCTTTCACCACCTGAAAGGGTGTTGGCGGCTCTGTCGAGGGTAAGATAGGGGAGACCGACATTGGATAGAAAACCGAGTCTTTCCTTTATTTCCCTGAGGATGCGGTCTGCGATAATTGCTATTTTACCGGTGAGTGCCAGGGACTGGAAAAAAGCCAGGGCATTTCCAACCGAAAGGGAAGTGATGTCGGAAATGGTTTTATCTCCTATTTTAACGGAGCGGCTGGCGCGGTTCAATTTTGTACCCTTGCATTCGGAGCACGGACGAAAGTTCATGTATAGTTTGATGTCTTCTCGCGACCAGCTGGAGTCAGTTTCTTTATAACGTCTTTCGAGATTCGGTATAATTCCTTCATAAGATTTGTGATAAGAGAATCTGCGGTTATTTCTCTCAAAATAAAAGGGGATTTCCTCATCGCCGGAGCCGAATAAAAGCACCTGCTTGAAATGTTCGGGAAGATCAGCAAACGGCGTGTAGATATCCGTCCGGTAGTAAGTGGTCAGGGCATCCAGGAATTCGGCAAAATGGACCGAACTGCGATTGGCCCACAGGGCAACGGCTCCTTGACGAAGTGACAAGGACGGATTGGGAACAATCAGATCAGGATCGAACTCACTGTTTACACCCAGTCCATCACATTTGGGGCATGCTCCCCGGGGTGAATTAAAGGAAAAGCTGGCCGGTGAAAAATCAGGGTAATGGATGCCGCATCGAAGACAGACGGGTGTTTCACTGTAAAAAATCGATGGTCCATCGAGAACCTCGATGCTTACCCGTCCCCCGGATAGTGAGGCGGCAAGTTCCAGAGAATCAGCCAGACGGTTTCGAATATTTTCCTTGATTACCAGGCGATCCACAACCACGTCGATGGTGTGTTGTTGGGACGGCTCCAATCTTTTTACCTGATCGATATCAAGAATCTCTTCGTCTACACGAACACGGGCAAAGCCTTCTTTGCGCAGCTGTTTCATCAATTTATCATGGCTACCTTTCTTGTTTGCCACAACTGGAGAGAGTATCATGGCCCGGGATTTTTCCGGTAATGCCATGACCTTGTCAACGATCTGATCAAGGGTCTGGGAGGAAATTGCTTGGCCGCATTCATGACAATGGGGTGTGCCGACACGGGCAAAAAGAAGCCGGAAATAGTCATAGATTTCGGTAATTGTGCCCACAGTTGATCTGGGATTATGGCTTCCGGTTTTCTGTTCGATGGCGATGGCTGGTGATAGTCCTTCTATGGAGTCAATAGCCGGCTTCTCCATTCTCTCCAAAAACTGCCGGGCATATGTGGATAGGGATTCAACATATCGCCGCTGGCCTTCAGCATAGAGCGTGTCAAAAGCCAGGGATGATTTTCCGGAGCCAGAAAGACCGGTGATGACAATGAGTTTGTTTCCGGGCAGGACGAGGTCGATGTTTTTCAGATTGTGCTGTCTTGCCCCCTGTATGACGATATCCATATATTGTTACCAACCAAAACCGATGAGATGGGTGTGATACCAAAAATAGCAACAAGGTTGCGTCCTAAAAATTTGTTAATCGAATGTATCTATACTAGATTTACCGACAAAAACATAGGTCTGAAAGTACAAGTTTACAGAATGCAGAACTACAAAAAATGTAAAAAACCGATATCCGTAAAAGCGATGAAATCGCATCTTATAAACTTGTAAAACGAATTATTTTTGATAGCACCATGAAATGACTAAGATTTTGTCATGTGGATATCAACGGCCTTTTAAGTGTTGAAATTCGGGTATAAATAAATTAAAAAAGAGAGATAATTGAAGATATTGGATGAAAATAAGAGTTATCAAAATTGTTAAAAAAATGTTCATAACTCCGGATATACCTAAAATACTTAAAGAAATATTGTAAATACAAAGCGCGGCAGATCAGGGAATTGAGAGCTTCCATATTATATTTTACTATAATATCAAATATATATAATGCAACAAAATTATCTGTTACGACTATTATATGAATCCCCTTCATTCGGTTTGACAATCGGTGCGCAGTACCTTAAAAAACACTCAACAAATGATGATATCGATCTTATTCGGTATTAATTAAAAAAAATCAATTAATTTCGTTGTTTTATCTTTTTTATTAATTTCTGAGTAAAGCAATATTTTACTGAATTCAATCTACGAGAAAACTGGTATTTATGGAAGCTGTCTGGAACGAGATAAAGTCTGCTATCAGGGAAAGAATTCCTGGTCATTGTTATAAAATGTGGATCGAGCCCATCGAGTTAGACAAGACAACCGAAAATGGTGTGTTTTTGTCTTGCCCTAATCATTTTTATAGAAAACGGATTCTCAACAACTATGCCGATTTGATGGAAACTGAAATGAACCGGGTTTTGGGAGGATCGTACAAACTCTTTCTGGATGTGCGCAAACAGACAAAGAGATCGTTGGCAGGTGCGTCACCGGCACAACACCAGATGTTGCTTCCGAGCATTCATTCCAAGACATACAGTGGCCGAATGCTGCGACAGAATTTTACCTTTGACCAGTTTGTCGTAGGAAAGAATAACGGCCTGGCCTATTCAGCAGCACTTTCCCTGGCATCCAGAAAATCGAGCCAGCAGAACTCCGTGTTCCTTCTTTCAAAGACGGGTAACGGGAAAAGCCATCTTTCTCAGGCTGTGGGGCATCATATTTTGTCGTTATTTCCCACGGAGAGGGTGTTTTATATCACGGCCGAGGATTTCACCAATGAGATGACCTACTCCTTTCAAAACAACACTATTGGAAAATTCAAAGCAAAGTACCAGAATCAATGTGATGTTTTGCTTCTGGAAGACGTACACTATCTGAGCGGCAAAGGCCGAACCCAACAGGAATTGGCGCTGGTTTTGGACACGCTGTTTGAAGCGGATAAAAAAATTATATTTTCAAGCTGTTATCTGCCGGGCGATATACCGAAAATGGACGAGAAATTGCGGTCCCGGCTTGGTTACGGTCTCATTTCTACGATTGAGACCCCGGAATACAGAACACGGGTGAAAATTCTACAGAAAAAATCAGCTGCAAACGGATGTAAGGTACCCCGGGAAGTGATGCACTATCTGGCTGATGCACTTGCCGAGAATGTCCGCCAGTTGGAAAGCGGTCTTATCGGTGTGGTGGCTAAATCATCTTTGTTGGGCATGGGCATCGATTTGAACCTGGCAGAAAGCGTTGTCAAGAATATTGTCCGACAGCGCAAAACCATTACCGTGGATGTCATCAAAAAGCTCGTGTGTGAACAATATAAGGTGAACCTGAATGAGCTGGTTTCCAGGTCACGAAAACAGCGTATTCTTAAGCCGAGGCAGGTGGCCATTTATCTTTCCAGGCGATACACCGATCAGCCCTTGCAGGCCATCGGCAAGAGTTTTAATCGGTATCATGCAAC
>JAHEIB010000163.1 GCA_024639645.1 Deltaproteobacteria bacterium
CCTGTTCGGATGGGTATCGTAAACGATGATTTCCAGGCGCTTCGAGACATGTGTCAAGACGCTGTCCAACAATCGGACATGGTCTTTGTTTCTGGGGGAAGTTCGGTGGGAATGCGAGATTTCACCATAGAGGTACTTTCCGCCATACCGGATGCAGAAATTCTCGCACATGGTATTTCAATTAGCCCCGGGAAGCCGACCATCCTTGCAAAAGTAGGCAACACCCTTTTCTGGGGGCTGCCAGGTCATGTAACCTCGGCCATGGTCGTTTTTCATGTTGTGGTCCGCCCGTTTCTGGAATATATCGGCGGAAAAAACCTGGCCCACGAAAACACACGGTCGTGCTATGCGCGATTGAAAAGAAATCTTTCATCAAAACAGGGGCGCATCGATTACATCCGCGTAAAACTGCATCACGAAGAGGGCGCCCTGTCAGCGGAACCTGTTCTGGGCAAGTCAGGGTTGATTCATACCATGGCAAAAGCGGATGGGCTTGTAAAAATCGATAAAAACACGGAGGGCCTGGACAAGGGAACCGTCGTTGAAGTGGCTCTTCTGATATAATCAGTCTGGTGAAGAAATGAACAAAAAAAAGCGAAATGTCTATCTCAAGATGAAAACACTGGCTGAAGCCAGGGAGATCATCTTGAACGAATTCGGTACTGCCGGCACCTGGGCAACGGAAACAATTGTCGTACCGGATGCTGTTGGCAGAGTCCTGGCAGAGCCGGTCCATGCCCGTTTGTCAGCACCCCACTTTCATGCAGCGGCAATGGACGGTATCGCAGTTAAAGCATCCGACACTTTCGGTGCCAGCGAAGTAGAACCAAAACAACTTGTCACCGGCAAGGACGCTTATTGGGTCAACACCGGTCATGTTCTTCCGGACAATACCGATGCCGTCATTATGGTTGAACACATCAATAGGATCGACGAGACAACCCTTGAGATCGATTCACCTGCGTTTCCCTGGCAACATATTCGAAAAATCGGGGAAGACATCGTTGCCACGGAATTGTTATTTCCCCAAAACCATCTCATAACACCTTACTGCCTGGGGGCCCTGATCTCCGGCGGCGTTTTCTCGGTGACGGTGAAAAAAAAGCCGAAGATCCTGATCATACCCACCGGGTCCGAGCTGGTTGACTGGCAGCAGGTGGGAGAAAATACCCTTCAACCCGGCCAAGTTCTGGATGCCAACTCTTATGTCCTTGGCAGTCTTGCAGCCGCTTCCGGAGCAACTGTGGTTCGCCATGAACCATTGATGGATGATCCGGCAACACTCACAGAAAAGATTCGTCTGGCCGCTCATTCTGGTGTGGATATTATTCTCACTGTTGGTGGTTCATCTGCCGGGTCCGAAGATTATTCAAAAGATGTTTTCGAAACCTTGGGCGATATCCTGATCCATGGGGTGACGATTATGCCCGGCAAACCAGTTATCGTTGGGAATATCAACCACAAACCGATTTTCGGAATTCCCGGTTACCCTGTTTCCGCGATTATTGCTTTTGAACAGTTTGTTCAGCCATTGATCGACCAGTTTCTGGGACAACCCGAAAAAATACGGCGGACCGTATCCGTGGAACCCACCAGAAAGATTGCTTCAAAACTCGGTCTTGAAGAATTTATCCGGGTAAAGCTCGGTCTTGTTGGCAATCGCATCGTTGCAACGCCCTTACCGAGAAGTGCCGGATGCATCACCAGCATTACGGAAGCCGATGGCATCATCCGCGTGCCCAGCCACGTGGAAGGCATCAGGGACAACGACGATGTTTCAGCAGAACTTCTGCGACCCGTCAGCGCGATTCAAAACACCCTGGTTGCGGTGGGTAGCCACGACAATACACTCGATGTTCTGGCAGATCAGCTCAAAGCCGAAAAAGCAAATCTCACTCTCTCATCCAGCCACGTTGGCAGCATGGGAGGTTTGATGGCTGTCAAAAAGGGTGTGTGCCATATGGCCGGTTCTCACCTTCTGGATACTGAAGACGGCTCTTATAATGTTCGATACTTGAAAAAGTATCTGCCAGATATGGATGTCAAGCTGGTCAATCTGGTTTTCCGTGACCAGGGATTCATCGTTCCCAAAGGGAATCCCAAACAAATCAACGGGATTGAAGATATATGCCGGGAGGATATCCGTTTTATCAACCGGCAGAGTGGCTCCGGAACCCGCATCCTTCTGGATTATCGCTTGGAGCAATCTGAACTAGATACTGGTATGATCAATGGTTACGAAATAGAGGAGTTTACCCACATGTCAGTGGCCGTGGCTGTTCTCAGCGGCACGGTGGATGTGGGACTCGGTATCTATGCAGCAGCCAAAGCCCTTGATCTTGACTTTATTCCCATGGTCACCGAACAGTACGATCTGGTGATACCCCAGATTTACATTGACATGCAACAGATGCAAATCCTATTGGATATTATTAACTCTGGTGTGTTCAAAAAAAGGGTTGAGGCCCTGGGGGGCTACAGTACAAAAAAAACTGGAACCATTCTTCTTTGAACCGAAACAGCGAACACATTTCCCGTAGGTTCTGCCGTACGGAAGTGCTCCACATGCTGGGGAACTTTTCAATCATTCTCCAGTTTGAAGATGAAAAACATGGTGAAAAAACCTGCTTATGAACTGATGGATCATACAGCTGATTTTGGAATTCACGTGTTTGGTGACAATGCAAAAAACCTTTTCCAAAATGCTGCAATGGCCATGATGGATCAGCTTGTGGAAACGGTGAGTCTTCTCGCCCGAGAAGAAAGACGGATAACCATACAAGGAAATGACTGGCCGGATCTCATGGTCAACTGGCTTCGAGAAATATTATACCTTTGTGTGGGCGAAGAAACTTTTGCTCAGTCGATTCAAATCGAATCAATAGAAGAAAAATGTCTGACAGCGCATTTGTGGATTGATCCATTTTCCGCCGAGCGACACACCTTAAAATCAGAGATCAAAGCGGTGACATATCATCAGGTTCAGGTTTTTGAAACAGTTAACAGGTGGGAAGCTAAGATCATCTTTGATATTTGAACTGCAACAGTGCCGGATAAAATCAAATTAGGAGAAAGGAAAAAAATGAAAAGTATTGTGGGACGGAATGCAATCCTTTGGTTGGTCCTTGTTGTTTTTTTCAGCCCCTTTGTGTGCCATGCGGCAGAAATAAATGCCGGTGATTGGATGCTCAATATCGGTGGTGCCCTTAGAATAAGCTATAACCAGGAAGACTGTGATGATAACTGCCAGGATATCTGGCGCACAACCGATACAAACACAACCGCCTATGAAGATTCCGATAAATACCTGACAGGGGATATCTCACATATTTTTGTCAGCGGTTCCCGCCAGATGGGAAGTGGTATGAGCGCGGTTTTCAAGACAGAGTGGCGAATCGATACGCCGGACGGTGATGACGATACAATCCTCAGCGGCTACGATCAGTTTCTGGGTATTAATAGCAACTGGGGTCTATTCAGAGGCGGCACCATGGAAACACCCTATATGCAGACCGGCAATACCTTGGACCCTTTTTCCAACGATGCCCTCTCGACCCGCTTCTTTGTGGATATTCAGTCTGCTCTGCACCACAACACAGGCAAAGGACGTGGGCGTTCAACCAATACCCTTCGTTACGACTCGCCTATATCGAAATCCGGCGTAACAAGCCAGCTGTTTACCTCAATCGACAACACTGAGGATACGGATCCTGCTTTCGGCGGGGGATTTATCTATACATCACAGAGCATGTCTCTATTCCTGCAGTATTATGACAACGGCCAATCCGGGGATGACGAAGCCGTTAAATTCGGCGGCAAAGTCGGTTCAGAAACATTCTCGCTCTTTGGCCAGTATGAGTACGACAAGGGTTTGATCTCTCTGGCTGAGGGTCTCTCATCACTCAATACCGACGGTGCCAACACGGCCGATGATGACAACACCTTCAAAAAGAACAAGACCACCGGCGCAGATGTATGGTTTATTGGCACCTCCTATACTACCGGAAAGGTCATGTTCCTCTATGAATATGGCCGGCGAAAAAATTCTGACAAGGGGTTGACCAACAAAGATGGTCACACCGCCTGGGTCCTTGGTATGAGTGTTCACTTCGACAAATATGTCTATGGCTATCTGGGATATGTTGAAAAAGACTACAACGACCCTGACAAGGACAAGGATACACGTTTCACGGCTGGTGCTACACTGAAGTTTTAACGGGAACGAATCTCTTTCAGAGCGTCGGCGGCAGCCTCTTTGACGTCATTGGCGTATTCTCCAGTTGAAATTTTACCGAGAAAATCAATGCTCCGGTCATCACCTGAAACACCTATCATATAGAGAATATCTCCTTTCACGGCATCGCTCTGTTGCCCAAACCGTTCCACCAGGAGTGCTGCCATCTGAACAGCCAGGGAAATCCGGCTTCCAGCAATCTCTTCGGCCGCAGCCATGGCGCCCAGACGTATTGAAAATGCTTCATGGGTCAACAAGTCGATAAACCCGGGGAAGATACATCCCGCCTTCAGCATCATATCGGATAGCCCATAGGCATTGCCATCCGATATCATGGATGCGAGCGTTTCTGTACTCAGCTGCGCCGGATCCCGGCGCTGAATCGTATTAAGAAGCTCGTTGAGGTTCACCGTGCCGGTCCAACGGAATTGATCGTCCAGAATCAATGTCGGAACCGATCGGATGTGATCGATATCCGCCATTTCAGAAAATAGAACAGCGTCGATAACAGCAAGCTGGATGCTGGGGTTCTGTAACGCCAGTGGCAACAGCTCCCTCACCACGGCAGGGCAGAAGGTACACATGCTTGACACATACAGCTTCAGTTTTGCCGGCACTTCAAACTCCCGTACCGGTTCGGTCTGCGGATTTTCCCTGCTTAGTTCAGAAATGTCAGCAAGTATGTCAAGAAAGGGCAACAGTTCCGTTCCATGGGGGACGGCATGATATACAATGGAAGATGTAATGTGCAGCCCAGGCAGTGCATCCGCCCCGTCATTTTTCTCAAACACCATCTGTATCTTGGGCGCATTCTTTACCAGCTCCCTGCTGAAGGCCTTCAAATCCTGACTTCGTGAATCTTGACTCGTCGTCAGTCGGATATCGATGGTTCGCATCAAATTGTCGTTCAATGTGGCGATCTGTCTTCTTTCTTCTGGTATCATGCTCTTTCCTTTTTTTGATAAGAGGACTCCCGGTTCCAAAGAATTTAACTTGAGGATCCTGGTTTCTTACGCTAAAACAGTATAAAATTCGTTTTATTCATACGCAAATGATTTTATTATGGATCTGAAGACTTGTTATCAAATCCTGGAGATTCAGCAAACTGCCTCCCTATCGGAAATCAAGCAGGCCTACCGGGATATGATTGGAATATGGCACCCTGACCGTTACGCCCAGAACCAACGCCTCCATGAAAAAGCCACAGAAAAGCTGAAAGAGCTCAATGTTGCCTATAATGAACTCATCACCGGGTTGACATCCGGCACTGTCAAAGGTGATGCAGAACCCAAGACCTCGGGCAGTGAAGCTCATCTGATCATCGTGACATGTCCTGGCTGTCAGAAAAAAAATCGTATAAAAGCCGGATTTGTAACGCGCCACCCCAGATGCGGCTCCTGTAAGATGCTCCTTTTTCAGAATAAACAGGCCCGCCAAACCGCCGGCGAAACAGACAAAGAAACAGATGGCCGTTCGCATGGGACAGCTTCAGCAAACCAAACATCCGGTAAAAAACCCTTTAGTGAACAAGCATCGTTTCAGGGTACTCCAGCCTTCCATAAATCATTTTTTAAAAAAAAACGACGATTCTTGAACAAATGGACGATTCTGCTCTCAATCGTCTTTATGGGAATGCTGATTACCAAGGGCGATGACATTCATTACAAGTTGAACCAGGGTCTCAAACAGATTTCAGATGGCCGATATACCCGATATTTCAAGGACCCTTCTCTGGCGCCTTTACCCCCAAAAAAAATAATGGCAACAAAATCCGACAAGATTTTGAATATTCAAAAAGCTCTAAAAAAATTTGGTTACGATACGGACCCGTTGGATGGCATCTGGGGTGAACGGACCCTGGCTGCCGTTCAACAATTTCGGAGGTATTATTTTCTTGAATTTGGAGTGGATGACATATCCGAAATCACTAGGGCTCTGCAACGACAGCGTGATATTATCACCTTACATCCGGATTGGCCTCATATTGCCAAGGACAAACGTTTTAAATTGTGGATAGAGCAACAGACCCTAAGCTCTCCTAAAATATGCCGTGAACTGCTTGCCTCTGGAAAAACACATCAGGTGGGATCCCTGATAGACTGGTACAAGTTCGATCGTGTACAACCCAAACCTGTGCTTTTGCCGCGAAACGGCACCCTTAAAAAAAACTATCATAAAGCGCTGGCACCCCTTACCATCACCACTCGTAACGATGGTCGTCACTATTATCTAAAATTGCTCAATGCATCCAACGGTTCGGAAACACTCACGGCTTTCATGAAAAGTGGTTCCACCCTGGCCGAACACGTGCCGATTGGAAAATATGAGCTGAAATATGCCGTGGGGAAAGTCTGGTACGGGACCCGGTGGCTTTTCGGCCCGGAAACCGTCTTTAAAAAAATGGACCGGGTGTTTGAATTCAAGATCCAGAACAACGAAATTGCCGGATACCGATTGGAACTCTTCCTCCAGGTCACAAGTCATGCGGATACCAGGAAAGATTATGCTTTTGATTTCTAAATGAACCTGCATGTGCGATTTTATCGAGCGCGGCAATATCATGATTATTAATGGGTTAAAAGGAACGATACTCTAATGGAAAAAATGGAATTGAGACAATTAACGCCCTACAAGTGGGAGCTTTTGAAAACCGGAAAAATGCGTGTGCCCGGAATTATCTATGCTGATCACGACATGCTCGAAGGAAAGGAAAACAAAGAACCCTTGAAGCAGGTAGCCAATGTCGCCACACTACCAGGGATCGTAAAAGGCTCCATGGCCATGCCTGATATGCATTGGGGATACGGATTCCCCATCGGTGGCGTGGCGGCGTTCGACTGGGAAACAGGTATAATCTCCCCCGGCGGTGTGGGTTACGACATAAACTGCGGTGTTCGGCTGGCAACCACCGCACTGAAAGAAACTGATGTCCGGCCCAGGCTTGAAACCCTTGTAACAGAGCTATACAG
>JAHEIB010000164.1 GCA_024639645.1 Deltaproteobacteria bacterium
TCGGAACAACCACCCCGGGTGCTTTGCGCGCCAAGGCCATCTTAGAAGACCGCGGTTTTGAGGTGGTGGCTTTTCACCAAAACGGAACCGGAGGCATTGCCATGGAAGACATGATCCGTGCCGCTGACTTTAAAGGGATTCTGGATTTGAACCTGCATGAAATCGGTGATCGATATGTAGGCGGTCTGCATGGCGCCATCCGGGGAGATCGCCTGGAAGCTGCGGGAGAAACGGGTATTCCCCAGTTCATAGCTCCGGGGAGCATCAATTACATGGTACTCGGTCCTTTGGAATCACTTTCACCGGAGATGCGGACCCGTAAATTGATTGTTCATAATTCCTATCTTACACTGGTTCGTCTCAGCCATGAAGAGCTGCGCGGTGTCGGCAAGCTGGTGGCGGAAAAATTGAACCGTGCCAGAGGGGTTACCCGGGTGTTTATACCCCTGCAAGGATATTCGTTTCCCGATCGACACAATCTGCCGCATTGGGACCCTGAGGGAAATGAGACTTTTGTGGAAGCCCTGAAAGCAGACCTGAAACCTCAAATACCCCTGGTTGAAGTCGATGCACATATCAATGATCCTGAATTTATTGACCCGATTGTAGAAGAATTTCTTTCTGTCATGAGTTCAAAAAGCACCATGTTAGCGAGGTAGATAATGGGTAATCGCTTAAAAAACAGAGTTTCAATTGTTACCGGAGCGGCACGGGGAATGGGATATGCCATCGCAAAAGCACTGTACGATGAAGGTGCCAGAGTGGTTGTCGTGGACATCGATGCCGAAGCGGTTGCCAAAGCTGCCACATCACTGAACCCGGATAGTGCCCGTGTCATGGGCCGAAAGGTGGATGTGACCAGCAAAGAACAGATCCAAGATCTGACCCGGGAAGTTGCAACCGCCTGGGGCGGTATCGATATTCTGGTGAACAATGCCGGGGGGGCTCTTTTTACCCCGCATATTCTGGGGGACATCGAAGAGAAAGACTGGAACCTCGTGGTGGATGTCAACCTGAAAGGCGCATTCCTGTTCTGTCAGGCGACGATTCCTGCCATGGAGAAGCAAGGGGGTGGTGCCATTGTAAATATCTCCGCCTTGGCTGCGCACTGGCGGGCTTCCCTGGCTGGTGTCCAGTACACGGCGGCCAAGGCCGGGGTCGAAGGGTTGACCCGCCAGCTGGCCTACGACTGGGGAAAGTCGGGCATCCGTGTCAATGCCGTTGCCCCTACGGTAACCCTGACCGGGGACCGGGTGAAATCCCTGTGGGAAAGCAAGAGCGAAGAGGAAAAGAAAAAGGTGCTGTCGGCCATACCCCTGGGACGGATGTCCACCCCTGCAGAAGTGGCCGCAGTGGTGGTGTTTTTGGCATCTGATGAATCGAGCTATGTAACCGGAATCACTATCGATGTCTCCGGCGGCAGGTATCTCCGTTGATGCCCTCTTTTATATCGCCGTTTCGGATTTAGGATTTCTTATCAAGGAGTTGAATGTGGAATCTTCAAAACGTGTTTTATTGCCGCAACCCATTGAAGCGGAGGCTGTTAAGGCGCTGGAAAAGGCCGGTATTGGTATGGTGCTGGCTGAAGATCCGAGCCCTGAAACGGTACGCCGCCTGTTAGACGGCGTGCAGGGTTTGATACTGCGAACTGGTATTAAAATTACCCAGGATCTCATGGACCTGGCTGACGATCTCCAGGTAATTTCCCGGACCGGTGGTGGATTGGACAATGTCGATGTTGACGCGGCCACGGACAGGAATATCATCGTCACCTCAAATCTGGGGGTAAACACCAGCAGTGTTGTCGAGCATGCACTGGCGCTGATGTTGGCCCTGACTAAACAGCTTCCCGTTATGGATCAAGCCGTACGAAACGGGAAATTTAAAATCCGTTATGAAGGCTTACCGCGGGATCTGAGGGGCAAAACCCTCGGTCTTCTGGGATTTGGCCGGATCGGTTCAGAACTCGGGCGTTGCTGTCGCGAACTTTTTGATATGCGAGTGGTCAGTCATGATCCCTATGTCTCTGAAACTGTCAGGGCCGGCTACAAGGGTCAGGTTGGGTTTGTAGAACGTGAAGAGCTCTTTAATCGATCGGATGTTCTATCGATCCACGTCCCACTGACCGAAAAAACCCATCACGCCGTGGGGAAAGAGGCATTGGCTCTCATGAAGCCGTCCGCCATTATCATCAATACGGCGCGAGGACCGATTATTGACCAGTCGGCTCTGTATCGTGCCTTGCAAGACAAAAAGATAGCCGGTGCAGGGCTGGATGTTTTTGAAGAGGAGCCGGTTTCTGAAGACAATCCCCTACTGGGTCTGGACAACATCATTATGACACCCCATTCGGCTGCTCTGACCAAGGAATGTGTTATCCGTATGGCTGTGGAAGCGGTCAATTGTACCCTGGAAGTCTTTAACGGTCGGGTACCGCCCAATGTAGCCAATCCCCAGGTATTGACGACGGATAGATGGAAGCATCTGGCACCGGCAGTAGATGAACAGTAATGGCAAACGCGGTAAAGGGATAGAAATTCAAACCGACTAAAATGATCAATCTCTATAAAGGAAAAATTAATGGCTAAGAAATTATCGGGAATTCTGGCACCGATTTGTACACCGTTTGTAAACCAGGACGTATCCATCGAGTATGTCCGAGAAAACATGCGTAAATATCGTACCGCGCCCCTCGCAGGGTATTTTGCACTGGGAAGCAATGGTGAGAACAAGAGCCTGACTGAAAAGGAAAAACTGGAAATCCTTGAAACCGTTGTCAGCGAAAAAGCTGAAAATCAGATAGTCCTTGCCGGCGCAGGATTTGAATCAACCCGGCAGACCATTGCATTCAGTAAAAAGGTGGCGGACCTGGGGGCGAATTTCGTCACCATTGTGACACCGTCCTATTTTAAGAAACGACTGACCGATGAAGCCATGATACGATACTTTTCAGATGTGGCTGATGCGCTTCCGCTTCCGGTTGTGGTTTACAATGCTCCTGGCTTTACGGGCATGACCGTTTCTGTGAGTGTGATTGCAAAAATCTCCCAGCATCCCAATATTGCCGGAATGAAGGATACCTCCAAGGGCAACATGAGCGGCTACCTCGAAGCTGCCCATGAAGACTTTGATGTGCTTTCCGGAACGGTCAGCACCCTGTTTGAATCCATGGCCCTGGGCGCCACCGGAGGGGTAGTTTCGCTGGCAAATGCTTTTCCGGAACCCTGCTGCCGGCTATACGAAAAATACCAGTCCGGTGACATAACCGGTGCTCGTGAACTGCACTACAGGCTCTTTCGTCTCAACAAAGCGGTATCCGGAAGTTTTGGTGTTGCCGGTGTTAAATATGCCATGGAATTGGGTGGATTTCATGGGGGTGACCCACGCTTGCCTTTGCTGCCCATTACCGAAGAAGGGAAGGTATCGGTCCGTGAAGCTGTTCAGGCTGCCGGATTGATGGATTAGGACGGGTGGTGAGTGACGAGGAAAAGGTTTATTCTTTTCAGCGATCAAGACCATTTTATTTAAGCAAGGCCATACTGGCCCAAACCCACAAAGGAGGAAGTTATGACTGAGAATGTTTATCGTTTCAGATTCAAATGGATACTTATCAGCATGATCGTTCTTACCATGATGATAGGGGGTGTTCCCGGAGAAACAGATGCAGCGCGTAAATTTGTCCGATTTGGTGGAAGTAACCCGGGTGGTTCCTGGTTTGTGATTGTCGGAGGCCTGTCGGCTTATCTGAGTGGTCAATTGCCGGATCTCAACGTGACAGCCATCGCCACGGGTGGCTCCGTGGATAACAACCGCCAGGCCAGGAAAGGGAACTTGGATACGTGGCTGACGCATGCCCTGACTGCTTATGACAACTGGAATGGTGTGGGGGTATTCAAAGACCAGAAGCCATTTAAATCGATCCGGATGCTGTGCGGTGTCTATGAAAATCACCACCATTTTGTCGCCCTGGAGAAAAGTGGTATCAAGACCATGAGTGATCTGAAGGGCAAAAAAGTAGTCATGGGTTCTGCCGGCAGTGGTGGGGCGGTTAATTCAGAGAATATCTTACGTTCCATCGGTCTGTGGGATTCGATTACACCGCAGTATCTCACCTGGAGTGAGGGAGGTAGGGCACTGACCGATGGTCAGGTGGATGCCATGGGCGCCAGCAGTGCCCCGACACCCGTTGTGGTGACGGCCGAAGCATTGCATAAAATCAACCTGCTGGAAATGACGGATGCCCAATTCGATATGGTATTGAAAAAGTTTCCATCCTATATCCGGAGCACGATACCGGCCGGAACCTACAAATCAGTGGAAAAAGATACCCCCTGTATTGCGTTTGAAGTTTATTGGGCCGGTCATGAAAAAGCCGATGCAGACTCTGTTTATAGAATGCTGAAGGTTGCCTTTGACCCCGCGCATGCTGATAAAATAGGCAAGATTCACAAGCATTTGAAGTCCATGAGAGCATCTTTTGAAGGCATGCAATCCCTGGGCATTCCCTTGCATCCGGGGGCTGTGAAGTTCTGGAAAGAGCAGGGGCTTGAGATTCCGGCCAAGCTGATTCCGCCGGAGATGTAAAATCAGAATCGTCAATCGAATGGACTATGCAGCTTGTTGTGAGGGATATTCGATTATTATTTCGATAAAGGCAGGGTATCGTCCAGTGCTCATGCGCGAAAGCTCGCTGTCGGATCGGGCGATATCCCCTTTATTGACATCCCTACTTCAAGTTATAAAGGCCTATAATTATGTCGGAAGCCGGTCATGAAAAAAAAAACAGGGCCATCTAAAACACGGGTCTTGGAGGGCAAAGTCCTCTTTATCATCAACCTGGTGGCCATCGGTTTTTCTTTGTTCTACATCTATACCTGTGCATTCGGTCTGATCTCCTCACAGCTGCATCGCGGTGCATATCTGTTGTTTACCTTTCCCCTCTGTTTGATGCTGTATCCCATCCGCAGAGGAACAGGTGGAAACCGTGTACCCCTGCTCGACTGGGGGTTGCTGCTGCTCACCCTCGTTTCCATCGGCTACTGGTTGATTGAATATCCGTCTTATGCCTACCGTATAGGTGATCCCGAGACCATGGATATTGTCATGGGAACCGTTGTTGTCCTCCTGTCCCTGGAAGCTGCTCGGAGAGTGGTGGGGTGGGTACTGCCCTTGTTGGCTATCATTGCCCTGCTGTATGCCTATCTTGGGCCCTATGTACCGGGTGTTTTGGGGCATTTTGGATTTGGCGTGCAAAGAATCGTGGAATATACCGCCGTGGGTATGGGAGGTATATACGGCATTGTGACCAATACTTATGCCACCTTTATTTTTCCCTTTATTGTCTTTGCCTCGTTTCTCCAGGCAGCCGGGGGAGGCGTGGCCATTGAAGAGATTTCCAGGGCACTGGCCGGCAGCACCCGCGGCGGTCCCGCCAAGGTGGCTGTTGTTTCCAGCGGTTTTATCGGATCTGTCACCGGTTCGTCAGCGGCCAATGCCGTCGTGACTGGATCCTACACCATTCCATTGATGATCAAAACCGGTTATAAACCGCAAACGGCGGCCGCCATCGAAGCGGCCGCTTCCACCGGTGGTCAATTCATGCCGCCTATCATGGGAGCCGCTGCATTTCTCATCGCCTCTTTCACGGAAACTCCCTATCTTGAGATTATCAAACTATCCGCATTCCCAGCCTTTCTATATTTTTTAGGGGTTGGCATGATGGTTCATTTTGTGGCTGCCAGAGAAGGTTTGAAGGGCCTGCCAAAGGAGCTGCTGCCCAAGCTAAAAGAGACCCTTATTAAAAGGGGGTACATGCTGCTGCCCATCATCATGATCCTGACGGTGCTGATGGCCGGATACTCCGCCCAGCTTGCTGCGGTGGTAGCCATCGTTTTTACCATCGGATTGAGCTTTGTTCGCAAAGATACCCGCATGGGACCAAAAAAAATTGTCGATGCCTTGATCCAGGGAGCTAAAAATTCCCTGGCTGTGGGAGCCACGGCCGGTGTTATCGGGATCATTATGGCCATTGTTACCATGACCGGTCTGGGTATTAAGTTTTCTTCCGTGGTCATTTCCATGTCGGGTGGGTTTCTTCCTGTGACTGTCCTGTTGGTGGCGATTGCGGGATACCTTCTGGGAATGGGCGTGACCATTACGGCGACCTATATTCTATTGTCTGTGCTCGCTGTCCCCGCTCTCATGGAGCTGGGGGTTCCATTGATCACGGCCCATCTGGTGGCATTCTGGTTTTGTGAAACCGGCGGGGTGACACCCCCCGTAGCACTGGTGGCTTTTGCCGCTTCCTCCATTGCCAAATGCAACCCCTATAAAGCGGGTTTTGAAGCCGTTCGACTGGCCTCACCACTGTTTATTATTCCCATGCTGTTTATATACACACCCATTCTACTGGATGGCCCCTTGCCGAATGTGATCGAAACAATGCTAAGCTGTTTGATCGGGATCATTGCCTATGCAGGAATGATGCAGGGATACTGGAGCAAGCGCGTCAACTGGTTGGAGAGATTGCTTTTGGGTGTGGCCGCATTCTGCCTGTTTGTACCCAATATCTATTCCGATCTGGGGGGGGTGATTCTACTGGTTTGTGTGACCCTGTTCAATCACAGGAAAATAGAAGAGACAGTCTCTCCGTCCGGGCAGGACGTTGCAAGTGATCGTGGGATATGAAATGAGACCGGGGTCTGTTTATTCCGTCTTTTAAAACCTGGTCCTTTGGGCTATATCAGAGATATTTGGCTATGCCGATGGCGGTAGTTACTTAAATCCGAAGCACGAAATTAGAAATCCTAAACAATACCGAATGATCCAAATTCGAATGATCAAAACAAGGTATTGGAGATATAAGTTTAAGCGCTATGTTAAAACATTTGAGCATTTACTATTTGGATTTGTTTCGCATTTCGATATTCGGATTTAGAATTTATCATACGCTGAATGTGTATACTATGAACTCTTATAGGGTTGAATCAGTGCCGGTCCCTTTGGACCCGGGTATTCACTTTACGTGTAGGGAAGATGTCGAAACAGAGAACACCCTGTTTCATTGTGTTGTATTTGCAACCGATAACCTGTGAGGTACAATAGAAAATGAATATTCCGAAAAAAATGAAAGCCGCCGTGCTGTTTGACTTCAATGACGTCAG
>JAHEIB010000165.1 GCA_024639645.1 Deltaproteobacteria bacterium
TGTCACATGAAAGTAAAGAATCCTGGCTTAGAGGGCCAGGCTTTGGGTTGCCTCTAGAAAAGGCTTTATCATAAAACATATGAGCCAGAGAATTCAGAAGACAAAAGTCAGGAGACAGAAGGGCTATTAATATGAGAAATACCTGAATTGATGTTATGAATCGTATTTTTTTTGGGTTACGCTTGATTTTTTTAATTATACCATATAATAATTTTGGTTTTGATCACCTCTAAATAAACAAAGATATATTTTTTTTGACAGCAAAATAACATCTTGACCCATATACTATTAAAAGCGACATAGTCGCATCAAATATAATCGTATAACGATTTTATTGGGAGGAGCATAGATGAGCGAAGCAATAAATGAACTGAGAAATATCGCCTTTTTGGCTCATGGCGGCGCCGGGAAAACGTCTCTGGCGGAGGCTATCCTGTTCAAAGCCGGTGTCACCAAACGTATTGGCAGGGTTGAAGACGGTACGACCGTCATGGATTTTGAACCTGAAGAGCTCAAGAGGAATACCAGCATCAGCAGCGGCTTCTGCCAATATGTCTGGAAAAAACATACTGTCAACCTCATCGACACACCCGGCGACCAGAATTTTTTCAGCGACACCAAACTCTCCATGCAAGCCGCGGATGCCGGCGTTCTTTTAGTGGATGCCGTCGACGGCGTCAAGGTACAAACCGAGCAGGCATGGGATTTTGCTAACGAACTCAATCTGCCTTGCATTATTTTTATCAACAAGCTTGACAGAGAACGGGCTGACTTTTCCCGCACGCTGCAGGATATTTCTGACTGTCTTGACCTGAAGCCCATAACCCTTCATCTACCCATCGGAAAAGAAGAAGATTTCAAGGGTATTGTCGATCTTGTGAGTATGAAGTCCTACATCTACGACGAGGATGGAAAGGTCACCAAGGGTGACATTCCAAGTGATATGCAGGACCAGGTGGATTCTGAAAAAGAAAAGTTGATCGAGGATGTTGCCGAGGCGGACGATGAACTCATCGAGCGATATCTGGAGGGGGAAACACTCAGTGATGAAGATATAAAAACCGCTTTAAAAAAAGGCGTCATTTCAAGGGAATTTGTGCCAGTTCTGTGCGGGGCGGCCGTTAAAAATATCGGCATCGATATCTTCATGGACACCATCAACAGTGTCATGCCGTCTCCGGCCGATAGTGACGCCAGAACAGGCGTTGACCCCAAAGATGACAGCGAAATCCAACGCACTGTAAACCCGGATGAACCCTTTTCGGCAATCGTCGTTAAAACCATCGCCGACCCCTATGCCGGAAGGCTGTCTATTTTCAAGGTCATATCCGGTACCTTGGGATCAGAAGGAAATTTTTATAATTCCACCAAAGAAGTCAAAGAGCGCTACAACCAGTTGCTCACTATTTTCGGTAAAGAACAGAAGCCGGCCACTGGGGCTGGTCCCGGTTCCATCGCTGCCGTTGCAAAGTTGAAGGAGACAGTCACGGGAGACACCTTATGTGATGAAGGCAACAAAATACGCTATACGTGTGCAGAACCACTGCCGACACTTATTTCTTTTGCACTCCAACCTAAATCCAAGGGGGATGAGGATAAAATTTTCAGCTCCATTTCCAAGCTGCTTGAAGAAGATCCTGCCTTGCAACTCGATCGAAACCTGGAAACACATCAGATTCTTTTGTCAGGTGCCGGTCAGGTTCATATTGAAGCTACCATCGAAAAACTAAAAAGAAAATATAATGTCGAAGTAAATTTGAGCACGCCTAAGGTGCCCTATAAAGAGACCATCAAGAAAAAAGTACGGGCACAGGGCAAACACAAAAAACAATCCGGTGGCCATGGTCAATATGGCGACTGCTGGATCGATATGGAACCACTTCCCAGTGGGTCCGGTTTTGAATTCGTGGACGCCGTGGTGGGTGGTGTTATTCCCAGGCAGTACATCCCGGCCGTAGAAAAAGGGATCATCGAAGCTTCACAAAAAGGCGTCCTGGCCGGGTTCCCCTGCGTTGATTTTAAAGTGACCCTGAATGACGGTTCATTTCATGCCGTTGACTCTTCTGAAATGGCGTTTAAAATAGCTGGATCACTGGCCTATAAAAAAGCAGCCGAAAGTGCGAACCCCATCTTGCTGGAACCGATTATGAAAGTGACCATCACCACTCCCGATGAGTACATGGGCGATATCATGGGTGATCTGAATGGGCGACGCGGTAGAGTGCTCGGTATGGACAGCGCCGGTAAAAACCAAGTTATCAACGCTAACGTGCCCATGTCCGAATTTCTCACCTACGCCCCAGACCTGAGATCCATGACGGGTGGCCGCGGCATCTATACGATGGAATTTTCGCACTACGACGAGGTCCCGGCCCAGCTGGTGGATAAAATTATTGAGGCAGTGACTGCCCAACAAGAATAACATCGTGTAACGGTGGTATTTACTTAAATCCGAATGCTCCAAATTGCGAATGATCAAAACAAAACCTTGGAGATACAAGTTTAAGCATTCGATATTCGGATTTAGAATTTATCACACGATGAATGTCTATGGCACTAACCCGTATAGGGTTGAATCAGTACCGGGCCCTTGGACCCGTGTATCTACTTAAAAAGGCGTCATGGAAGGTTCTTCCATGACGCCTTTTTTCATGGTGCTTTTCAAAAATCGAAGAATGTAGAACAAGAAACCTAGCGTTTCAGTCTTCTTTGGCGGCAAATATCCCGTCTGGAAAACATTTTTTGCAGGGCGCATACCCCTCCCAGAAAGCTTCCCAAAGACTGGAAAATAAAATTCTGTTCGATCTTTTTATTTGCACTCCAAATGGACACGGCTCCCGATGAAACCTTCTGGAGCGCTTATTGGCAAAGAGTTTCAGCGTTTGTATATCCCATCCATTCCACATACCCCGTTGACATTGCATGGCAAGACGCTGCGCTTTTAAGAACAACGCATGAAAACGAAGATTGGGTGGTTTGTACAAGCAATACGCCCATCCCTGCTCAAGCATCATTTGATTGATAAAAATATTCTCGCGTGTATAAACATACGCAAGTTCCCTGCCATGGCGGTCCGCTGTCTCTTGATCATATACCAGGTATATTTCCCGGTTTTTAACAAGACGTGCATTATAGTTTTTTGCTTCGGTACCGAAGGGCTCTGTTTGCCTGTTTCCATGTTGCACCTCCGGTGCATTAATCCCGATATACCGTACAAATTGATCATTATCCAATAGGAGGGTATCTCCGTCCACTACACGCTTTGTGTGGTGTGCATCCATGGCCATGGTGTGCAGCGGGGAAAAAAGAATTATCAAGAAGATCAGATAGGCCATGGCGTAAGATAAAAATGAACGTCCAATGATGAATATAAAAAACAAAACCGAATTATTTCTGTTTCTTTTCATCGGTTTTGACACGCGTGCCGAAAATCTCAATCTTCCGTTTCTATCTTTCGCATTTAAACACATTGAAGAGTACCCTGCAGCAAGCTACAGTTAATGTTCTGCCGTGCGGCAGTGCTACGCATCTCGGTAAGGATTTCATCTTTTTTATTCGCTCGCTAAACCCGCAGCAAACTGCGGGGAATGTGCTCGCTATTTCCGTTCAAAATTCGATGTTGAATGTTCGATGTTCACGTTTTTTTCAGCATTCTCTTCATCGGACGCAACACCCTGATAGTTTGTTGTTTACCTTAAAAACAAAGGTGTCGCGTCAAAAAAACCGTTTCACGATTTTAGTCCACAGTGTCTCAGCGCACTTTCATCCAGAATGGCGGATAGCCCCCCCCGATCTGATGGTAGATATCCCATGACCTGTTCCCAGACATCTTCGTCTTCCATACAAAAATAGACCGTCAAATCAGGGGCAAATTTACGAATAACCGAAACCATGTGCTGATATATTCGAATACGAAGGGGCTTGAAATATCGCATCTTGCCATCCAGCCCCGGAATGAATTCTCCGTATACAATCGATGAATCCGGAAAACGCTGTTGTATGATCGGCTTCAACTGTGGCATGAATCGGAATGTGCCAATACTTATCCAGACAATATTCTCCGGGGACACATGGGCAAAGATCTGCTTTATCACGTCTTCGTAGTCGTCTTCACACCCATCATAAATAACCACCGGATCGAAATGAAACCCCACCGGATAACCCCAGGACTCGCACGCCCGGGCAGCCCGGAGTCGCGATTCTATCCTTGCGGTACCCCGTTCTTCTGTTTTTGAAACAGCATGCGCGTTGAGTGACCAGGAAAGAATCGTTTTTCGGTGGTGGTCCAATGATGCAAACGGTGCGATGGAAACGGTTTTGGTTTTCAACTCAAGTACCGATCGCGATTGGGATGCAAACCGTTCCACAAGCCGGGTGTTTAAATCAGAGTATTTCCCCCAGATGAGACTGTCGGTAAATTCACCTGTGCCGATCCGGGATCCTTCCTCGAGGGATAAATGGTGATCCAGTTCGGCAAACAAATCATCATGATTCACAAAAAACTGACATATGGGTGGATGAAAATAACTCTGAAGGATGCAGTATGCGCAATCCATGGTACAGAAGGTGCCGATGTGAAGGATCTTATATCCACAGCAGGTATAGGATCGCGTG
Source organism: Deltaproteobacteria bacterium (assembly GCA_024639645.1). GTDB lineage: Bacteria > Desulfobacterota > Desulfobacteria > Desulfobacterales > B30-G6 > B30-G6. The sequence continues at coordinate 4,615 of JAHEIB010000165.1, forward strand.
CCCGGACATTCTTTGATGAATTTACCTTTGTTGCGGGTCAGCAGAAGAACTTCCTTGCCTTTTTGAATCGGGTCTTTTGTGCTGGAGACCTGTTCAAACAGTTTTTGGGTTTCCGCCACCACCCTGAAAGGAACATCAAGACGCGATACAATCTGCTTGGACACCGGGGAATCAACGACATCTTTATGAATCAGAAGTTTTGAAATGGTCATTTTGAACCGCCTCAGCGAGCACATTCCCCGTGGCTTGCCGCGGGGTAAGCGAGCGCATCTAAATTAGACATAATTCCTTACGGTCGAAGATCCTTCGCAGCTTGCTGCGTGGTTTTTCAATACACACGCTTAGGTTTTTTCTTGACACGACTCAGATCAATTTCTTACCATAACAGCGTCATGGCACAGAATAATAATAAAAACAAACGATTGATCAGCCTGTTCTTTCTGGGGCTTCTCTTGCTGAATTATCCGATACTCTCCTTGTTCAATGTAAGAACGTCCGTCCTGGGAATCCCCTTGCTCTGCCTTTACATTTTTTCGATCTGGTCTGCCCTGATCCTTCTCATCGGTATCACCACGCATCAGCCAAGGGGATCCCGGCAAGATCCAGACAAGAATTGAGCGCTTTTCAACCACAATTGGAAACATGGCGCACTGGAATGCGAAACCCCGCGTACACGCTATGCCATCAGTTTGAGAAATACAACTGTAGAATTTGCAAGATATTATGTTAACCACAAACACCATTTTATTCTTTTCCTTTGCCTATATTGGCCTGCTTTTTGCCATAGCCTATTATGGTGACAAAAAGGCGGACGCCGGTAAAAGTATCATCAGCAACCCATATATCTATGCACTTTCTCTCGCGGTCTACTGCACGGCCTGGACCTTCTACGGCAGCGTCGGCCGCGCCGTGGCTGCCGGGCCGAATTTTCTCACCATTTATCTTGGGCCAACGTTGATGATCGCCTTGAGCTGGTTTGTTCTTCGAAAGATAATCCGCATCAGCAAGACCTACCACATCACTTCCATTGCCGACTTTATTGCCTCCCGATACGGAAAGAGCACGACATTGGGAGGAATGGTTTCAGTGATCGCCGTCATTGGTATTGTCCCCTACATATCCATTCAGCTCAAAGCCATTTCAAAAAGTTTTTTGATTCTGACAAACCAACCCACCAGCGTCGCTAAAATACCGGTGTTTACGGATACCGCTTTCTACGTGGCTGTAATCCTGGCTGTGTTCTCGATTCTCTTTGGTACACGTCATCTGGACGCGACTGAAAGACATGAGGGGCTGGTGGCAGCCATTGCATTTGAATCCATCATGAAACTGGCGGCGTTTATTGCGGTAGGAATTTTTGTGACATTTGTTATTTTTGACGGTTTTGGCGATCTTGTAAAGCAAGCCGCCGCCCTTCCGAACCCGGAAAACCTTTTCAGGATAAGCAAGGAACCTGGCGCGTATGCCAATTGGGGGTTTCAGATATTCGTGTCCATGATGGCAATTCTGTTCCTGCCCCGCCAGTTTCAAGTGGCCGTAGTCGAAAATGTCAACGAAGAACACCTGAACAAGGCCATGTGGCTATTCCCCCTCTATCTGATCGCCATCAATATTTTTGTCCTGCCTGTGGCGGTGGGCGGTCTCCTCCACTTTCCGGGAAATCTGATCGATCCCGACACCTATGTCCTGTCATTGCCCATGTCTTATGAACAACCCGTTTTGACATTGCTGGTGTTTCTGGGGGGTATGTCGGCAGCAACCGGGATGGTCATTGTAGAGAGCATCGCCCTGTCGACCATGATCTGCAATGAACTGGTCATGCCGATTCTGCTGCGTTTTCAGCCATTGCGGCTGACGGAAAAAAGTGATTTGAGCGGTCTGCTGCTGGGTATTCGCAGAGGAAGTATCGCCATGGTATTGCTCCTGGGCTATATTTACCTTCGCCTGACAGGTGAATTTTATCCACTCGTTTCCATCGGTCTTTTATCATTTGTCGCTGTGACCCAGTTTGCACCCAGCATACTGGGCGGTATATTCTGGAAAGGTGCAACGCGCGCGGGTGCCTTGTGGGGCTTGACTGTGGGTTTCGGCATCTGGATATATACGCTTTTTCTGCCCTACCTGATCCATGGTGGCATGCTGCCGGAAACCTTCATTACCAGCGGACCTTTTGGTATTGAATGGCTCAGACCTTACCAGCTATTTGGTTTGGAGGGACTCAGCGAGAAATCGCACTCTGTTTTCTGGAGTATGCTGTTCAATATCGGTCTCTACGTGGGCATCTCTGTCTTAAAACAGCCCACAGCTCTGGAGCATACCCAAGCGACATTGTTTGTAGACATATTCAAACACTCCGGTGAAAAAGAGCACTCCTTTAAGTGGCGGGGAAAAGCATCACTGCCGGGTCTGAAATCGATTCTGAGTCGATTTCTTGGGGAAGATAAAAGCAACAGCGTTTTATCCTCCTACGCCCAGAGCAAACGGATCAACTGGGACAAAG
>JAHEIB010000166.1 GCA_024639645.1 Deltaproteobacteria bacterium
AATTGAGTGTCATGGCGACGATTTTTGGAATTCTTATCGGTGTGGCAGGAGGTCTGGCAAGGATTTCATCCAATCCGGCCTTTAAATGGGCAACCATCGTGTATGTGGAAATTATTCGCGGCTCACCCTTGATGGTACAGATTCTCATCTGGTATTTTGTCCTCGGAACGGTAATCAACGATCTCCTTGCCACGTATGGTATGGGGCGGATTTCAGCCTTCTGGTACGGTGTGGCTTCCCTGGCCTGCTTTGCCGGCGCCTATGTTACGGAAATTGTCAGGGCGGGCATCCAATCCATTCATCGCGGCCAGACCGAAGCGGCAAGATCGCTGGGCATGACCTATGCCCAGTGTCTGCGATACATCATTCTGCCCCAAGCGCTCCGGCGCATCCTGCCGCCCCTGGCGGGACAGTTTATCAGCCTCATCAAGGACTCGTCCCTTTTGGGTATCATTGCCATTCGTGAATTGACCAAAGCAGGCCGGGAGGCTGTATCGGCAAGTCTGCAGCCCTTTGAAATCTATTTGGTCGTGGCGGTGCTGTATCTGGTTTTAACCTTTTCCCTTTCCATGTTCGTTCAACATCTCGAGAGAAGGAGTGCCGTAAAGTGATTGACGTTCAAAACATTTACAAGACTTTTTTTGTACCGCATGAAGTCAAAGCCCTCGTCGATGTATCCTGTCAAATTAAAGCCGGTGAAGTCGTGGTTGTGTGCGGGCCCTCCGGGTCGGGAAAAAGCACCCTGTTACGATGTATGAACCGACTTGAAAAAGCGGAATCAGGCCATATTGTCATTGATGGCATCGACATTCTCAGCCCCAAGACCAATATCAATAAAGTACGTGCCGAAGTGGGAATGGTCTTTCAATCCTTCAATCTTTTTCCCCACAAAACCGTTCTCGAGAATGTCACCCTGGCCCAGCTCGTGGTCCGCAAAAGATCTAAAAAGGACACCCAGAAAAAAGCCGATTTCCTGCTCGATAAAGTCGGAATTTCCGACAAAGCCAACGCCTTCCCTGACAATCTTTCGGGCGGGCAACAACAGCGTGTGGCTATCGCCCGGGCCTTGGCCATGGATCCAAAAGTGATGCTGTTTGATGAACCCACATCAGCCCTGGACCCGGAAATGATCGGTGAAGTTCTGGATGTCATGAAAACACTGGCAAGAGAAGGCATGACCATGGTTGTGGTGACACACGAGATGGGGTTTGCCAAAGAAGTGGCCGACCGTGTGATCTTTATGGACGCCGGTGCCGTGGTGGAAGTGGGCACCCCCAAACACTTTTTCGAAAATCCCGAGCACGATCGAACCAAGCTGTTTTTGAGCCAGATACTTTAAGGGCGGTGTTAGGTTTTAAGTTTTAGGTGTTAGGTTTTAAGTTGGTAGACCCGGGTGTTGTCATCGGCTAGGGAACACCCGCAAAAAAAACCTTTTGGCTGATAACCCGTGACCGACCTAAAACTTAACACTTAAAACCTAACACGCAACAGCTAACACCGTTTGTAATTCCATATCTTGTGTCTATATTCCCAAATTGACACTCCCCATTGTGTTTTTTCTTTACAACCCCCTCATTCCTTGTTATATATTCTTATTCACAAATACCCATTGTTAAATGATTGCTATTAACGTACCAGGAGAACACCTTTCATGAAGTTAAAAAAATTGGAAATACTGGGATTCAAGTCTTTTCCGGAAAAGGCGGCCATTTCGTTTCCCCAGGGTATTTCTGCTGTCGTCGGCCCCAATGGCTGCGGCAAAAGCAACATTGTTGACGCACTTCGCTGGGTGATGGGTGAACAGAGTGTCAAACAACTGCGCGGCAAGAACATGGAAGATGTCATCTTCTCCGGCACCAATGGCAAACCACCCCTGAACATGGCCGAAGTTTCCCTGACCTTGCTGAACGACAACGGGTCCGCTCCCGAAGAACTCAAGGACTTTACTGAAATCAATGTAACGCGGCGATTGTACCGTTCAGGAGAGAGCGCCTTCTTTATCAATCGACAACCCTGCCGCTTGAAGGATATCCACAACGTTTTCATGGGAAGCGGCATGGGTGCCAAAACCTATGCCGTCATTCAGCAAGGCAACATCGGCATCATTACGGACGCCGGACCTGATGAGCGGCGTCTGTTTATCGAAGAAGCCGCCGGGGTCACACGATACAAAAACCGCAAAAAAGAAGCCTTAAGAAAGGTCGCTTCAACGCACCAGAATCTCTTACGGGTGAGCGACATCATCACGGAAGTCGATCGCCAGATGGCGGGTCTGAAGCGGCAGGCCAGAAAGGCAGAACGGTATAAAAAATACTCGGACCGACTCAAGACGCTTACGATTCAACTGGGTGTCCATTACTATGATGAATTTACCGAAAAAATCACCCGTACCAGTCGACTGCTTCAAACACGCAAAGACGACGATCTCCAGCATGCATCCCAGTTGAAGAAAATTGATGCAGCTGTCGAAGAAATTAAATTGAAACGCTGGCAAAAAAATCAGGAAATCTCGACCCAAAAATCGCAGACATTCGAGGCTCAGCGTAAAATAGACCGAATAGAAACGGACATCGACCACCTGCGCAATGAAATCGAACGGTATGCCCAGGAGGTGATGGGGCTGGAAACAGCTAAAAACGGCCTGGAAGAAAAGAATACCAGCATTATCCAAGAGATCGATGTTGTCGAAAAAGAATATGAGTCTCTATCCGCTGAAAAAAAAGTGGCCACCACCCAGATCGACGCGAAACAGACAGAATATCAACACATACGGGACCGGCTCATCCAGCTGAATCAACAGCTGGAAGTGAGTAAATCAGGTCTCATGGAAATGGTCGCAGAAGAAGCACGGTACAAAAATACCTATCAGAACGCCTCCAACAACAAAGAAAATCTGGGCAGGCGGCGAAATCGCATAGACCAAGATATCGAAACAGCCGAACAGCATGTCCAGGAAGCAAAACAATCTGTTCTGGTGCATGAAAAAGATATATCTCTTCTCCGGGAAAGTCTGGCCACGCTAAAAACCAGGCTGACAACCATCGAAGACCGGGTCAACACCAAAATAGAAGCCCTGAGCCGTCAGGTTAAGCGGACCCAAACCACGGAAATGAAGCGCAATCAGATCCGGTCGCAGGTATTGGCCTTGAAAAAACTATCCGAAAGCTATGCCTGGTACCGTGATGGTGTTCAGGCAATCATGCGCATTCGCCAAGACCTTCCGGAAAAAACATCACCGAATTTAAAAATTCCGGAACAGCAAAAAACCAGGGTCGACACCAGGTTTTCGAAAGATATTGTGGGACTGATGGCGGAAGTCATCGAACCGGATCCGACCTATGAAACAGCGGTGGAATCGGTTCTGGGAGATGCGCTGCAATATATCATCGTCAAAGATCAGGACACAGGCATACAGGCCATTGATTATCTACAAGCCACGGGCGAGGGGCGGGGCGGGTTTATTCCTATACCAGGCATCAAACCCGTATCGCCGAATACCATAGAGAGCACCGGGCCATCCCCAAAACTCCTAGCGCATGTGTCTGTAAAAGCCGGTTTTGAAAATGTCGCCAATGCACTCCTGGGACATGTCTTTGTAGCCGACAATCTGACCGAAGCCTGTACCCGTTTCAACCGTAACGGCCGTATCCAGACAATTGTCACCAAAGAGGGCAATATTATTTCTCACCAGGGGGTCTTTCTGGGTGGCAGCAAGGATAAATTGTCCAATATTCTCACCAAAAGGCAGGAACTGAAAGGGCTGATCCGTCAGGCGGTAAAACTCGACAAAAAATTGGATGCTGAAAAAAAGACACAGGAAGCGCTCGGAAAAGAGCTTCGAAAGCTGGAGGAAATCCTGCAGCAGCATATCGAAAAAAAAGAAAAACTCCTGGTTAAAGAAAGAGAGACCGAAAAAAATCTATATCAGGCGGCTGAAGAACTGAAACACGCCCGGCGTCATCTGGAAATGCTGCTCCTAGAGCGGGAGCAGCTTATCGGAGAAGAAAACAACATCGATGTCGAGATAAGCAAATTTCAAAAGGCCATCTCGGAAATAGAACAAAACGTCCGCAATGCCCAAAAAGCCGTCACAGATACCAACGAAAAGATAAGCGGTGTCACGGAGGTTCTTGAAAGCGCGAACCAGCAGATTATCGATCTGCGTCTCAAGCATACCTCACTCATCGCAAGTGTCGAGAACAACCATAACACCTTGAGACGCCTAAAGGACTTCTGGCAGGATGGTTTAAAAAGACTGGAACAACTCACCCAGGACATTGCCATCAAAAAAGAGAAGCGCATTGCATTGAAGGAAAAAAACAGGCGCTTGGATGATGAACTGTCCCATATGTATGCCCAGTTCAAAAAACTCAAAGAGGTGCTCCAACACAATGAGGCGGAATACCTGACCATTGATGAAGAGTTACAGAAAAAGGACGATGCTGTTTCGAATATCCAAAAGACCAGGGAAACCACGCTCCAGAATATTCGTATGCTTGAACTGGAACAGTCACAACAGACCATCAAGCAGGAAAATATCGCTAATCGTCTTCAGGAAAAATACTTTCAAACCATCGACCAACTGAGGTTGCAGTGTGAAAAAATAGCTGAGGACACTCCCTTTCCGGTCAAGGATATGGAAGAAGAAAAGGAACGTCTGGGATCCAGAATCGCCAGAATCGGAGACGTTAACCTGGGTGCCATCGATGAATACGATGAATTGAAAACCCGCTACGATTTTCTTATCGAGCAGCAGGAAGATCTTGACAAGGCCATTCAGGATCTTCACAAGGTCATCAAGAAGATTAACCGGATTACCCAGGAGCGATTCATCAACACATTCAATGCCGTTAATGAAAAACTCTCTGAAGTCTTTCCGCGCCTGTTTGAGGGTGGCACAGCCAAGCTGGTCTTGACAGATCCGGACAAGCCACTGGAGACGGGTGTAGAATATATGATTCACCCACCAGGCAAAAAATTGACGCGCATGAGCCTTCTTTCAGGTGGTGAAAAGGCCATGTCCGCCATCGCTTTTATCTTCTCCATTTTTCTTATCAAGCCCACGTCTTTCTGTCTCATGGATGAAATCGACGCCCCTCTGGACGACGCCAACGTATTTCGTTTCAATGACCTGTTGAAGGTGATCGGTCAGAAATCGCAGATCATTATGATCACGCACAACAAACGATCCATGGAATTCGCGGACACCCTCTTTGGTATCACCATGGGCGAAAAAGGTGTCTCCAAGATTGTTTCGGTTGACTTTGACAGAAAAGCGCAAGCCAACTAAATCAGGTGGATAGTCTGTAGACGATGCGCATGAAACGACGAACACTCTGCAACCTTAACGTCTTCAGCCGAAACGCCTAGCCAACCTAAAAAGATATTTTATGAATACAAAGACATTAAAAAAATCAGAGAAAAAAGGGTTTTTCAGTCGTCTCAAAAGGGGGCTGTCAAAAACCCGGGAAATACTCACCACAGACATCGATGACCTTTTTACGGCCAACAGAAAACTCGACGAAGACCTGTTGGAGGAGCTGGAAGAATTGCTGATCACGTCCGATATCGGCGTCTCCACCGCCATGGACATCATGAATACCATTTCTAAAAAGGCTTCAGAAATCAAAGATGCCCATAGTCTCAAACAAGTACTCAAAGATGAGATCATCGGCATCATAAGTCAGGTACCCACCACCACGAATACCGTGTCTGAAAAACCCCACGTTGTCATGGTTGTGGGAGTCAACGGTGTGGGTAAAACCACCACCATAGGCAAACTTGCGGCAAGACAGACCACCCAGGGCAAGAAAGTGCTTATTGCAGCGGCCGATACCTTCCGTGCGGCTGCGATCGAACAGCTCACAATCTGGGCTGAAAGAGCCCACGCCGAGATTGTCAAACACAAGGACAATGCAGATCCCTCGGCAGTCGTCTTCGACAGTATTGAAGCAGCACTTTCACGCAATGTGGACATTGTTTACATCGACACGGCAGGCAGGCTTCACACCAAAATAAATTTAATGGAAGAGATCAAAAAGATCAAACGAACCATCGCCAAAAAAATGCCCCAGGCCCCCCATGAAATTCTCCTGGTTCTGGATGCCACCACCGGCCAAAATGCCATCTCCCAGGCCACCTTGTTCAATGAAGCCCTGGAAATCACAGGTCTTGCCCTGACCAAGCTGGATGGCACAGCCAAGGGCGGAATTGCCATAAGTATCTGCAGTACGTTGAATCTCCCATTGAAATACATTGGCGTCGGGGAACAGATCGACGACCTCCAGGATTTCGACCCCAAGGCGTTTGTGGAAGCACTCTTTTAATTTCATATGGCTGTAAGCAGGTGGTGACAACCTTTCCGTCAACGCGGACCACTGACGAGCGGCTCCGGGATGACGGGTGCGGCCTCGATAATCCGCATCTCCTTCCATTTGCCGTGTCGGTAACGCAGATAGAATGCAATGCCGAGGGCTGCGATATAAAAAGTTACCAACACCCAAGCAGTATAAAGACCGGCGTTGAAAATCTCCACAGCCAGATAGACGGGAATGATCATTACCCCGCAGGAAAGTGCGGCGATAGTCCACAAGATAAACTGCGTGTCTCCGGCTCCTTTCAGCGTACCAGAGAAAATAAGGTTCATGGCATCGAAAAGGCAAAATACGGCCACAAAGCGCAATAGGATGACCCCCATATCCATAATCTGGCCGGAAAGAATCGGGTCAACACTGTTATTTCTGAAAAGACCGAGCAATGGCTCAGGAAAAAATACAAAAATGGCCGCCATAACGCACATGTAGGCGGTGGCGATATGCATCGAACTGGTGGTGGCATAGACGGCATCTTCGGGCTGGCCGCTCCCGACAGCCTGGCCGACAAGCGTAGTCGTACCGATATGAAATCCGAAGACGGGTAAAAAAGCGATGGATTCAATCGACAATACGATGTTTGTGGCAGCGAGCTCGAGGTTCCCCAGGCGTCCCAACATTTGAATAAAGAATGCAAAACCGAAGATTTCCAAGAAAAACTGTCCCCCGCTGGGTAGACCGTAGCGCATAAGACGGCCGAAAAGATCACGGTCAAA
>JAHEIB010000167.1 GCA_024639645.1 Deltaproteobacteria bacterium
AACCTCAAGTTCCTGTTGCTTATCCAAGGAGGGGTAACATGTAACTATGGAAATCAAAAAAAGTATTTCAAAGAACAAAAAACCACTTGACACTAGCCCGTTTCATAGCAGCTTGCTGCGAAGTTAGCGAGCGAATCTAAATTAGGTAGAATTCCTTACGGTCGAAGATTCCTCGTAGCTTGCTGCGAGGTTCTTCAATTGTCAGCATAGATTTTTTACCGGATTCAGCATTCAACCATAGAAGGGTTCAAGGGTGATACTAAGGGTCAAGGGGAGTTGACGATTACCCCGCAAGTGTCAACAGGAATACTTGCGCCGGTAACGTTTGATAAAATGTTTTCAGTGAACCCCTACTATCCAACACACCTATTCTTCCCGGAATAAAAAAGGAGGTATGACCATGACGGTTGCCTATACCAGTTATCTGACAATAAAAAAGCATGCCGGGGCGCATCGAACGGCCCATCTGAAAAACTTTGACGAGCCCATAAACTTCGGTATCCATGGCGGCATCAAGGATTTCTATCAGGAAAAATACGGGCGAAAACTGGAAGGACCGGAATACCCGGCGACCCTCGACCATGTTGTTGCCGGCGTTGCCGGCTGACTGACGGGAACCCTTGCCGGTGCGCTGGATGCGCGCGGAATATCAGCGACTGAAAACCTGGTGGCTCAAGTCGAAGGGGATGTGGCGGCTGTTGACGGTGTTCTGAGAATTACAAAGATTCGAATAAAATATCAATTCGAAGCCCCCAAAGATCTATTGCAAAAGGCGGAAAGAGCCCTCCAGGTCTATGCAGACCTGTGCCCTGCTTATCAGTCCGTGAAGAGCGGCATCGATTGCTCCTGGGATGCAGACATCAAGACAGTTTAACCTAAGATGGGCGATTGCCGATCTTACCGCATCTACAGTGTCAGATGCCATGCCGCATAGTTCACTATAGCGGAACAGCATCTTCCTTGTAACTACGGCAACCTCGACAATCGCTCAACTTAGGTTTAACCCAGATATTTCATAAAAAAACCCTTGCAGCAAATACAAGGGTTTTTTATTTATGACACTATAATTTATCTCAGACCGTACCAGCGTCCGCAATAACAGCGTTACGGGCCGGACAGATGTTAATTGATTCGATCCCGCAGTTTTCCTGAGCACTTAAATGTCACAACTCGCCGCGGCGCCAGCATCAGATCGTCACCTGTAGCGGGGTTCCGGCCTTTTCTCTCATTTTTATCACGGATACAAAACTTGCCGAATCCACTTATGAGAACATCTTCGCCTGACTGAAGCGTACTTTTGATAATTTCTATCAGGGTTTCAATGATATCCGTACTCTGCTGCTTGGTTAGCCCTTCGTCGGCTTGAACCGTATTGATAATATCCGCTTTTGTAAGTGCCATCGTGAAAAATACTCCTATGTTTGTATATCGTTATAACAAGTACAGAAACTTATATATCAATTGTCAGTTTTAAATAATTATGTCAAGGGATTATATAATATATCTTCATTTTTTTCTAATTTTTGGTACCATTTTGTTCTCAAGCTGCCTACCTGCATCATTGATTTGACAAATTCAGCTATTCATGTTCCAATAACGTTTACTGCAAACGAGAAAAAAGATACCCGAACATGATAAAAAAGGTCGAAAAAACAGAACCCAAAGATCGTAGACGCCATGCCCGCCATGCATGTTCGCTAAAAGTCGGTTATGCCACCATGGATTTAAGCTTTATTGATTTTATTACGGATATTAACTGCTGGGGTGTCTTTATTCAATCGGACAAAAAAGTACCGGTGGGCGAATCGATTAGTATGACCATCCCCCTCCATGGCGATGAACAATCCATCAAAGTCATCGGAGAAGTCATGTGGTCAAGCTCTCAGGGAATGGGTATTAAATTCAATATGGGCGTCAATAGCTCCATTTTGAATACACTGCTTGATTGACAGCATCACCCTTTTTTTAATATAATTTCATTTGTTGTGGCATCTCTTTTCATCCTCTCTTGAAAGAACTAGGTGATATATGTCGAGCCGTAAAAAGAAAAGTAGACTCTCAGAGGAAATTATTATCATCACCATCGGTATTGCCATTGTATACTGGATCATCGACTCGATTTTTCTGGTTTTTGCAGGCGTTGATATTGGATTTTTTAGTCACATATTCCGGCCGGATCTGGGGGAAATGGGTGCCCGGATCATTGTTGTATGTCTATTTGCCATCTTTGGATCCCATATGCATCAAATGATCAAAAAACAAAAAAACGCCCAAAAAGAAATCGAATTTCTGAAAACTGCCAACGATAAACTTTCCCGGGAGATTGAATCCCTGAAAGACATCTAAAAACATGGATCCCCACGGGTAAACCCGTGGTCCCATTTAAATGCCCGCCTTCGCCATCGGCTACGCCGCGGTTATCCGTCTTTTTTATGGGGTGACATCGCGCCGCAGCAATTAACTTATTTTTAAGCATTCATCCACGGGCATGCCCGTGGTATGCTGCGAAGGCGGATAAAACCGACTCAAAAACATTTTTTAAATACCGCCGCAATACCGAGCCCGCCCCCACCGCAAATGGATGCCAATCCATACTCAATATTGCCACGTTTCATTTCATGAAGGAGTGTCACAAGTACACGTGTTCCCGTACAGGCAATAGGATGTCCCAGGGATATTCCCGAGCCATTAACATTGATTTTTCCATAATCATCACTGCTTAACCCCATGGTCTTTAAATCCGCCAGAACCTGGGCGGCAAATGCCTCCTGAATTTCGATGCATCCAATCTGATCCAAGGTTAACCGTGATGATGCCAGTGCTTTTTTTACCGCGAGGGGTACCGTCTGGTAAGCTCTTCGGGGGTCACCACCCACCACCGCACATGATTCGATGGACGATAGAGGCTCAACTCCGAGTTCCCGGGCCTTTTCTGGGGAAGTAATCAACACGGCAGCGGCTCCATCACTTTCTGTTGATGAATTCCCTGCAGTGCATACGCCCCCCAGGACCGGTTTAAGACCAGACAACTTCTCGAAGGATGTGTTCGGACGAGGTGTTTCATCCGTATCAAACAGGACCACCTCCCCTTTTTTACCGGGTATCTTCAACGAAAGGATCTCGTCTACAAATTTGCCTTCTGAGGCCGCAAGCACTGCTTTACGGTGGCTCTCCAAAGACCACTGGTCACAGGCTTTCCTTGAAATGCCCTCTTCTTTTGCGGCTGTTTCCGCCCAGGACATCATGGAGGGAAGAATTCCATAGCGGGTTGTTGGTTGAGACATGACACGGGCCCGTTGAATACGGTCATAAAACGGAAGCCCCCAGATGGAGACATCTCCGTGCCCTTTTGGCATGCCCTCCTTGCCCCCGATGCCCCATTTGATACCACCGGGAAGGTAAAATTCTGCATTGCTCATACTCTCCACACCACCTGCCAGAACGATTTCCGCTTCATTGGATCGTATCAGAGACGCAGCATAACGAACGACCTCCAGCCCGCTACAGCATCGTCTGTCCAGGGTTACACCGGGAATATGGTCCGGCCAGCCGGCTTGCAAAAGAGCCATCCTGGCGATATTGACATACTCGCCGTTCTGATAGGACTGCCCCATGATGACCTCGTCTACCTGATCCGGAGAAAGGTGTGCCCTATCTACAGCTGCATTTAAAACATTTGCAGCCAAGTCATAGGCTTCAATATCTTTCAGGGTTCCCATGTAACGTCCCACCGGCGTCCTGACGGCACTGATGATTACAGCTTCTTTCATTTTTCTACCCCCATAAAAGAGACATTTGAAACCACTTGCGGCTAAAAAGCCCTTTCCGGCATCTCCACAACTTCACGGCCCTCCCTCAGACAGGAGCCCATTTTCGCAAGGGTTCCGGGAAGTGTTTCATCCACAAAAAACTTTGCCTGGAATACCTTGCCACGATAAAAATCGGATTTTCTAACTTTCGGCCGGGATGGGTCGTATGCTACCGAGGCCATGTCCAGCAGCCGCCAGGCCATGCTAATCTCTCCAAACACCATCAACATGGGATAAGACCTTGAAGCCCACTGTAGAGGATCCTTCTTTTTCATATTCGCCAATTTCACAGTGGTTTGCTTTAACTGGTGCATGGCCCCTGCCAATGTATTAAGCTGTTGTCCAAGGACGGGGTGATTCTTATGCTTCCGGCAAAAAGATGTAATTTCCTTTCTGAAAGCTTGATAGCAGGCCCCTCCCCGGATGGTCATTTTACGACCCAAAAGATCCATGGCTTGGATACCATTGGTTCCCTCGTAAAGAGACAGAATTTTGACGTCCCGCAAGTATTGCTCCAGAGGATAGTCTTTACAGTATCCATACCCCCCCAGGCACTGAATGGCTGTCTCGCAAACCCTGAACCCCCATTCAGAGCAACAGGCTTTGATGATGGGTGTCATGAAATCCACAAGATTTGCGTAATGCGCCTTTTCAGGGCCCTGCGGGAGTTCCAATGCAAAATCCTGCCAGAACGCACAGCTGTATATCATGGACCGCATCCCGTCCACAGTCCCCTTCATCCACAGGAGCATACGGCGAACATCGGGATGGTCGATGATGGCCACATCCCCAGCTTTGCTGCCGGTAATATCCTGGCCCTGCCTGCGCTGTACTGCATATGCCAGTGCATTGAGATAGGCAGTGCCGGCAATGCCCATGCCGCTGACACCCGTGTTGATCCTGGCCGAATTCATCATCTGGAACATGTGAGAGAGTCCTTTGTTCTCCCTGCCACAGAGATAGCCGATACATCCATCCCTGGCCCCAAAATTCAACATACAGGTAGGCGACGCATGCAATCCCATCTTTTCCTCAACGCCGGCACAAACAACATCGTTGGATCGGCCAAGACCGCCATCTTTCTCTACCTGTATCTTTGGCACGACGAACAGCGAAAGACCTTCCACGCCTGGAGGTGCGCCCTGAATTCTCGCCAAAACGAGATGAATGATGTTTTCGGTCAGGTCATGATCGCCCCAGGAAATAAACACCTTTGTACCCTTGATGCGGTATGCATCCCCGTTCGGCACAGCAGTTGTTTGAATCGCCGCCAGATTCGATCCAGCTTCCGTCTCCGTCAAACACATGGTGCCGGCCCAGACACCCTTGAACATATTGGGAACAAACAGGCACTTCAAAGCATCACTACCGAAACTTTCGATCAGGTGGGCAGCCCCATGCGTCAGGCTGGGTGCCATGTTAAATGACTGGCATGCCCCATACATGAGGTCATTGATGACAATGCGCATCATGTGCGGGAAACCCTGTCCGCCGTATTTCGTATTTCTGGCCGCTGCAATCCACCCATCTTCACCGTACTGTCTGAAAGCCTCTTTAAATTCCCCGGGGCAAGTAACGGAATCGCCGTCAAAACCGATTCCTCTGACCTCACCGATTTCCTGGAGAGGTGCCACAACGCCCCTGGCAAAGCTGATGGCTTCAGTCACCAGCATGTCCAAGGTAAGCTCATTCAGGTCTTTGTAGCGGTCCAGCCGACACAGGGAACCATATGAAAGTTGTTCCTTGAGGATGAAAAAGAGATCTTTCGAATTAACTTTAAAATGATCCATTAAATTTCGCTCCACGAACGTATTGAATCCGAAACAAAATTGCCTTGGTTCAATTGATGAGGAAATGATCAAAAGAGCATTGATATTATTTTCTGGTGCCGTCAGGATGATATGAATACCAGCCTATACCGGTTTTGCGTCCCAGATGGCCCGCTTTAACTTTTCTGCGAAGCAAAAGCGGCGGGTACCATCGTCCATCACCGGTTTCCTGATACATGGACATCAAGGCACCATAGGTCACATCCAGACCCACCATGTCGCCGGTCTCAAAGATACCCATTTTTCTACCAGAAGCGAGTCGCAGCCCCTTGTCGATATCTTCCACGGTGGCAACACCCTCTTCAACGAGACGCATTGCCTCAATAGCCGAAGGAAAATTGATACGATTGATGACAAACCCGCTGACATCGCGGTTTACCTGAATCGGTTCTTTTCCGAGGCCACGGACAAAATTCAAACCTGAAGCCAATGTGTCATCGGCTGTTGCCGTACCACGAACCACTTCAACGGCCTGCATCATGGGTACTGGACTGAAAAAATGGAGCCCCATGAATTTATTCGCCCGACCAGTGACCGCCGCGAGGTCCGTGATGGGAATTGCGGATGTGTTGCTTGCAAACAGGGTTTCTTGTCTGCATATCCCGTCCAGACGTCGGAATAGTTCCTGCTTCAATTCACATTGTTCAAAAACAGCCTCGATGACAAGGTCGACATCTTTGCCCGCCGAAGGATCCTGAATCGTTTTTATGCGGTCGATAATGGTTGCCCTGGTTTCACTCAATGCTCCTTTCTCAATCAATTTACCCACGGACCATTCAATGCTTTTGAGCGCCTTTTGAAGGGCCTCATCGGAAACATCATATAACAGAACGTCACGCCCAGCCTGTGCGCACACCTGGGCGATACCACTCCCCATGAGACCCGATCCCACAATCATGATTTCCTGAATACCCATGATGGTCTCTCCTTTCATTCATTGATTTTGCCCTGCCAACAAAATCATACTTTACACATCTTTTCAAGAAGTTGCGATTTTCAGTAGTTCAAAAAATCTTTTTATGCTAATAGATTCGTTGCACAAATTTATTCCACAAGGAAATATCGCAGCACAAAGCTATGTTCAAGCGAACGAATCAACGCCAAACTATCGAGCCCTGTCTTTTTCAGAGGCATGGCTAAGGAATCAGGAACATGCAATACAGACGTTTAGGCCGCTCGGGCCTGATGGTTTCAGAATTGACATTGGGCACTATGAATTTCGGTGGGCCCACAGACGAATCCACCTCATTGCTGATGATAGACAAGGCCCTTGACTACGGTGTCAATTTACTGGATTGCGCCAACGTCTATGCAGAAGGCAGGAGCGAGAGAATACTGGGCAAGGCCCTGAAAAACAATGGCAAACGACACCACGTCCTGTTGACCTCAAAAGTTTTTATGCCCACCAGCGACAGACCGAATTCGAGCGGAAAC
>JAHEIB010000038.1 GCA_024639645.1 Deltaproteobacteria bacterium
GCGATTGGATTGGAGGTCTTCTCTGTGCTATAGGATACACTTCAAACGCGAAAAAGGAGAAAACAATGGCACAAAAAGGCATTCAAGATTACTACCCTGACGATTATGCCATCTGCTACGGTTGCGGAAGGATGAACAAACACGGTCACCAAATCAAGAGTTACTGGGATGGAGACGAGACGGTATGCCGGTATCAGCCCGAGCCTTTTCATACAGGGGCACAGAATTTTGTGTATGGCGGACTGGTTGCTTCCCTGATCGACTGTCATGCAGCCGGCACGGCTGCAGCGGCACTGCACAGGAAAGAAGGTAAGGAACTCGGTGTCGAACCACTGTCCCGCTTTGTTACGGCCTCTTTACATGTGGACTACCTGGCACCGGTTCTCATTGACCAGGAAATTTTGATGCGCGCAACAATCGATGAGATCAAAGGTCGTAAGGTCGTGGTTTCCATTGATCTGTTTTCCAAAGACAGCCTATGTGCCAAAGGGAAGGTTGTTGCCATCCAGATCCCAGACGATTATCTCTCCAAATACAATTGAGATATTGAAGAACCTCGCAGCATGTGAAGCACTGCAGAACGGCAGAACCTACGGGTATTACGCTTGCTGTTTCGGTTCAACCAAAGGGGCCAATAACAGCCACTGTCTAAAATTTATCATTCCTTAAATACCATTTGTCTTCTGCAAATCAGCGACACGCATGACTTTGCACGTATTGGCAGAGTTAGTTTACTGAAATTTCGATAGGTTAGCTATATGCATTTTAGGATTAAGACTTGACAAGACACATGGTTTTTTCTAAATAATATTTATAAGTTGTATGGCGTTCTGCCCTGCACCACATAACTTTCTGCCTTGCTGGCGGTTATGTGTGGTCGTTATTGCAAGATTCCCCGAAGCATGCGAAGCACTGCCGCACGGCAGAACCTGCGGGGAATGTACTCGCTGTTTTGGTTCAATCCGTTCCTCATTGATAGAATCGCATTCTGCGAACAACTGGCAGAATGCTTTTTCTCAAATGTTGTGTGTTCCATTTAAAATTATTACACTTTCAACCGGTATCGTTAAAACCAAACGATCGTTTATGAAGAAATCGTAAATCGATTTTTTTGTATATTGCCAATATTTAATATGTTTTCAAATTGTCAAACTATGATCTCAACATATTAACCAGACAGTGTGATCTTTCTTATCAATCCAACATTTCTGGAAGGAGGTAACATCATGACGACAAAAAGAGTGCACCCCGGTGTCGAACAAATGAAAAAATCACTTATAAACGGTAAATGCTCGCGGCGCGAGTTTCTGCGCACGGCCACCTTGCTGGGTGTCTCCGCCACTACGGCCTACGGCATGGCCAGCAAAATCCTGGGCAAGAAAATTGTACCGGATTTTGTGGGAACCGCCCATGCGGCTCAGAAAAAGGGCGGCGTTTTGAAGTATGCAATGCAGGTGCAGGAAATGGCCGATCCGGCCACCTGGTCCTGGACTCAGAAGTCTATCGTAGGTCGTCATATTGTCGAGTACATGGTAGAGACCGGACCGGACAACATCACCCGACCAAGCTTGGCGACCAGCTGGGAAGCTTCGGATGACCTCAAAACCTGGACATTTCACCTGCGAAAGGGCATCAAGTGGTCCAATGGCGACGACTTCAATGCTGACGATGTGGTCTTTAATTTCACCCGTTGGCTGGATCCCAAAACCGGTTCCTCCAACCTGGGCTTGTTCGATGCCATGCTCGAGGAAACCGGTGAAAAAGATTCCAAGGGGAATCCGGTCAAGCGCATGTCTCCGAACGCTGTCAAAAAAATCGACAATCATACGGTCAGACTCAATCTGAATTCACCCGTGCTCGCTATACCGGAAAATCTCTACAACTATCCCACGGCCATCGTACACCGCGATTTTGAAAAAGATGGCGGGGATCTGTCCAAAAACCCGGTGGGCACCGGTCCGTACACCCTTACCGAATTCAGGGTGGGGGAACTGGCTGTTTTGAAAAAGCGTAAAGAACCCTGGTGGGGCGGCGATGTTTTTCTGGATGAGATTCGCATTGTCGATCTGGGGGAAGATGCCGGTGCTTATCTGGCTGCCATCGCTTCAAAGCAGGTGGACGTCATCTACGCTCTGGATCTCACCACTCTGGAAGCAGCCAAAAACATTCCGGGTATCAAGGTCGTCGACATCCCCTCAACCCAGACCGGTGTGATCCGCATGAAAGTCACCGAGGAGCCGTTTACCGACAAGCGTGTGCGCCGGGCTGTGCAGTTGACCTGTGATGCCCAGCGGCAGCTCGATATCGCCCATCGTGGTTTGGGGATTGTGGCCGAACATCACCATGTGGCCACGATTCATCCCGAGTATTTTAAATTGCCGCCATTGAAGCGAAATATCGCTGAGGCCAAACAGTTGCTCAAGGAGGCCGGCTACCCCGATGGCATCGATGTCTCCTGCAACGTCGGCAACACCGACGGTGTCTGGGAACAGGATTCCGTGGCTGTGCTCAAAGAGGATGCCGCCGCTGCGGGGATCAATATCAAGATGAACGTGATGCCCCAGGCACAATATTGGGATGTCTGGACCAAGGCACCCTTGAGCCTGACCTCCTGGACCCACCGGCCGTTGGCCGTCATGGTGCTGGGACTGGCCTATCGTACCGGTGTGCCCTGGAACGAATCCAGTTACGCCAACCCGGAATTTGATAAAGCGCTCACCGAAGCGGAATCGACGGTGAACGTGGAACAGCGCCGCGTCAAGATGGAAAAGGTTGAAAAGCTCCTTCAGGATGATGCTGTTTTGGTCCAGCCTTTCTTCCGATCTGTTTTTACGGCTGTTCGCGAGAATGTAGTCGGTTTTGAAATGCATCCAACCCGCTACTACCGATTTCATAAGGTTTCATTAGCCTAATCTAAAATGGCGTAACCCGAGTGTGGGGGGTGCTGCGGCACCCTCCGCGTTTTAACTCCTCACAACCAATCGACAAATCAGGAGGCTTACGATGGTCACCTTGATTGCAAAGCGATTCGGGTTCATGGTCTTTACCATGATCGTCGTATCGCTGATTCTTTTTATATTGCTGGAAACTGATTTAACCGGTGATCCGGCCATTCGAGTCTTGGGACAGTTTTCCAACGAAGAACAACGTGAGCTGTGGCGCGAGAAGCACGGATACAATCAACCCATGCTATTGCGCTATGTAAAATGGTTGGGCAACTTTGCCACCGGAGACCTGGGTGAATCCATCCGTTTTAAAGGTCCGGTGGCCGATGTAATGCTACCAAGGCTTTGGAATACTGCAATACTGGGCTTTTGGACTTTTGCGATCATGATCCCCTTATCGCTGACACTGGGTGTTTTATCGGGAATGAAGGAGGGGTCCAAGCTGGATCGATCGATCTCAGTGTTCGGTATTCTAACCACCTCGGTGCCGGAATTTGCCAGCGCGGTGATCTTCTCGGCGCTATTTGTGTTTACGCTTAAGTGGCTGCCGGGCACCAGCAGCATGTCAGGCGGATTTGAATTCAAACAATTGATTCTGCCGGCCTTGGTCTTGATCGTGTATGATTTTGGCTACGTAGCTCGTATGACACGAGCGTCCATGGCGGAAGTGATGACCTCCCAGTACATCCGGACGGCTATCTTAAAGGGTCTGCCTTACAAATCGGTAATTGTGAAACATGCCTTACGAAACGCACTTATCGCCCCTTTTACGGTTATCATGCTACAAATCAACTGGCTGTTGTCCGGGGTGATTGTGGTTGAATTTTTCTTTGCCTATAAAGGCTTTGGCGCACTCATCCTGGAGGCTTCCCTGAACAACGACATCGCCCTTCTGGAAGCCTGCGCCATGGTGGCGGTGTGCGTGGCCGTTACCACCCAAACATTGGCCGATATCGGCTATACATTTCTCAATCCCCGCATCCGTTTTAGTTAAGGAGGCTTTTATCATGACGACATCTATCACTGAAATGCCCAAAGCAGGATATGGTGCCGCATTCATTCGCGGATTGAAATCCTTCGCATTGTTGCGGGAAAGTTGGGTCGGAATGGTGGGAGCTTTCCTGGTTCTGTTCTGGGTGCTGGTGGCACTTTTTGCGCCTCTCTTGGCACCTTTTGACCCCAACTCCTCCATCCAGCCCTTTGCCAAACCTGGTATGGAAGCGATTAAAACCGGCGGTACCTTCTGGCTGGGAACGGATCACATCGGCCGGGATATCCTCAGTCGCATTATTTGGGGCTCGCGCACCGTACTCATCTACGCTCCTCTGGCGACCATTTGCGCTTACACGGTAGGTATTCTCATGGGTCTTGCGGCCGGGTACCGCGGTGGTTGGGTGGATGATGTTTTGTCCCGTATTGCAGACATCATTCTTTCGTTTCCGGTGCTGGTGTTGTATATTATCATTATCGCCACCATCGGGGCTTCCGGATTTAACATCATCATTGCCATCACCTTTGCATCCTCACCGGGAATCATGCGTATCGTTCGGGGATTGGTGCTGGATCTTCGCAATCGGGATTATGTGGCCGCAGCTCAAACCAGAGGTGAATCAGACTGGCGAGTCATGCTGGTTGAGATCTTACCCAACGCACGCGGCCCGCTCATTGTGGATGCCTGCCTGCGTCTGGGTTATGTGATTATCACCATCGGCGTGCTTGGTTTTCTGGGTCTGGGTCTGCCACCGCCGGATCCTGACTGGGGCGGCATGGTTAACGAAACTCGTCAAATGGCCATGGCTTTCCCCCACATGACGCTATTTCCCTGTATTGCCATATCGTCATTGATCCTGGGATTTAACTTGTTGGCGGACGGCCTACGTGAAATTTCATTGCGCGATTAGGAGGAAAGCAATCCATGAACACTGATCAGGAACCGATACTGGTTTGTAAGGATCTCTGTATTTCATATTATACCCGCGCAGGCGAGATTCCGGCCGTCGTCGATTTTTCGTTGACAGTGCTTCCGGGCGAAACCATAGGCATCGTTGGGGAATCCGGCTGCGGCAAATCCACGGTGGCAATGGCCATCATGCAGCACATGGGCGCCAACGGCGGCATTAAAAGCGGCAGCATTACCTTCAAGGGACGCGATTTAACTCAGCTGTCGGACGACGAACTGCGCAACATCCGCGGATCCGAAGTCGCTATGATCTATCAGGAACCCTTTGCATCCTTGAATCCAAGTCTTAAAATCAGTACCCAACTGATGGAAGTGCCCCTGGCACATGAGGATATCTCCACAGAAGAAGCACGGAAGCGGGCCTTGCAGATGTTAGGTGATGTCAAACTGCCCGACCCCGAACGGATCATGGAAGCCTACCCGCACCAGTTGTCGGGCGGCCAGCAGCAACGCGTGGTGATTGCCATGGGATTGTTGTCGAATCCGTCTCTGTTGCTTCTGGATGAACCCACAACGGCACTGGATGTCACCGTGGAGGCCGGCATCGTCAAGCTGGTGGCCGACATCAGCAAGAAATATGGCACCTCGCAGATCTATATTTCCCACAATCTCGGTCTGATATTGGAAACCTGCGACCGGGTATTTGTAATGTATTCCGGTGAGGTGGTGGAGGAAGGCACCATCAACTCCCTATTTACCTGGCCGCGACATCCCTATACCCATGGCCTGTTTGCCTGCATTCCCCTGCCCACGGCCGATAAACATGCAGCCCCGCTGAAACCGATCCGGGGGCAACTGCCCTTGCCTTTTGAGCGGCCCCAGGGCTGTTATTATCACCCGCGCTGTGACCATTTTAAAGAGGGACTTTGCGATGTGGACCATTTCAAAATGGAGCATGTCGTAGACAGCGCCCCTGACCATCGCGTACGCTGCCTGCGATATAAGGAGATCGATATCCGGCTTCAAACCGGGGAAGGGGAAAAGAAAGAAGCTCTCGAACTGGGTGAACGGGTTCTGAATGTCGATAAAATGAAGAAGTATTATGAAGTCCGCGACAACTCACTGAAGGCCTTGATCAGCGGCAAACGGATCCGTTATGTCAAGGCCAACGAAGAGCTGAATTTTACGGCCCATGAAGGCGAAACCGTGGCGATTGTGGGTGAATCCGGATGTGGCAAATCGACCTTTGCCAAAGTGCTGATGGGTCTGGAAAAGGGTACCGAAGGCGAGGTTCGCCACCTGGGTAAAGACATCTCCGATATTGCCGTCCGCGATCGCAGCCCTAAAGAGATTGCTTCGTTGCAGATGGTATTTCAAAATCCATTTGACACCCTTAATCCCAGTCACAGCATCGGTGGTCAGATATCGCGGGTAATTAAAAAATTTGGGGTCGAAAGTGATAAAGCAAAGATTTTTAACCGCGTCATGAAGCTGCTGGATATCGTCAAACTACCCCGGGATTTTTACTTTCGAAAGCCGCGTCAGCTCTCAGGTGGTCAGAAGCAGCGAATCGGTATCGCCCGGGCGTTCGCCGGTAATCCCAGCATGGTCATTGCCGATGAACCGGTTTCGGCTCTGGATGTTTCGGTGGCCGCGGCCGTGACCGAACTGCTCATGGATATTCAGCGCGAACATAAAACCACACTGCTTTTTATCAGCCATGATTTGAGTGTGGTGCGTTACTTATCAGATCGGATTGTTGTCATGTACTTGGGGCACATTTTGGAAAGGGGCACCACCGAGCAGATCTTTGCACCGCCTTATCAGCCATATACTGAGGCGCTGCTATCTGCGGTACCGATTGCCGATCCGGAGGTAACCAAGCGCGAAATCGTACTGGAAGGCAATTTACCGAGTGCCATGAAGCCGCCCAAGGGCTGTCCCTTCTGCACCCGATGTCATCGGAGAATCGGCGAGATTTGCGACAATGAACCGCCACCGGAGCAGGTCGTGACCGACCGGCATGTCATCAAATGTCATATCTCCCTGGAGGAGTTGAAACAGGTGGAACATGTCATCCATGTGCCGGATGAAGCAGAACGTCTTCACGCACGACAATCTCAGTGACCAATATTTTTAAATGGTTATGGTGTAAAACGTGATTTCTGGACCAGGTTGCCTCCTCGCCAGAGATAGAGGGCAAGCAGGGGTGTTGTTTCCGTTCGCATGGCATGGGACTTCCAGGAGGCATGATATATGGGCAGGCCAGGTGTGCGATAGATCCAATCCTGATTGCTTTGATGCCAGAGCGTCCGGTCTGTTAAGGGCACGTAAACTTCTTCGGCCTCATGACAGTGCTGGGGATACTCAACTTGTGATCCTAACAATAAAAATCCACAGGCCAAACGATCGCTGGCAACGGGCCCACGCAGACCCATAATCTCCGTCCATCCATATTTTTCAAGAAATCCAACACCCAAATCCTGTGCTGAATATGTTTGACCCCATGCCACATGATTTGCCAGGGACGACAGCATGTTGACAAGAGTTTCGGTTTTCTTTGTGGCAGCCTTGACAACCGCGGGCAGATAGGAAAGAACGGGTAAATCGTTGGGCAAGACAGAACGCGTCGTACATGTTTTCAAGGGCCAGTCCGCCAGAAATGGTTTTAAATAACCCTCGTTGAGATCCTCAAAAAAATGGCGAATTTCAATGATAAGATGAATAATGTTGTCTTCCGCTGTCACTTGACAGCCAGAACCGGACAGGGCGCTTTCAGGATGACGTATTGGGCGGTGGAACCAAACATCAGTTTTCCTACTTTGGATGTTTTTTTGATACCGATAATGATTTCATCAATATCATTTTCTTTTGCAAACCGGATCAGATCTTCCCCGGGAGTCTCGTAACTAACAGATGCGTGTGTCTCACAGGGGATATCATCTGCTTTGAAAAGTTTTTTAATTTTTTCCAGCTTGCTTTCAACTTTATCGATCTCTTCTTTTTTCAAAGTAGGGCTTTGTTCCATGGAGGTCATAATAAAAACGTCAGCCTTAAATGCAAGGGCATGCTTATGGGCAGATTTCAAAACAGCTTCGGTGGCTTTGGCGTCGTTATAACCCACAAGAATTTTCATTCTGTTCTCCTTTCTGTGAAAAGTTTTGGAGAGAAATTTGATATAACCGTC
Source organism: Deltaproteobacteria bacterium (assembly GCA_024639645.1). GTDB lineage: Bacteria > Desulfobacterota > Desulfobacteria > Desulfobacterales > B30-G6 > B30-G6. Next base: position 8,033 of record JAHEIB010000038.1, read on the forward strand.
TGGTTCTGACTATTGAATATCCAAAACCGCTTGTCAATATGAAGGTGTTATAAGGCGTGCTAAAAATAATGGCATATTCTAAAAAGACGTCTTCCCGAATTTATTTCAAAAATGCAAATAAATCTCTTAGGAGGGATCATGATACAGACAGGCTCAATCGAAAAAGGATCGGTTTCGTTCCGGGTACTTACCGATGACCAGATAGCGGAAATCAAACGCGCCAGCTACGATGTCATGGCCAAGGTGGGGTTCAAAATACATCACGACGGCGCCAGAAAATTACTCAAACAGGCCGGCTGTCGTGTCAAAAACGAGCATGTAAAAGTTCCTGAACACGTGGTCAAAGCCTGTCTGGACACCACACCCAAAGGATACACGATCTACAACCGTGATGGCAGGCGTGCCATGGAGGTGGAAGGACGTAAAAGCTACTATGGCACGTCCACAGCCAGCCCCAATACCATGGATGCCCTGACAGGCGACATCCATCCCACCCAGGTGGTGGATATCGCTAACGGTGCCAGGGTGGCAGATGCCATGGAGCATATCGACTGGGTTATGCCCATGGGATCGGCCCAAAATATTCCACCCACCGTAGCCGATTTGTATGAGTTTGAAGCAGTTGTCATAAATACCACCAAACCCATTGTCTTTATTGGCTATACCCCCAGGGGTGTGGAACGGGTATATGAAATGGCTGCGGAGGTGGCCGGGGGACTGGAAAACCTCCAGAATCGCCCATTTCTTATCTTCTATCCCGAACCGATTTCTCCCCTGGTTCATCCTGAAGATGTTATCGATAGAATCTTCGTTTGTGCCGATCTGAATCTGCCTCAGATGCAGGGCCCTTCGATTCAGTTTGGGGCCACTGCCCCGGTGACACTTGCCGGCGGGCTTGTCCAGGGTACGGCCGAAGCACTCATGTGTGTGGTACTGGCCCAACTTCGGAATCCGGGATGTCCCTGTAGTATGGGATGCAATTTCGGAGCGTTAGATATGTCCTCGGGTCTCTTATCCCTGGCGTGCCCCGAAATGAGTCTGGCCCTGGCGGCTCAGACAGAAGTCGCCTTGTCTTTTGGGTTACCTACATGGGGTCTGGCAGGCTCCACAGGTGCAAAAGTTCTGGATGCCCAGGCCGGTGCCGAATCAGCCTTTTCGATTCTGGCCCAAGGTCTTGGCGGTCTCAATTTGATCCATGACGTGGGCTACATGGACAACGGCATGATTTGCTCGACGGCACAGCTGGTATTGGGCAATGAAAATATCGGCATGACCAAACGCTTTGTGCGCGGCATTACAATCAACCAGGAAACGCTGGCTCGTGAGATAATTGAAAAGGTAGGACCTGGTGGGCATTTCTTACAGGAACCCCATACCCTTAAACACTTTAAGGATGAACTCTGGGTGCCTGGTCTGATGACACGCGATCCCCGCGAGGTATGGCAACAAGCAGGTTCCAAAGACCTGGCTGACGTGATCCAGGAAAAACTGCGAGAGATCCTCAAAACCCACAAGGCTCCTTCCCTTGCGGATAAGACCCTGTCGGCGATCCGAAAAATTAGGGATAAGGGTGAAAAGTCCCTGGCAAAAGACTGATTGGCACGAAGATCGTTCAGCCTAGCTTTTAAGGAAAGTCTCCTGGAGTTGTTTTATGGATTCCGCTGCGGAGCCACGTTCCACTTCCTCGTCAATATCGGTCACGACATCCTTCAGCTCCGGGAAATAGGCTTTTTCCTCACCAGCTTCGGCCAGAACTCTGTGCCACCGGGCAAACGCATCCACGTGTTTAAGGGTGTGCTCGGCGTTTTTGGCACCACCCCTCTCGGCAATTTCCCGGATTCCCGACACTGCATCCGGGTCTTCCGGCAGATGAAGCGGCACCACAAAATCATGTCGGGTCCTGAGCCATTGCAATCTGGCGTTTCTCTCGCGTTTACAATCCTCGATAAATTTTTCGAGACTGAAATAGTTCAAGTTTCCCATGGCTCCCATGGCATGACGCAGGATATGAACGCCATATAATCTTAGTGTATTTCGGGAACGTTCCGACTCCTCGACCGCGGCCGGAATGTCGTTGACAATGTTCGTACTGCCACCCGATTGGGCGGAGGGAAAGCCCGTCACCCACAGGTTGAGACGCGCCATGGCCGAATTGATGATGGGTTGCCCCGGATCGCTGTAATCAAGATCACCGCCAACACCCAAAACATCCGGTATTCCCCCATGAACACAAGCGATGCCGGGATGGATGGTCTGGGCCAGGATCATCATGAACAGCACCTGTGCATGTATCTGGGTCAACAGGGCCTCCGGGCTGGCCGGACCCGAAGCACCGGCAATTGTCAGATCCAGAAGCAGTAGGTTGTTGCCGGATTTGGCGCTGCGAATAAAGGGGGCTACCATGTTCGGCATAAAGGTCATGGATGTCATTAGGCTGGTGCCATCCATCCAGTCGCTCCGGTCCTTAAAATAGGCGGTCTCTTGGTCCGACATATTGCGGGTATAGGTCATTTTGAGGTCTGGAAAATAATCCTCCATGAGCCGTGAGCTATCAAAAACGGAAATCGATCTGTCCGTTGCCACCGGAATGGAGAAGATGCCCAATGTATCCGCGTATTCTACGGCGGTTCTAACAATTTTTTCGAATTCTGTCCGATTGGCAGGGGCAAGATCGTCTCTTCCCGGACGGAGCAAAAAGGGCGGTGTGGCTCCGGTTCCAAATGCATTTTCACCGGGATCTTCCGCCATGTCCCTGGGTACCGTTTCCAGACAGGCTTCCAGATATTCCGCCTTGATGGGAACAAACAGTGCGTTTTCACTTTTCGTATCGATGGCATCGGCCTCAAGGAGAAGTGCCATCAATACCGGGCTGGCCGATATGTCCATACCGATTTCAGTCAGTATTTTTTTGGCGTTGGCATGTATCCGCTGATATATCCCTTTTTCCACCGAAAGGGCGTTCATATCCCGGATTCTTTCCCTGGCTATATCGGCCTCAGGGCTGTCTGGATGCAGGGCAACGACTTCCTGGTAGTATCGCTTGGCGATCTGAAAATGGAATTGTTTTTCAGAAGAAGTAGCATCATCAAACAGCCGGATGAGCTTCTTGTTACGTTGTCTCATTACCTAACCTTCCCACATGAATGACCGGTTTGGTTGACTCAAACTGGAAGTGTTGCTCACCATTCTTTTCAATCGCAGCTAAATACCATCATGTGGAATCTTTGGCGAGCCTGATGATTCTATTTCCAACGGGCTTGCATACGATCCAGTTCCTCAAGAATTTCGGGAGCCAAGGCAGCCGGTTCGTGGGCCATGGCCTTCTGGGTGTGCTCCCTTAGCCGGTCTTCAAAGCTTTTGGCGCCGGCATCTTCCCAGTCCTGGCGGATCATGCGTTCAAAAAGCGTGGAGTAGCGAATGTTACGGAAGTTATCCAGGGTGTGCTGCTCCATCAGATAATTGCCGCCAGGTCCGACAGAATCTATGAGATCCAATGCCATGCTTTCTTCAGTTATGGGCATACCATTCATAAATCGCTTTACATTACCGAGAATTTCATTGACCAGCACCATGAATCCCGGAGAAACAACGGATCCGTGATCGATCCAACTGGCACAGTCGTGCACCAGGCCGGAGCCGACAGTGGCGGCAGTCATGATCTGCTGGGTGGCTTCTGCGGCTGCCTGGGCATCCGGGAATTTGGCATCAGTGGCGCCCGCTGTACCATAGAAAGGTATGTTCCAATGTTGGGCCAGTTGGGCCAAGGCACCCACCATGATGCTCATTTCGGTGGCGCCATAGGAAAATACCGTGGTTTTCATATCCATGACGGTCACAAAAGCACCAAAAACAAAGGGTGCACCGGGGCTGATGGCCTGCGCCAGGACTGCACCGCTAATCGATTCGGCCGCCCCCTGGATGATAGCGCCGGCTAAGGTGGCCGGTGCTGTTCCACTGGATTGGACACAGGGGAAATTAATCAACGGGATGTTGTTTTCCACAGAATAGATCATCTTGTCCACGGCGGGGTCATAGTATAGTAGCGGAGAAATAGGCTCGGAATAATGGGCCACGATGGGCGCTTTTTCAAAATTTTCTTTGCCACCGCAAATCAGCAGGGCCATCTCATAAATGTCCCGCATACTATTGGTGTCTTTACAGCAGACGACAAGCGGCTTTTCACAATAGGTCATGGTTTGGCGCGCAACGACCCGATCGGCAATGTCCGCCGGCTGGTCTGCAGCCATGCCGATGGTCATGACCCAGTCGAAATGGGGACAATAGTCAGCCACCGTAGCGGATATTCGACAATGATCGCTGGTAAATCGCATACGTTCGTTGGTGACGGGATCCAGATAGTCAATGCAATCGAGGCTGGGGCCGAACCAGCTCTTATCACCTTCTAGGACCACTGCGCGCTCACCCTTACGGTTGCCCAGAATGAGACGTGAAGGCGTTTTGCGAATCGCGTCCTCTACCAACCACCCGGGAATCCGAACCCGGTCGCCCTCCACTTTTGCACCGGCGCCGTCGAGAATTTCGCGTGCCTTGGAATGGGTGATTTGCACTCCGGTGCGTTCAAGCACCTCCAAAATGGACATATGAATCTTTCTAATCTGATCATCGTTGAGGATTCGGAGTTTTGGTTTGAAAAATAACTCATCGGTTGTAATACCCATATCTTACTCCTTTTTTTCAGGGTTAGTAGTGAATTTGGACCGTCTCTTTCTCCTGACATTTACCCAATACCAGGCTCCTCTTTGTATAGGTCAAAAAGCACGTCATTTTCACGGTATACTTTCTCCAGTGTCTCCTGATGAGCCTCAAGTCGGGCGCCCTCCCTACTGGCAAGCTCCTGCACCAGATAGTTGATGATACATGAAATGGTTGTCGGGCTCCCGATAAAGGGAATATTTTTCGTCGGCACCACCAGGGAAAGATTGGCAAACTGCGTCAGGGGGCATAGGGCACTGTCCGCGATGACCAGTAAGCGATATCCCAGACGCCTCACTACTTTACCCATCTTTATCAATTCATTGGGGTACCGTGATGTGGCGATCATTACAATCAGGCTATCGGCAGGGGCATTCGTAAGCCAGTCGATGGTCGTGCTGTCACTGCCATTGAGAATGTGAATACCCTTGCGTACCTTGGTCAGAGACCAACCCAGATAGTAGGCAAAGGTAAAAGAAAGTCGAGATCCGATCGTATAGATCCAGGAACTTTCCGCAAGCGCTTCCACAAAACTATCCATGGTTTTCATATCCATGGATTCGTAGAATTGCTTTAAATTGCTCATCTCATCAAACACAACCCTGTGAAATCGATCGGTTCCCGGCGCTTTCATCCCCGGAAGATCGACCCTATCCTGCAATGTCAACCCGGTGTCGACATAATCCCGTAATGCCTGAAGAAAATCCCCATACCCACCAAAGCCCAGTTGATTCACGAACCTGACAACGGTCGCCTCGCTGACATTGCATACTTCAGACAGTTCTCGCGTAGTCATAAACACCGCTTTGCGGGGGAATTGCATGACATATTTCCCGATAGTCCGTCCTTTGGGTGTCAAGGAGGTTAGATGGGCCATGATGTGTTTAATCACAGGGTGTGCAGGAGGTGATGATTTTTGATTCATATTCTCTCATCGATCAATGTGTATGAAAGATTTCTTTCATTTGCTTAAAAAGGCTTAACCTACTTAAGATAAATGAAAATAATCATATAGATCAACGGATGTCAATTGATTTTGAAGCAGATTACATCATTCTTTCTTTTTTACTTGACATGTTTTATTACATTGACATAGTGCTAATGAATCCGGTTACGAGACACCACAACCCATTGTCAGGTCAATGCTCCGACACATTAAGAAGGAGAACCCGATCATGCTTTTTACATATAAATCCTTGTGGGGGAAAAAGCCCCGGTTGAAGTCCAGCTACGAGGTGGTCATCATTGGCGGCGGACTGCACGGGCTCGCCACGGCCTACTACCTGGCCAGAGACCACGGCATTACCGATGTGGCTATTGTCGAAAAACGATACATCGGGTTTGGCGGGGCCGGAAGAAATACCGCCATCGTGCGTGCCAACCAGCGAACACAATATAATGTGCCACTCTACAAAGAGGCGCTCGATCTCTGGCCGGTGCTCACCAAAGAACTCGATTTCAACTTAATGTTCAACAATTGCGGGAACTTGAACCTGATGCATAGCGAAGCCGCCATGAAGGCCGCCCGTATGACCATAGCAACGGCGCAGTTTCACGGGGTGGAAAGCCATTTGATCGATGCCAAGCAGGCCAAAGAGATGGTACCGGCACTGAATATATCGGAAGACATCACTTTTCCCATCCACGGTGCCATGTATCATCCCCCGGGAGGCATTGTACGCCATGATGCCGTTGTGTGGGGGCTGGCCAAGGGGTGTGCTAAAAAAGGTGTCCACATTCACCAGCAGACCGAGGCTACCGCGATCCACACGCAAGGGGGCAAAATTGCCGGGGTCACCACTAGCCAAGGCCACATCAAAACCCCCAAGGTGCTGGTCTCTGCTGGCGGTTACAGCGCGGGCGTTATCAACCACATGCTGGGCCTCAAGCTCCCCATCAGCGTATTAACCATCCAGGCCATGGTCACCCAGCCGCTAAAACCACTGCTCAACCACGTGGTTTCTTCCGGTGCTTATCACTGCTATGCCAACCAGACCCTGAAAGGTGAAATTGCCACCGGTGCCCACATGGATCCCTGGCCCAATTACACGACCCAAACCACCGCCCACTATATCAAACATCAGGCCGAAGCACTGTCAGACTGGTTGCCCTGTCTGCGGGGTGTCAGGTTCATGAGAATCTGGGGCGGGCTGGCTGACATGACACCGGACATGGCACCCATATTAGAGGGCAATGATCCCATCGGGGGGTTTTACATGGACTGCGGCTGGGGGTATTTCGGGTTTAAATCGTGTTCAGCAGCCGGGAAATATATGGCCCAGTTCATAGCCACGGAGAACTGTCCTGATATGCTTAAACCCTTTAATCTGCGGCGATATGAAAAACACCAACTCATGGGTGAAACAGCGGCGCTGGTCAGCTATACGCCGGATAATTAGCTGGTTTAAACAGGAGGCAAACAATGGCACTAACCCTCACCTGTCCTATCTGCGGCAAACGCAATGGATATGAATTTCGCTATGGTGGAGAAGATAAGGGTTCTCGACCGGATGAAAAAGGGCTTTCGCCTGCAGATTGGTGCGACTATGTTCATATGAATACATGCACTGCAGGGGTTCAGAAAGAGTGGTGGTTTCACCGCGATGGATGCGGCGCATGGTTCAGCACGTACCGGAACACCCTCAGCAACCTTGAAGTGGACCGACCGGAGGACAGCACATGAAGAGGCTTCGTCAATTTCCCACGCTGCACATCGACACCAACGAGACCCGCTCACTGAAATATCGGGGAAAGTCACTTCAGGGATTTGCTGGCGATACGGTTGCCACGGCCCTGTATGCCAATGGCATACGGATTTTTTCACGCAGCCTAAAATACCATCGTCCCAGGGGGTTGTACAACCTCGACGGCGAATCCAGCAACACCTGTATGGAGGTGGATGGCGTACCCAATGTGCGCACTGAAAACACGCTGCTGAAAGATGGCATGGTGGTCAAGGCACAGAATGTCAAGGGATCGGTAGACCATGACTTGATGGCATTTATCGACAAATTGGACTGGCTGATGCCGGCCGGTTTTTATTATAAAACCATGCACAAGCCAGCCGCGGTCTGGCCCGTGGCCATGAAAGCTATACGCAAAGCTGCCGGCGTGGGAACCATCTCTGCCGATTACAAAGTCAAAGGCCGCTACGATGAGATTTTTCTGACGGCTGATGTGTGTGTTATTGGGGGCGGTGCTGCCGGCATGATGGCTGCCCTGACTGCTGCCGAATCCGGAGTACGTGTCATTGTGCTGGAGTCGCGCCCGCACTTGGGTGGTTGCTGGGATTACCGGACAGGCGCGTATAAAGAAAACAAACCTCTTTTTGCCCGGGCCAGAGAATTGGCCGGGCAGGTGGAAAACACCTCCAATATCCGGGTCTTTAAACAAACCTCCATGGTGGGTGCTTACAACAACAATCTGATCACGGCCTTTCAAGTGGGCAAAAGCAACGATGCCTTTACGGAGCGTTATGTCGAAATTCGTTCCAAAAGCGTGGTGGTGGCCACCGGCTGTATCGAACGGCCCTTGATCTTTGAAAACAACGAAAGACCGGGTGTAATGCAGGTGGCGTGTGCACATCGCCTGGCCCGAAGCTATGGCCTGCTGCCGGGTGAAGCGGCTGTTTTTAGCATAGGCCACGACCTGGGCCTTGAGGCTGCCCTCGACTTGTTCGACCTGGGTCTTAAAATCCGATGTGTGGCCGATATCCGCGAAGATGGTCATGATGCAGGCCTGCTTGCGGCGCTGGCGGAAAGGAAGATACCGGTACTCAAGGGCTGGGTTGCCGCCAAAGCCCACGGCTGCAAACAGGTAACCAAGGTGACCTTGGCCACACTGGATGGAACGGTTAAACGACACATACCCTGCGATCTACTCGTGGCGTCAGCCGGGCACACCCCCGTGAATGGGCCCTTGATTCTGGCTCAGACAAACATAGCCTATGACAACCACAGTGGTTTTTTTCTGCCCAAAAAACTGCCGGAAAAAATGTTTTCTGCCGGCTGGATGACAGGGCGCAGCCACCCACAGGCAATAGAAGCTTCTGGACAGGTGGCGGGTTTGAAAGCCTTAGCCGCAATAGGCGTGACCGACAAGACTGCCGTCTTCGCAGCCGAAAAGGAAGCGGCCGCGCTGCCCGGTATTGACCGGGGCTGCAAACTGGTTACGGCCCCTGTAAAGGGACGTAAAAGCTTTATCTGCTTTGACGAAGACACCACCATAAAAAATATCAAGCAGGCCATCGACATGGGGTTTGATGTGCCTGAACTGATCAAACGCTTTACCTCGGCGGGCACAGGACCGGGCCAGGGAGGCATCCCGGGCCACAACCTGCCCCTGTTTGTATCCAAGTACACGGCTTCTGCATCCAAACCCATGCCCACAGCCGTGCGCCCCCCCCTGGTGCCAACCCTTCTGGCCACCTATGCAGGTGCCCATCATCACATGTTCAAACGGACCCCGTTGCATGCATCCCAGAAAAAAGGGGGAGGCATCTTCCGCAACATCGGTGTCTGGCAGCGGGCAAGGTATTTCTCTAGTGACTTCGACTGCAAGGATGAAATTCTCAACGTACGCAACAATGTGGGTTTGCTGGACAGCTCTACCTTAGGTAAATTTCGAATTTTCGGTCCGGATGCTCTCAAAGCTCTGCAGCGCTTGTATGTGTCCGATATGAGCAAACTCAAGCAAGGGCGTATCAAATACTCCGCGATGTGCAATGACGACGGTTGCGTAATCGATGACGGAATCGTGATAAAACGGGGTGACAATGATTACTATGTCACGACCTCCAGCGGGCGCGCCGGCAATACCGTGGAATGGTTCCGATATCACACGCGCTATGATGGGTGGCAATACCACATGGTCAACCTCACCGATGCCATGGGTGTCATCAACATTTCCGGACCCAATGCCCGCAAGGTCTTGAAAAAAATCGCTGATGCGGACATCTCCAACAACGCCTTTCCATTTGCCGGATACCGAGAGTTCACCGTTAAGAACACCATTCCGGTGCGCGCCATGCGTCTGGGGTTCGTGGGGGAGCTGTCTTTCGAACTGCATGTACCCTCTTCCTATATGCAATCTGTCTGGGACATGCTGATGGCCGCAGGTGCCGAATTCAATATTAAAAATTTTGGTCTGGAAGCTCAGAATGTGCTACGCATGGAAAAGGGCCACATTATTCTCGGGCAAGAATCGGAGCAACGGACCAACCTTTTGGACCTGGGTCTGGGATTCCTCTGGGACCGCAAAAAAACCGCGGCCAAAACAGTTGGCGCCGTTGCCCTGCGTCAGGCTGAAAATGATCCTGGACGGTTCAAACTGGTCGGTATTCGCATGCAAGACGACGCGCGCGCACCCCGGGACGGTGCTTTGATCGTAGACACCCACGTACGCGGATATGTCGCTACAGCCAGGAAAAGCTTTACCACCGGCGAAGCCGTGGGCATGGCCTTGGTGGAATCCCAACTCAGCAAACCCGGCTCACGGCTGGAAATCTATGAAGATGAATGCAATGAAATTCGGTTGCAGGCCCGGGTCGTTCCCATGCCTTTTTATGACCCTGATGGCCAACGGATGAAAATGTGAGGAAAGTGAAATGACAGATATACAAAGATATTCACCGGTAACGTTTGAATCCAGCGTTAAAGAATCAGAAGTCCGTGATAACTGGAAAATCGTACTGGCTTACCAGAACGAGGGACCCGGTCCCTGGTTGGTGGATCTGGGTCACAAAACACGTTGGGATCTGCAGGACAGTCAGATAGATGACCCTTCACAAAGCGGGCTTTCCGTACCGTCAAGCCCCGGGACCTGTTTTTTGGCAGAAAAAAAGCTCATCAACCGCATGAATCGTACCCAGACCGCCATATGGCACCTGGGTATCGAGGAAACGATCATACCGGATTTCAACGGATTCACCGATGTCACCGAGTCTACGGTCTTTCTGGCTCTTTTTGGACCGGATGCATTCCATGTTGCTGAAAAGTTGACAGCCCTCGATCTAATGGACCCAGCCAGAACCACACCATTTCTGCTGCAGGGCCCTTTGTGCCATGTACCATGTCAAATCGTTATTCTGGAGAGACATGCGGACATGTCCGGTGGTTTTATCATGACCTGCAGTCGCGGATATGCCGACAGCATGGTTCAAGCGGTACTCGATTCAGGCCGGGAATTTGGTCTGCGCCCTGCCGGTGAAACTCGCTTTGCAGACTGGGTTCGGAAAGTACAAAACCAGACAAGTAACTAATGCCTATGCATGTCCTGAATTTTATGCTTAGTATCTTCTACATAATCAAAATGAAAAAACCGTAACAGGAGGAGATCATGAACAAAATATATGATGCCATCGTCATCGGTGCCGGAGTCATCGGCGCCCCAATCGCCTATGAACTAGCCAAAAAGGGTTACAAAACCCTGAGCGTGGACAAAAGAGCCGATGCTGGTGAAGGATCGACGGCAGGTTCCTGCGCCATCGTAAGAGCCCACTATTCCACCGAGGATGGCGTTGCCTTTGCCTATGAAGGGTTCAAGTATTGGCTGGACTGGGAAAATTATCTGGACCATGTGGTGGATGAAAAAGGCCTGGCCAAATATATGAACACCGGTTCCATTCTTATAAAATCCCAGGGCCATAAATGGCAGGATGTTAAAAACCATTACGATGCCGTAGGCGTGACATATGAGGAATGGGACAACGACCAGGTTTTAAAACACGTGCCTGTTCTTGATCTGCACGAGTTCTGGCCGGTGCGGCGTCCCGAAGACCCCACTTTTTTTGACGAACCCAACAAAATGCTCGAAGGCGCTCTCTTCTGCCCGGAAGGCGGCTATGTGAATGATCCCACCCTGTCAGCCCACAACATCATGCGCGCTGCCGAGGCCAAGGGCGCAACCTTTATGTTCAATGCTGAAGTTACCGAAATCCGAAGCGCGGATGGAAAAGTTAAAGGTGTCACCCTGGCAGACGGCGCCCAGATCGACGCCCCTGTTCTGGTGAACTGTGCCGGACCCCATTCCTATATAATTAATCAAATGGCCGAGGGTGTCTGGGAAGGCTGCAACATCAAAACCAAAGCCCTGCGCCATGAAGTCATGTACTGCCCGGCACCTGAAGAGTATGATTATTACAACAACGGATACCATCAGAGTGATGGGGACATCGCCTGTTATGTACGACCGGAAACGGGTAATATGTTCCTCATTGGATCTGAAGACCCGGATTGTGACCCCCAGGAATGGGTAGACCCGGACGAGTTCTACGCCGGCAAGGGCGGTCATGGCCGCGACAACCAGCTTACCGAAGAACAATGGAAAGCCCAATGTTATCGTCTGGGTCGACGCGTCCCCACCCTGCAGGTACCCAACCAGCCAAAAGGGGTTGTGGATCTCTACGATTGTTCCGATGACTGGATCCCGGTCTACGACAAATCTGATCTGGGGGGATTTTACATGGCCGTTGGAACCAGCGGAAACCAATATAAAAATGCCCCTGTCGTGGGCGCCATGATGGCGGATCTCATCGACGCATGTGAAAAGGGTCTGGATCACGACAAGGAGCCGTTTCAATTTACCATGAAATATACCGGTCGGACTTTAAACGTCGGTTTCTTTTCACGCAAACGGGAAATCAATTATAACTCCAGTTTTTCCGTCAATGGATAGATTGATGAAGATTTACGTTTGTGTCAAACATGTTCCAGATTCGGCGGCCACCATTACCGTTAAGGGAAAGACCGAGATCGAAGAAGGGATTACCTTTCTCATGAATCCCTATGACGAGCATGCCGTGACCGAAGCGAGTCGCTTAAAGAAAATTTTTCCCGAATCAGAAATAATCGTCGTATGTTTTTCAAAGCCTGAGGCCGAGGGTACCTTGCGATCGGCCCTGGCGATGGGAGCCGACCGTGGCATCCTGGTAGCCTCCGGGCATCGTCATGACCCCATCATGACCGCCATCGTCTTGAAGAAAGCTATTTCCCAGGACGGACAGCCAGACCTTATCCTCACCGGAAGAGAGTCCATCGACAGCGAGGGAATGCAGACCATGTTTCGCCTGGCACATCTTTTTAAAATACCGGCAGCAACCAATGTCGTTCAAATAGAGACAAGGGATAATGACGTCCTGGTAAGCTGTGAAAAAGAAGCCGGCGCCCGGGAGATGCTTAAACTGGGAATGCCATGTGTGCTGGCCGCGGGCAAAGGTCTCAACAATCCGAGATACCCGACTTTTCCGGATATTGTCAAAGCACGTAAAAAAGAAATCAAAATAATTGATTTTGAAAAACTTGACATACCTAAACCGGAAAGTCGCCTAGAACTGGTATGTCTTGAACCGGCACTGGAGAAACGTACTCCCAAAGAGATAACCGGTACCACAACTTCGATTGCAGAACAGATCGTCTCCATCCTGAAGGATGAAGCCCGAGTGATTTAAGGCATATATCGAAAGGGTCGAGGGGCTTCTTTCCTTGATTGGCTGAGGTGGTGGCGGTCTATTTTACTGAAAAATGATTGCCTCGGTCTTTGGATCAGGGTTAAAGAGAATAAACACATGAGAAAAATAGGTCTCCTCATTGAGTTGAAAGAAGGTGCCCTGAAGGCGGCAAATATGGGAATGATCACCGCCGCAGTGAAGAAGGGGCATGAATTATTTGCTATTATGATGGAGACAGGGATGCCAGGTGTCCGGAAAGAGCTGGCCCGTTTTGGGGTAAACCATATTGTGACGGTTCAAATGAATCGACCCGACTGGCATCCAACACGCTGGGCTCGGGCTGTTGTCACAGTACTGAAATCTTTGGATATCCATACACTCATGGGTTTAACCTCGGCTCAGGGAAAAGATCTTCTGCCGCGAATTGCCGCTATCCTCGACGCACCCCTGGTGATGGACTGCGTCCACGTGGACATCGGCAAACAGACGGCAAAAACATCTCAGTATTCGGGCAAAACCATGGCCACCTTTCATCTGACCGGGGAAACCGTCCTCTACGGCATGCGACCCAATGCCATCCCTGCCGTTGTTCATCCAACAACACCTCATATCATTGAACAGATCATTGATGTCCCGGAAGATTCAGACCTGCATGTTCTGGAAGTGGTTCCAGGAGAGTCAGATACTCAGAATCTGTCGGAAGCCCATGTCATCGTGTCGGGCGGGCGGGGTATGAAAGACAAAGAAAATTTCAAGATTCTCTTTGCATGTGCCAGGTCTATCGGAGAAGCGGCTGTAGGTGCTTCACGGGTGGCAGTGGACGCTGGTTGGGTACCCTATGCCATGCAGGTGGGTCAGACCGGCACCAAGGTCAACCCCAAGGTTTACATCGCCTGTGGTATATCCGGCTCTATTCAGCACCTGGCCGGGATGAAAACATCCGGCTTGATCATCGCCATCAATACCGATGCTAATGCCGCCATCCTGGCACACAGCGACTATTATGTCATTGGTGATCTGTTTGATATCCTTCCTGCCTTGACACATGGGCTCGAAAAAAATAGAGGACAAGATTACAGGAAGTAATCTACTTGGACTTGCCCTTGTACACAGGTCAAGATTTACCTAATTTTCTAAATTTATTTATGCAACAGTATTTTCAAAGGTATTGTTACAGAGTCTTTTGTTTGAAAAATCGCTGACAATGATGAAATCTTCTATGTTTCGAGGTTTGTCGAATTAAGGAGATTGAGATTGAAATTCTA
>JAHEIB010000168.1 GCA_024639645.1 Deltaproteobacteria bacterium
CTCAGGGGGGTGCTTCAGGCGAGGACTCCGAATACACACAAGGGTCGAACTGGCCACCTGCTTGCGATTGCAGGATCTCCAGGCAAATCGGGGGCTGCAGCCATGACAGCCACCGCTGCCATGCGGGCTGGCGCCGGTCTTGTTACCCTGGGGATTCCCGGAAGTTTGAACCCGGTGCTTGAATCCCAGGTGACGGAAGTCATGACGTATGCACTGCCGGAGACCACCGACCACATGCTGGACATATCTGCACTGGGTGCCCTCCAGGAGTTGATGGCCGGTAAGAACTGTCTTGCCATCGGCCCCGGTATCGGCACGGCAAAAGAAACAAAGCAGCTGCTGTTCCAGCTTCTGGAGAAAATTTCCATACCGGTGATTATTGATGCCGATGGACTCAACCTTCTCTCAGAGCAGCCCGGGGTGCTTCACTCCTTGAAGATACCCGTGATTCTGACACCGCATCCGGGGGAGATGGGCAGGTTGTGCGGGCTTTTGCCGGGGGCCGTCCAGGAAGACCGTGTCGGTCGGGCACGTGATTTGGCGACAACCTATGGTGTCCATGTTGTACTCAAGGGTGCCAGGACCGTCATGGCCCATCCGGATGGCCGTGTATATGTCAACCTTACGGGAAATCCAGGGATGGCATCGGGCGGAATGGGCGATGTCCTGACCGGTGTCATTGCCGGATTTATAGCCCAGGGATATAAAGCTGAGGATGCTATTCATCTGGGTGTTTTTCTCCACGGAGCTGCAGCAGACCATCTGGCTGTTCACAAAGGACCTTTCGGGTACCTGGCCACGGACATTATGCACCAGCTGCCCCATCAAATTGGGAAACTATTTAACTAGTATTGGGTGTCTTGTGTTTGGTCGGTATCTGTTTAAAGTAACCACATGCAGACCAAACGATTGGCCATAAACACCAACGACCAAGAACCAACCACCAACCACCAAACGCAAAACACAAAACACAAAACGCAAAATGCAAAACACCAAACACAAAACACAAAATAACAACACCAACCACAAACTACCCTCAAAACAAGGAAGTATTTCAAACATGCAGGGTCAAATGACATCCAGGTCTCCGGAAGATACCATCAAATTGGGTGAGGCTGTGGGTCGGGCGGTGACTGGCCGTTTGATTATCGCCTTGATAGGTAATCTTGGAAGTGGCAAGACAGTATTTGTAAAAGGGCTCGCCAGGGGGCTGGCCGTTCCAAAAGGGTTCATGATAACAAGCCCCTCCTACACGCTTATCAACGAATATCCGGGCAGGGTACCCTTGTTTCATGCAGACCTCTACCGGCTTACCACTGCCATGGATATTGAAAGCACAGGACTGCTGGACACCATGGATGCTAAGGGTGTTCTGGCCATCGAATGGGCGGAAAGGATTTGTGAAAAGGATTTGGCAGAAGATATGCGCGTACACTTTGATATCGGTGAAGGTGACATACGGTTTATCACCATAACAGGGTGTGGACAGGCGGGGATGGATTTGGTAAGAGAACTTAAATTTTAAATGACCGTTAAGTAGCCCAAAAATCAAGAATGAAGGAATCAGGTATTTCGTATGGGGATTATTGTTCAAAAGTACGGTGGTACTTCTGTGGCGGATTTGGAGAGAATTCAGCATGTGGCCAAAAGGGTGATAAATACCTATGACCAGGGGGATAACGTGGTGGTAATCCTGTCTGCCATGGCGGGAGTCACCGATAACCTGATCAATTTGGCAAGTGAAGTCACTAAAAACCCTGATAGACGGGAGTTGGATGTGCTCCTGGCTACCGGAGAGCAGACAACGGCAGCACTGCTTGCCATGATGCTGAAATCCATGGATTATCCTGCGGCTTCCCTGATGGGCTACCAGGCGGACGTCGTAACCGATTGTGAGTTTGGCAATGCACGCATTATCGAGATTGGTGGGGAACGCATCAAAGAATTGTTGAAAAAAAGGGCCATTGTTGTGATTGCCGGGTTTCAGGGGCATGATACAAGAGGGAACATCACGACACTCGGACGTGGCGGATCTGATACGTCCGCCGTGGCCATAGCAGCCGCTCTGAAGGCTGATGTGTGCGAAATTTATACCGACGTGGACGGCATTTATACGGCCGACCCGAGTATCTGCAGCAAAGCGCGCAAACTCAAGGAGATTTCATACGATGAAATGCTGAACATGGCCAGCCTGGGAGCGAAGGTGCTCCAGATCCGGTCTGTGGGATTTGCAAAAAAGTTCAATATTCCCGTTCATGTGAGATCATCTTTTTCCGACGAGGAGGGAACCATGGTGATAAGTGAGGACGCCGGTATGGAACAACTGGTAGTATCCGGTGTGACAAGCGATAAGAATCAGGCGCGGATTACCCTTAAAAAAGTACCGGATCAGCCCGGTGTGGCCGCAAAAATATTTTCACCCATAACTGAAGCCGGCATCGTGGTGGATATGATCATTCAAAACACCCGCTCTGGCGGTCAGACCGACCTGACGTTTACTGTTCCCATGGGAGATTTTGCCAAGGCGCTGGAAATAGAGAAGCGTGTTGCTGAAGAAATCGGTGCGGAGAAAGTTTTTGGGGATGAAAATATTGCCAAAGTGTCTGTAATCGGTGTTGGGATGAAAAATCACTCCGGTGTGGCATCGATCATGTTTACGACTTTGGCAAGAGAGAATATCAACATCTCCATGATCAGTACATCAGAGATCAGGATATCCTGCGTGGTGGATGAAAAATATGCTGAACTTGCCGTAAGGGTTCTCCACTCGGCCTTTGGGCTGGATGCTGAGTAGGCGGCCATATTTTTTATGAGGTATCGTTTCAACAACGATCAGTTGTTGCTTGTGCTCCTGATAGGAGTCATTATTCTGGGGCTGGCGGTCTATAGGATATTTGTTGTCATACCCTGAATCGAAAAAGAACTTTTTCAAAATTTCTTATTTTTCCTTCGTGGATCTCGATTCCTTCGTCTTTGAGCATCTTTATTTTTTTCTGTATGGCGCTTCCCCATGTCTTTCCCTGAAAACCCCCAATCCGACCGGATGTGGCAACAACCCGGTGTCAAGGAACCTCGGGTGCATAGGGGTTTTTTCGCATGGCCTGCCCGACGCCTCGATATGCTTTGGTTTTTAGGGCATGGGCTATTTCCTTGTAGGTTGTTACGCGTCCTTTTGGCACTTTCCTCAAAAGATCGTATGCTTTGTCAGCAAAAGTCTTCATTGCCTTTCTCCCTTATATTGAACCGAAACAGCGAGCGCATTTCCCCTAGATTCTGCCGTTCGGCAGTGCTGCGCATGCTGCGAGGCTCTT
Source organism: Deltaproteobacteria bacterium (assembly GCA_024639645.1). Taxonomy (GTDB): domain Bacteria; phylum Desulfobacterota; class Desulfobacteria; order Desulfobacterales; family B30-G6; genus B30-G6. The sequence continues at coordinate 3,312 of JAHEIB010000168.1, forward strand.
CATTTCTTCTGTTTTAGCGTTTGTGAGAATAACATTCCGAAACTGTTTTGGAAAATAACGTTAAACAACAGTTGTATAAGCTTATTGGAACGTTCGGCCATTGTACTTCAGCCAGCCCGGTTCATGACGGCCACTTGGATCGTGATGCGTCCAGTGAATGACACCTCCTTTCGCGTTCCACTCATATTCCCCGTAGAACGCTACCGTATCGCCTTTTTTGAGGGTGGAAAGTCTGGGTGCAAGATCAATGTTATGGGCAATAAGCAAGGTCTGACCGGTTGGGAGTTTCAAAATAAATTTTTGATGACGGCTTCCTTGGTTATCATCGGGCAAGATCTTGATGACGATACCCTTGCCTTCCGTTTGCACACCGCTCCTGCGCTCGTCGAACACAGTGGACAAGGCAATACTATTTTGATCTGTTTTGTCAACGGGATCGTTTGGGCGGTTGAATTGACTCCATCCCATATAGACAACGATGAACAGGATAATGATAGGGATAAATTTCTTCATCAAATATCATCTAACCTTTTTATTTAGATGGAAATACTTCTCCATGTCACCTCATGACAGATAAAAGCTTCTATCTGTGTCTGGGTAGCGATCTATTGCTTGGTGTCAAGGAAAGCAATCAAATTATTCTTGACACCTTAGAAGCTATTTCTTGAGAACTTCTTCGATTTCCCCAAGAATCTGCCGAGCTGCCCTATCCGGGTCTTTGGCATCCCGGATGGGGCGGCCGATGACAAGGTGATCGGATCCATTCTGGATTGCCCGGGCCGGTGTCATAACACGCGCTTGGTCATCACCTTTCGGAACATCCCATATGGGTCGTATACCCGGTGTCACTGCCAGAAAAGACGCTCCACAGGTATTTTTTATCTGCCCGGCCTCATGACCGGAGCAGATCACGCCTGCAAACCCGGCCTTTCCGGCCATTTCTGCCTTTTTGAGCACCAGGCGGGTCACATCCTCGGTAAAGGATGCATCATAACCGGCCCATCGGAGATCCTCTTTGGCGACACTCGTGAGTACGGTGACACCCAGGAGATGGACCTTGCCCCCGGCGCCTTTAACAGCCGCTTCGAGCATCTTTTTGGATTCACCGCAGTGGACCGTGGCATAGGTGACACCCAGGGAGGCGATGCCCTGCATGGCCCGGTAAACGGTTTCGGGAATGTCGTGAAGCTTTAGGTCGAGAAATATGCGGGCCTCGGTTGATATTTTATGGATTTCATGCACAATGCTGGGTCCGGCGTTGATAAAAAGCTCCAGACCGACCTTGAATACACCCACACTGTCCCGTAGCAATGAGACATAGCGTCCGGCCTCTTTAGCGGTGGAAACATCCAGGGGGAAAATGAGATAGTCTTTGGGTTGTTTCATTTTGGCAGACCCTTCTTTCACCCTCTCTCCCCATAATTTTCCGTAAGCCACTTTCTGTATTCACCGCTCTGGACACGCGCAACCCAGTCAGGGTTGTCGAGATACCATTGCACAGTTTGTCGAATACCTGTTTCAAAGGAAGCCTCTGGTTTCCAATGAAGTTCGGTTTTCAATTTGGTGGAATCGATGGCATAGCGAAAATCATGTCCGGGTCGATCATTCACAAAGGTAATCAGATTTGATCGTGGTCGGTTTTGACCGGGGGGCACCATCTCATCCAGAATATCGCAGAGGGTTTGAACGAGCGTGATGTTTGGTATCTCACATTCGCCGCCGATATTGTAGGTCTCTCCGGTCCGGCCATTCTGAATGATCGTCCAGATCGCCCTGCAGTGATCCCGCACAAAAAGCCAGTCCCGGACGTTGATGCCCTTGCCGTAAACAGGCAGTGGTTTGTCGGCTATACCGTTCAAAATCATGAGGGGAATCAATTTTTCAGGGAATTGATATGGACCATAATTATTGGAGCAGTTTGAAATGGTGACGGGGATATTGTAAGTGCGATGGTAGGCACGCACCAGGTGGTCCGAGGCAGCTTTGGATGCGGAGTAAGGGCTGCTGGGATCATAGGGTGTTTCTTCCGAGAAGAATCCCTCTTTCCCCAGGGATCCGTAAACCTCGTCCGTGCTCACGTGATGGAATCGCTGGAGGCGGTCTGTATGACGCCGTGCTTCTTCAAGAAGAATGAAGGTTCCTACAATGTTGGTGTTGACAAAGGCGTCCGGTGCCACGATGGATCTATCTACGTGGGATTCTGCTGCAAAATGGCAGATGGTATCGATTTCGTAGGCCTCGAAAGCGTTCTTTACGGCCGCTGCATCACAGATATCGGCATGTACAAATACATAGCGACCCTGTGCTGACGCGTCCAGACCCGACAGATTTTCAGGATTTCCGGCATAGGTTAACAGGTCCATGTTGACGATGCGACCGCTGTAGTCGGTTTCAGATAGCAGATAGCGGATAAAATTGGCGCCGATAAAGCCACTGCCGCCGGTTACGAGGATATTTTTCATGGATCGAGTCCTTTTTTGATAGCTGTAAGCCATAAGCTGTAAGCAGCTTAAGGCTTATGGCTTACAGCTTAAAGCTTATTATTCCAATACCACATTCTCCCCGACCTGTCAGGCGAAACCTGTTGTTTTCTTAACAGGAACCTTGAATTTTAAGACAAAATAAGATAATGATAGCCACTTAAATTTTGATTTTGTCCTGCAGGGCAACCCGTACGGCTCAAAATCAAATCAGAAAAAGAGAACCCCATGAAGGAGAAAACCGACAACCAGACCCTGTTGCGATCTCTTCCCGGTGTTGACCGTCTTTTAGAATGGATCAAGGCAGATCCATTTTTTACGGATGTTCCCAGGTCCACACTGGTTAATACAGCCCGATCTACCATCGAATCGCTGCGAGCAAAGATTCTTGACCCGCAAGCAGAATTGCCTGGGGAGATGTTTTCCAAATCGTCCATCATGCTGCGGATCAAAGAGCAGGTCACATCGGCCATGATGCCGAATCTGAAACAGGTGATCAATGCCACCGGTGTTGTTATTCATACCAACCTGGGTCGTTCCTTGCTGGCGGATGAGGCCCTGGAAAATTTGCAGAAAATTGCCGGTGGATATTCCAACCTGGAATTTGACCTGATATCCGGCAAGCGGGGCTCCCGTTACAGCAGTGTCGAGGATCTCATTTGTGAGATAAGCCGGGCCCAGGCTGCCATGGTCGTCAACAACAATGCCGGGGCGGTTCTCCTGTGCCTGGAAACCATTGCAAGGGGAAAGAATGTCATTGTTTCACGGGGGGAACTGGTGGAGATTGGCGGATCCTTCAGGATTCCGGATGTCATGACAAAAAGCGGGGCTTTTTTAAAGGAAGTCGGAACCACGAATCGGACCCATTTGCGGGATTATGAGAACGCCATCGATGATAACACCGGACTCCTGCTAAAGGTCCATACCAGCAACTACAGTGTGGTGGGATTCACTACCGGCGTTTCTTTAAAGGATCTCGTGTCCCTTGGCAAACAGCGTCATGTGCCGGTCATGGAGGATCTGGGCAGCGGAACCTTCATGGATCTGTCAAAATATGGACTATTGAAAGAACCCACGGTTCAGGAGTCGGTGTCCACGGGTGTGGATGTGGTAACCTTCAGCGGCGACAAGCTCCTCGGCGGGCCCCAGGCGGGTGTGATCGCCGGTTCCAGTGAGATGCTTCACAAGATCAAACAAAATCCCATTACACGGGCCCTCAGGATCGACAAACTGACCCTGGCCGCCCTCGAGAGCACA
>JAHEIB010000169.1 GCA_024639645.1 Deltaproteobacteria bacterium
CATCCGCTTTCTTGAACATTTCAATCATTTTGGCATTCTTGGAAGCCAGGGCCCTCAAGCGGTCGTTGGGAATGGTAATAACCGTATCGGCAACCTGTTTGAGGGTTTCGATGCCTTCCTCGGCCTGCCGGGCACGTTTTCGTCCCTCAAAGGAGAAGGGTTTGGTGACCACGGCAACCGTGAGGGCGCCTATTTCCTTACAGATTTCCGCAATTACCGGTGCCGCTCCCGTTCCCGTGCCGCCCCCGAATCCTGCAGTAATGAAAACCATGTGGCTGTCTTCAAGGGATTGGCGGATGGCATCCCGGTTCTCCAGGGCTGCTTCACGACCGATGTTAGGATTGGCTCCGGCGCCCAGCCCTTCGGTTAGTTTCTCTCCCAGCTGGAGTTTTATTTCCGCCTTGGATACCTCAAGCGCCTGGGCATCTGTATTGGCACAGATAAACTTTACCCCTTGCAGGTTGTCTTCAATCATGTTGTTGATTGCGTTGCCACCAGCGCCACCAACCCCGATGACCTTGATTTTAGCTGTTTTGTCGTTTTCCACGTAAGTAAACATGTTTCCTCCCGTTGGTTGAATTTATGTTGCCTATATGACATCCTTGAACCATTTACGCATCTGGCTCATTACACCGTTGAAAATATTTTTGTCCCGTATTCTGAATTTTTTTGTCACCTGGTTTCTGACCCCATACATGACCAGACCCACCCCCGTGGCATACATGGGGTTGTTGACGACATCCACGAGTCCGCTGATACCGCTGGGTTTTCCGATACGGACGGGCAGGTTGAATATGGATTCTGCAATATCGTTGATTCCTTCCAAAAGGGCTGTGCCACCGGTCATGACCATGCCCGAGTTGATCATATTCTCCATACCTGCCCGATAAATTTCTCTTTGCACCAGGGTAAAAATTTCCTCCATGCGTGGCTCGAGGATCTCCCCGAGAATCTGTCTGGGGAGCTTCTTGGGTTCTCGTCCACCCATTCCCGGAACTTCTATGGTTTCATCGCTACTGATACTTCTTGAAGAGCAGGTGCCGTAGCGGGTCTTGATCTTTTCCGCCTCAGCCAGAGGTGCGCGTAAGCCGATGGCGATATCGTTGGTCAGATTGTTGCCGCCCAAACTCAATACAAACGTGTGTTTGATGTTTTTTCCTGAAAAGACCGCAAGATCGGATGTGCCGCCCCCCAGATCCAGCAGCGCTGTGCCGAGTTCTTTTTCTTCATCCGTCAAAACGGCTTCCCCGGAAGCCAGGGATTCCAGGACGATGTCACAGACATCGAGCCCGGATCGGTTGGCACATTTAACGATATTGTGGGCGGATGTAACAGCACCTGTCACGATATGGATTTTCGCTTCCAGTCGTACCCCGGCCATGCCCACCGGATTTTGAATGCCTGTTTGCTCGTCAACGATGTATTCCTGGGGCAGGACATGGATGACCTCCCGATCCATGGGTATGGCAACGGCTCGCGCAGCGTCGATGACGCGATCGACATCGTTTTGGGTAATTTCCGAACCTTTTATGGCGACAATACCCCGGCTGTTGAAGCCGGTGATGTGTCCACCGGCGATGCCGGCATATACGGATGAGATTTCACAACCAGCCATCAATTCCGCTTCTTCAACCGCTTTCTTAATGGAATCCACCGTCGACTCGATATTGACGACCACGCCTTTTCTAAGTCCTATGGATGGGCTTGTTCCGATACCGATGATGCTGATATCATCGTTGGAAACCTCTCCCACCACGGCACATATTTTTGTAGTTCCAATATCCAGACCGACGACGATATTTTCGTGACCCTGCACCTTACACCTCCTTGTGACCCGTGGCGGGTTGTTTATCCAGATTCAGATTGACAACAATTCGATTGGTATTATTCAGGTCTATCGAGTTCAATATCGGTATGTTCTGATTTTTCTTGAGATAAAAGAGAACTTCCTGGAGTCTTTTATATTTGCTGGGATAATCATCATACCCTAGTTTGAGTGAACCGAGGCGGTTGCCTGCATGAATTGTCAGACCGATATCCTTGTCCACCTCAATTTTCCTTATGTTTTTGTTGGTGAGAATGCTGCCTTTGTTCCTACCCAGCTTTAAAACCGTCATGACGGCATTGAATGGCCGGCTGTAGGGTCTATCCCCGATATTTAGGTCGGAAAAAGCCAACCCTTCCACAACCGGCAGATTGACAGGATCGCCAACTTCCCATTCCTTGAAGAGGCTGCCCTGGTTGTTGAGCAGGAATTTACGGTTGATATCGATAATTGCCAGGGGCTCGTGTTCTTTTATCCGGATGTGGATACCGGAAGGGATCTCCCGGCTGACCTCAGCTTCTGATATCCATGGGTGGGCCAAGAGTCTTTTACGGGTAGTGCTCAGGTTCACAGAGAAAATATTGAGGCCGCGTGACAGCTTTGCCTGGGCCAGAACCGTCTTTTGGTCGAGGGTCTTGAAGCCCTGTACCTCGAGATGGACAGTGCTAAAGTAGCCGGACTGGGTAAAAAGATCATACCCAAAGATAAAAGCAAAACTCATGATGGCCACCACGGACAAGCCGGATATGATTTTTAGGAAATTGAGCGCATGCCTAATCCGTTTGGTCCGTCTCTTCGCGGCGCTGTTTTTATAAAAATTTTTACGTACTTTTTTACGTGCCAACAATTTTGACCTCAGGTTCAAGTGTTATATTGAAAGACCTTAACACGGCTTTTTGAATCAGATCTTTGAGGGCCAGGATGTCTGTAGCGGTTGCGTTGCTTTTGTTGATGATGAAGTTGGCGTGTATAGTGGACACCTGGGCATCTCCGACCCGCTTTCCTTTTAAACCTGCCAGGTCTATGAGTTCCCCGGCTGATTTTCCTTTGGTTGGGTTTTTAAAAAAGCATCCCGCGCTTCTCTGGTGCAGTGGCTGCTTTGCAGCTCTTTTCTGCATGATGGCACTCGCTTCTTTTTCAATTGCATGTCTGTCCCCAGGAGAGAGTCGAAACTCTCCTTCCAGGAGGATGGGGGTCTGCATGCCGGCTATCTTTTTATGCTCTTTCAAATCGAGCCCCCTGTAGCGGAACGGCAAGGCATGTTTTTCGATTCTCACGGGTTCCCCATTGGAAGAAAGTGCCACCACAGCCGTGATCACATCTGCCATGTTTCCCTGAACCGTTCCTGCATTCATGATTATGGCGCCCCCCACCGACCCGGGAATGCCAAGGGCAAAATTCATACCACTGAAACTGTTGCCGGTGGCATATTTGCACAGGCTGTTGAGTCTAGCGGCTGCACCCGCTGTCACCAGGATGTTTTTTCTGTCCAGAGTCGTGTGCTGAATATCTTTTAGACAGTGTTTCATTGAAATAACGATCCCCCGGATGCCCTTGTCCAGAACCAGCAGGTTGGTGCCATTGCCGACAATAAAATAAGACAGACTGTTTTCCTGCAACCACCGAACAAGGTCCATCAGACCGGATTTTTCTTTGGGTGCGATATAAACATCAGCCGGACCCCCGACCCCAAGAGATGTATGCCGGGACATGGGTTCGTCAAACCGCACCTCAGAACCGAATGTTTCAGCAAGCCATTTTTTTTGTGTTTTGTTAAGTTGCATATCTTCAATATAGGGTTTAAGCGTCTGGGGGTGCAGGGTTTAAGGGTGGCCCTAAGCTTTAGGCTTCTTGTTGCTATCTGCAGAGGGTATAGATCTAACCCTCCACCCCTCCGACCCTCCAACCCTTCAACCCTCCAACCCTTCTAGTACTGCCTCGCCCACTTTCCATACATCCCCGGCCCCGAGGGTTAAGAGGATATCCCCGCTGCGCAGGTTTTTTTTCAGATACCGAACGGCATTGTCCATACCTTCCGTGCAGATGACTTCCTTGTGACCGTGGGCCATGATGCCCTCACACAGGTCATGGCCATGGACACCCTCGATAATCTGCTCCCCTGCCGAGTAGATGGGCAGCACCAGGAGTACATCGGTTTGATAAAAAGAACGGGTGAATTCATCAAACAATGCCTGGGTCCTCGAATACCTGTGCGGCTGAAACACCACCACTTTTCTTTGATCCGGCCAGGCATCTTTGAGTGCTTGGAGAGTCGCCTTGATTTCGGTGGGGTGATGTCCATAATCATCCACCACGGTAACATTGTTCTGCTCACCCTTGATTTCAAGCCGTCTCTGGACACCTTCGGCTTTTTCAAGTGCCGTTTTGATAACGGAAAAGGGGATATCCAGCTCAAGTCCGACGGCAATACCTGCCATGGCATTGGCAATGCTGTGATGACCCGGCAGGCTGAGATAAATCTCCCCAAGTGCGTTACCCTGAAAATAGATATCAAAGCGACTATTCAGCCCCTCAAAACGGACGTTTCTGGCCTGTACGTCTGCCTGGGAACTCATGCCATAGGTGACAAACCGTTTTTTAATGGCCGGAATAAGCTCCTGTATATGCTCATTGTCCAGACAGAGTACGCCTAGACCATAAAAAGGAACTTTCTGGATAAATTCCAGGAAGGCCTTTTTAATGGCGGAGATGTCTGGATAGTAATCGAGATGTTCCCTGTCGATATTGGTAACCACGGCAATGGCCGGTGACATCTTGAGAAAGGACCCATCACTCTCATCGGCCTCGGCAACAATGTAATCTCCTTGTCCCAGCAGCGCATTGGACCCGATACTTTTCAATTTACCCCCGATGACCACAGTGGGATCCAGGCCCCCTTCCGCAAGGACTGTTGAAACGATGGAAGTGGTGGATGTCTTGCCATGGGCACCGGCGATGGCAACGCTGTATTTCAAGCGCATGAGCTCGGCTAGCATTTCAGCCCGGGGGATAACGGGAATGGCGAGTTGTTCTGCGGCCATTGCCTCGGCATTGCTGCTTTTTACTGCCGAAGAGGTGACCACCACATCAGCGCCCTGGATGTTCGTTGCGGTATGGCCCCGGTATATAGTGCCACCTAATTTCTCCAGGCGGGTAGTGATATCGGATAAGGAAAGATCCGATCCGGACACGGTGTACCCGAGATTGATCAACAGCTCCGCAATTCCGCTCATTCCGATGCCGCCGATTCCGACAAAATGGATATGATATTTTTTATGATACATCGATTATCCTTGCCCTGTGGGCGATATTCGCCTTCGGCTGTCATTTGCCTTTCAGGCGTCATTTGCGCTGCGCGCGTTATTTCTTGTTTTTTGCTATAAGCAGAAAGCCCTAAGCCGCTTACTGCTCATCGCTTACCGCTTAAAGCTATAAGTTCATATAAATCTCTCACAATTGCCTTGGCCGCATCTGGTCTGGCTTGTTTTCTCATGTTGGCGGCCATGCTTGCGACTTTCTGCGGTGATGAGACATAGTGTTCGATTTTTTTAGCCAGAAGCTCTCCAGTCAGGTCTTTTTCAAGGATCAGTTCTGCTGCTCCAACGGAAACGAGTTGGCGAGCATTGAGGACCTGATGGTCATCGGCTGCAAAAGGATAGGGGACAAAGATAACGCCTTTCCCAAGGACCGTCAGTTCGGCGATGGTCGATGCCCCGGCTCTGCAGATCACTAAATCTGCTCTGCGGTATTGCTTTTCCATGTCATGGAAAAAGGATTTTGCCGTGCCGACAATGTTGTGCTCGATGTATGCTTTTCTGGCGGCATCTTCATCTGCTGCACCTGTCTGATGGATGAAGGCGATCCTGTTTTTGGATGCAATGTGTGTCAGGGCCGCCATCACAGCCGTGTTGATCCGGTGTGCCCCCTGACTCCCACCGACGATGAAGATGGTGAAGGGCTTTTCGGGGGTTACAGGATCTCTTGGGGTTATCGGGACGCTTTCCAGACAGGACATGATTTCTTTTCTCACGGGGTTTCCCGTCAGACAGACTTTTTGTGCCGGTGCCTTGATCCGGGTACCCGCAAAGGACACGTAAATCCTGTCTGCAAAATATGAAAGCAGCCTATTGGTCATACCTGGGATCACGTTCTGCTCGTGAAGCGCCCGGGGAATGCGCAGCATCCAAGCCGCCAACACCACGGGACCGGCAGAATATCCCCCCACACCCAGCACAACATCCGGACGAAACTTTCTGAGTATCCAGGTTGCCGAAACAATACTCCAGGGGAGGGACGCCAGCGTCTTAATCTGCTGGTGTATGGTTTTTCCTTTCAGACTCTGGACTCGGATGTGTTTCTGTTGAAAGCCTTTTCTATTCAAAACGCCGGTTTCAAAACGATTCCCTGTGCCGATGAAACACACATGACTGTTCAGACCGGCGGCCAGAACTTCTTCTGCAACGGCAATGCCAGGGAACAAATGTCCCCCCGTGCCTCCGCCTGCAATTATCAGGGATATGGCCCGGATGGTTTCATTTTGAAGCATGCCGCGCCCCTATATTCATAAGAATTCCTATGGATGCCATGTTGACCATCAGGGATGTACCGCCATAGCTTAAAAACGGCAGTGTCAATCCTTTTGTGGGAAGCAGACCAAGGGTAACACACATGTTGACGCATACCTGCAGCAGAATTGTTGCCGTAATACCGGTTGCCATGAAGACCGAAAAAGAATCTTTGGCATGGCGTGCAATGCTGACGCCCCGCCACAGGATGAGCGCGTATAAAGATAAGATGATCAAAATTCCCACAAGACCGAGTTCTTCGCCGATCACAGAGAAAATAAAGTCCGTGTGCGGCTCTGGAAGATAAAAGAGCTTCTGATACCCTTTGCCGATGCCGGCCCCCCAGATGCCTCCCGTACCAAAGGCCATGAGTGAATGAATGATTTGATACCCATCTTCTGTTGGATACTGCCAGGGATTGAGAAAGCTGGTAATTCGGCGGAGCCTGTAGTCGGCGTTCAGCATGACATAATAAACCATGGGCAGAATCAGCAGAATGAAAGATAGCAGGTATCTCAGCCGGACGCCCCCTACGAAAAGCAGTATCCAGGTAATGGCGCCGAGAATGACCACGGATCCAAAATCCGGTTGCAGGAGGATGAGACCGGTAAAGAGGGTCAGAACGATGAGGTGG
>JAHEIB010000170.1 GCA_024639645.1 Deltaproteobacteria bacterium
CAATGGTGTTCAGGTTATAGACGGAGCCGCCGGTGCTCTCCACCGTGCAGCGAATGCCATGCTCTTTTCGGGATTTATTCACTAGACGGCAGATGGCCCCGCCGGTGGGATAATAAACACCGGTTACACCACCGGTACCGATGGTGACAAAGGTCTGATCAGCTGCCTGAGCAGGCGGGGCTTCCATAAACAGTACAAATGCAAATAAAAGTGCGATGCCTAGAATAATGATCTTTTTCATTTCGACCTCCTTCGTCTATATGGTTAGAATGGGCTACGGTGCAAATGTATCGGCCACAATTAATCGAAGGGTAAGACGTGTTCGTCTTTTTCCTTATCGATTTTGGTGCTATTGGGGAATGGCGAATTGGAACTTTTCTGAAATTTAATTGTTAGCAAAACCGTTGGACGAATGCAAGCCATTATCCATATTTAATATTTGTGACTTGTCAAATGGCTCCAGATATTGAAGAATAACAATCTGTGAGACGAATGATAAAAGACTTATTTATTCGAAATAAATCCGGACAGTCATGACAATGCAGAAACAGGATGCCGAAAAGCCACTGGTGAGTGTTATCATTCCCACTTATAACCGGGGCTGGTGCCTGAATGAAGCGCTTGATTCAGTATTGTCTCAAACATACGAGAGATATGAATTGATCGTCGTGGATGACGGATCCACGGACGATACGGGCAAACGTCTCTCCCAATATAAAAATATCACTGTTGTTAACCAGGTCAACCAGGGTGTCAGTGCTGCACGTAATAGAGGAATCGCGTCATCCAGGGGAGATTTAATTGCCTTTCTCGATTCTGACGATACTTGGCTTCCAGAGAAGCTATCCGTGCAGGTGAATTTTTTTATGAGGCATCCAGAAACTGAGATATGTCAGACCCAGGAAATCTGGATTCGCCACGGAAAGCGTGTAAATCCGGGACTTCGTCATGAAAAGATCTCGGGACTTTTTTTTGAAAGATCCCTGGCGCTTTGCCTGGTAAGTCCCTCTGCCGTTATGATACGAAAGGAATTATTGGAAAGCGTGGGTTTGTTTGATGAAACCCTGCCGGCCTGTGAGGACTATGATTTATGGCTCAGAATCAATGCAAACATTCCCATATTGCTCATCGATGAACCACTCGTCATAAAAAGGGGAGGACATGCCGATCAACTCTCATCCAATTCCGGCTTGGACAAATATCGCATACAATCGATTAAGAACTTATTGGGAAGCGGTTTTCTTTCTCTTGATCAGGAACAAGCAGCCCTATCCATGCTGCAAAAAAAGTGTCGAATATATGCTTCCGGCTGTAAAAAGCGCGGGAGGTTGGAAGAAATGGCATACTACGACCGTCTTGCAGTCTCCGGCCCATAAATTTACTCAATCGTTGCATATACAACATGGCAAAATATAGATAACGGTCTGTTAAGGGGGAACTCATGGGAAAATTCATGGAATACAAGCAGTATGACGGTCTGGGTCTGGGAGAACTGGTTCGGAAAAAGGAGGTAACACCTTTAGAGTTGTGTGAAGCTGCCATCGAGAGAATTGAAGCGATCAATCCTGAAATCAACGCCGTCATTACACCCATGTTTGAAAAGGCAAGGGCTACAGCCAAGGAAATGACGACCGAAGGTCCTTTTTCCGGGGTTCCCTTTTTATTAAAAGACCTGATGGCGGCCTATGCGGGCGTGTCCCTCAACAATGGCTGCAAGGGGCTTCGCAACTATGTTCCTGACTATGACAGCGAACTGGTCAAACGCTTTAAGACAGCGGGTGTCAATGTGCTGGGAAAAACCAACACCCCCGAATTCGGCCTGGTCGCCTACACAGAGCCGGAGCTGCACGGACCCACCCGCAACCCATGGAATACCGGTCACACACCAGGGGGCTCAAGCGGTGGATCGGCAGCTGCTGTTGCCAGCGGCATGGTTCCCCTGGCATCCGGCGGCGACGGCGGCGGGTCCATACGCATTCCTTCTTCCTGCTGCGGACTTTTCGGTCTGAAACCGACCCGTGGAAGAACTCCCACCGGTCCGGATTATGGCGAACTGTGGGAGGGGGCAGCCATCGAACATGTTATCACACGGAGCGTGAGAGACAGCGCTGCCATGTTGGATGCCACATGTGCGCCCGATTTGGGTGCACCCTATATTATACAGCAGCCCGTGAGACCATACCTGAATGAGCTAAAACGGGATCCGGGCAAACTGCGAATCGCTTTTAACTCACAATCGCCTCTGGAAACCACTGTTCATCCGGATATTGTCAAGGCAACTCTGAAAACGGCCCTGATGCTTCAAAAGCTTGGGCATGATGTGGATGAGGATGTGCCGGAAATCGACGGCCGAACCCTGGCCCTGAGCTATCTCTCCATGTATTTCGGAGAAGTGGCAGCCGATATTGATGAGCTTGGGGGGGTACTGGGACGGAAGGCATGTCCGGACGATGTTGAAACTCTCACCTGGACGCTTGGCATGCTGGGGAAGGCGACTTCGGCGTTTTCATTCGTCAAGGCAATTCGCCAGTGGGGTCAGGCCTCCAGGGTGATGGCCCGGTTTCACGAAAAATATGATGTTTACCTGACACCCACCATGGCTTATCCTCCCATTCGCGTGGGCGCCTTAAAATTAAAACCACTTGAAAAGACAGCTCTGAGGATGGTGGGTACACTCGGTCTGGGAAAACTGCTGAAGCGAACCGGTATCGTGGAGAAACTCGCCATTGAAAATCTGGCCAAGACGCCTTTTACGCAACTGGCCAATTTTACGGGTCAACCAGCCATGTCTGTTCCTCTGCAATGGACATCAGATGGTATGCCCTGCGGTATGCAGTTTATGGCGCCTATGGGGGATGAAGCAACACTTTTTCGTTTGGCCAGACAATTGGAAGAGGCAAAGCCGTGGTTTGATAGGAGACCGGGCCTGAAAGATAGTTAGAGGCATTTTAAAGAAAGGAGGTATTTAATGAACAAGACCAGTAAGGAAGATAGAAGGGCAAAGGTTGTCACTGTTTTAAACAAAGCCAGAGCCATGGAACTCCAGGCAATACACCAGTATATGAATCAGCATTACAATTTGGATGACATGGATTATGGTGAAATGGCAGCCAATTTAAAGCTGATCGCCATCGATGAAATGAGACATTCCGAGATGTTTGCTGAACGCATCAAGGAGCTCGGTGGGGAACCAACGAGCGAAAGCGCCGGTCCCGTGGCTAAAGGCCAGGCGGTGGACATCATCTTCAAACACGATACCGCTCAAGAAGATGACGCCATCGATGCCTACAACCAGTTTCTCCTGGTTTGCAGAGAAAATGGGGACAGTATCAGCATGAAGCTTTTCGAAGAGATTATTGATGACGAGCAAGCGCATTTTAATTATTTTGATAATGTTCAGGAACACATCGACAAACTGGGTGATGTGTATTTATCCAAGATTGCCGGGACCCCGTCGTCAACTGGGCTGCAGCCTCAGGGTTTTACGGTGGTGAAGGCATGAAAGTAGACGGCAGACAAATGCGGCCTATCTGGCTGGATGAGATCAGCCAGACGGTGAAGGTCATCGACCAGCGGCAGCTGCCCCACCGCTTGGTCATTGCAGAGCTTACAACAGTAGACAAGGTGATCACCGCCATCCAGGACATGTATGTCCGGGGGGCGCCCCTTATCGGTGCTACAGGGGCATATGGTGTTTATGTGGCGGCTTTGAATACAAGGGTGTCTTCTAACGACGAAGCATTTTTTTTAAAGGAATGCGACCGGATCAAGTCTGTCAGGCCCACAGCGGTCAACCTTGCCTGGGCTGTTGACACTGTTTTGGCGGAAGTGTCGCAAAATGAGACCCTGGCAGATAAAACCAATACAGCCAAAGCTGCTGCAGCCCGCATTGCAGAACTGGAGGCAGAGAACTGCCGACAGATCGGTGTAGCAGGCCTGGAACTGGTCAAGGCCGTCAGCGAGGCCAAAAATGGTGATACGGTTCATATTCTCACGCATTGCAATGCCGGCTGGCTGGCGTGCGTAGAATACGGCACGGCAACAGCTCCCATCTACGCGGCTTTTGAAAAGGGGATCGATGTGCATGTCTGGGTCGATGAAACGCGTCCCTTGAACCAGGGAGCCCGGCTCACGGCATGGGAATTGGGAAAGCACGGTATCAAGCACACCATCGTGACGGACAACGCCGGCGGCCATCTCATGCAGCATGGGATGGTGGACATGGTCATTGTGGGAACCGACCGTACCACCCGGACCGGGGATGTGGCCAACAAGATCGGGACCTATCTTAAAGCCCTGGCTGCCAGGGACAATGATATACCTTTTTATGTGGCCCTGCCATCCAGTACTTTTGACTGGCAGGCATTCGATGGTTTGAAAGATATTCCCATCGAAGAAAGAGATCCAAACGAAGTCCGGTATGTTCAGGGAGATGATGCGGGGTCCTTAAGGAAGGTTCTGATTTCTCCTCCTGACAGTTCTGCGGCAAACCCGGCATTTGATGTAACCCCGGCAAATCTCGTTACCGGGCTCATAACGGAAAGAGGGGTCTGCAGAGCTGACGAAAACGATATATTGAGATTATTTCCAGAGCATCCATAGATTTTTTCCGGGATTTAATATCGCGTTCCTCAAATCAGGGTATTGTGGTGAATTTGGATGTGTCAGTGGATCCTGTCATTCGAAGACATTGGGCAGACGGATGTGGCCGTGGCCGGAGGAAAGGGTGCCAATCTCGGGGCACTCGTTAGTAAGGGTTTCCCGGTGCCACCCGGGTTTGTTCTCTCTGCGGAAGCCTGCCGGTCTTTTTTCAATGAAAATGATCTGCAGCAGGAAGTGGCGCAATTTTCAGACATACAACCTGACGCCTGGGGAGAGCTTTGCGCGACAATCCAGAATAAGATTCATGCTGCAGACATGGGTACGATGCTCTCAGACGCCATCCTGTCCGCGCATGCTGATCTGATAGCAGGCCGGTACCCTGAAACCCGGTGTGTGGTTCGAAGCTCAGCCACCGCGGAAGATCTCGGTGATGCCAGTTTCGCCGGGCAACACGCCACCTATTACTATGTCGACAAAACGCACCTCCTTTCCATGATCAAACACTGCTGGGCATCCCTCTTTCATCCTGCGGCAGTTTCATATCGTTCAACTCAGGGTATCGATCATGCCGATGTCTGGATGGCAGTGATCGTTCAGGAAATGATCCCTTCTGAAATTTCGGGTGTCACATTTACAGCCGATCCGCTTACAGGCTCACGGAATAAGCTCGTTACGGAATCGAGTTGGGGCATGGGCGCCGCAATTGTCGACGGACGGGTATCACCGGATCACTATGTCGTGGAACGATCGGGGCTATCGCGCGGGAATACACCGTGCAGGATTCTTGAGCGGCGGATTGCCGATAAACGCTTTATGGTTCCATCCGACCTGGCTAGTGGTACCAAAACCCGTCTTGAGCCTGTTGCTTATGAAATGAGACATAAAGAGACCTTGTCGCCCCATATGATCCAGGTCGTGTCACGATGGGCCTTAAGGTCGGAAGATCATTTTGGCAGTCCTCAGGATGTTGAATGGGCAATTGTTGGCGATGAATTCTTTCTGCTTCAGTCGCGAACGATTACAGCGATGGGACATGAAAAGATCGAAGCCGATATCCAAGGCTCTTATGTCATCTTCAAACCCCTGCTCGAGAATTTTACCGACCCGATTACACCTCTGACAGCCGACTGTTATCAGTTCCTGTTTTCACCACCCATGATGAGAATGATCAAGGGGCGGCTATATGTCAGCCTAAAGACTTTTCGTGCTATTTTTCCTTTTAAAATTTCGGACGAGATGCTGGTTTCACTGCTTTACGATTTCGGTAAGGAAACGCCAAAGATGAAGCTGTCTTTTTTGAAATTGCCCCAGCTGATTCTGCAGGCCTTTTTGAGCTATCTACTGTTTGGTGTGTTTTTTGCGCGAACGCGGGATCTCCCGGCTGATTTTATGGATAGTTTCAGACAGCTTGTTCGGCAAATAGATAGGGATCCGTCCTGCAGTTTGATCCGCACTCAACATCGCCTGCTATGGTGGTCAAGAATGTTCGATCCCGCCGGGAACCAGGTCATGTTCGTCAACTTTTCTTCACTGCGTTATTTTCTGTCCCTCGGTCTTCTTGAAAGTCTGCTGGCTAGATGGCTACCCGATCTTAGGAAAGGTGCGGCTTCTCTGCTTTGTTCCGGTAATGCGGGAGTTCTTTCGGCGGAAATGGGCCGGGGAATATGGCACCTGGCCAGGGTCGTGAAAGACGAACCCCGGATAAAGGAATTGTTCGAAAAGGAGAAGCTTGAAAACATCATGGTTGTGCTCAAGGCATTGCCTGAGTCTGAGAAATTCAAGGATATGCTGCAGCATTTTCTATGGATAAACGGTCATCGCGGACTTAAAGAATTGGAACTGCAATCACTTCGTTGGGAAGAGAATCCGATACCGGTTCTGGGAATGATCCGCAACTACATGCTGATGGATACAGACCCTGCTGAGCATGAAAAAAGCGTCACTCAGACCCGTTCTGATCTTGAAACAGAAATTAAAACCACTTTGGCCGGCCATGCGGGTGAGAAGGTTTTGCATTTTAGAGCGTATCTGATCCACCGTCTGGTGAATATGACCAGGTATTATTCGCGCTTAAGGGAAAACAGTCGTTTTTTTCACACCTTGGGGTTTTACAGCGTTCGAAAAAAAATTCTTCAGATGGAAAAGAGATTTATGCGGGAGGGAAACCTGCGTTGCCACGGAGATATTTTTTATCTTCGCCTGAAAGAGGTCCTGAAATTACAGCAGGGTCATCTCGGGTGGGCGGACGTGGAAGAAAGGATACGAGAAAGGCGCATGATGCATATCCGGATGTCAAGGATACGGCCGCCAAAGACCATCAATGTCCAACTGAAATCACCCACACCGGACAATGGTCGTCATGATGTGTCCGGCAGTGAGACTTTTACAGGGCAGCCTGCCTCACCGGGCAGCTATGAGGGA
>JAHEIB010000171.1 GCA_024639645.1 Deltaproteobacteria bacterium
CCTGGGGGTCATTGCCGAGATGGCACAACACGTTGCGGTAATGTATGCCGGTCGTATTGTAGAGTATGCCAGTGCCGAAACCCTTTTCCTGACCCCAAAGCACCCGTATACCATTGGCCTCATGGAATCGATTCCCGTTCTGGGAAAAAAGAAAAAATCAAAACGGCTTTCCACCATTGCAGGTGTGGTTCCGTCTCTTTTTGACCTGCCGGAAGGTTGCCTCTTCAGTGACCGCTGTCCGGATGTGTTTTCCGACTGTCGAAAGATACCCCCCCGGCAATATGATGTGGGGAAAAATCATGCAGTGAGGTGTCTGAAATATGCATGATACCGCGATTGGAACAAAACCGCTTTTAAGAGCCGAAGGATTGGTAAAATATTATCCGATTCTTGGCGGTGTGTTTTTAAAAGAAATCGCAGCCGTCAAAGCAGTCGACGGTGTGGACATCTCAATCAACAAAGGCGAAACCCTGGGTCTCGTAGGTGAATCCGGATGTGGAAAGTCAACCCTGGGTCGTGCCATTGTGAGACTGGAAGAACCCACGGCCGGCGCTGTCTATTTCAACGACGAAAACATTCTCGAATACACTCCCACGCAGGTACGGAGTCTGCGAAAAGAAATGCAGATTGTCTTTCAGGACCCATTCTCTTCGCTGAACCCCAGGAAAACAGTCGCCCATATCATTGGAGAGCCCCTCCTGGTTCATGGCGTTGGAAATCGCCAAGAAAGAGATGCCAGGGTTTTGGACCTCTTGGAAGTCGTGGGGCTGAAACGGGAACACATGCGACGTTATCCGCACCAGTTTTCAGGTGGGCAACGCCAGCGAATCGGTGTTGCGCGGGCACTGGCACTCAATCCCCAGCTTATCATCTGTGATGAAGCCGTTTCAGCGCTGGACGTTTCGATCCAGGCCCAGGTCATCAATCTTTTCCAGGACCTGCAGGAAGAGTTCAACCTGACCTACCTGTTCATATCCCACGATCTGAGCGTTGTAGAACACATCAGCGATCGGGTGGCCGTCATGTACCTGGGTAAAATCGTGGAGCTGGCCCATAGTGAAAAACTCTATCGACGCCCCCTGCACCCCTATACCCAGGCCTTGCTGTCCGCCTCCCCGTCTCCGGACCCAACCATGAAGCAAAAACGGATTATTCTCAAAGGAGATGTCCCCAGTCCCATCGATCCGCCAAAAGGGTGCCGGTTTCACACACGCTGCCTTTATGCTAAAGATGTCTGCAGTGTTCAGGAACCCCCCTTGAAAGAAATTGAGCAAGAACATAGGGTCGCCTGCTTCTTCGCTGGAACCCTGGGCTGATAGCCTCGTGCGGCGATGTTATCAGGGAGAAGATCCCATGAAAGACTGGCAACCGCCCAAACACTGGACCAGGATCACCACCATCGAAGTACCCGATCTGGGAAACGTCTCATATGACATCGCTTATGGCGGTGCTTTTTACGCCTTTGTGACGGCCGAAGATGTTGGGCTGAGAACCATGCCGGAAGACACCACAAAATCGGAACAACCTTCTCCGGCAGGGTATTAAAGCAGGTAAGTTATGGGCCATATCAAGACGTGATACCGGAAGTTGAAGGAACATCCTATCTCAACGGCAAGCATGAATTCCTCATTGATCCTTGTGATCCTATCAAAGACGGATTTATTCTGCGATAAAAGTATATCGGTATCGTTACGATAATACATCTCGAAACAGTATTTTGTCTTTTCAAAAATTTGACAAAATTTTTCAGTTTATATATTTATTCAATTCATTCCCGCTGACTGAATCTTATCTCTTCTTTTTTTCATCGTTTAAAATGGAGGACATAAAATGGAATGTCCGAAGTGCACATTTGATAATCGCAAGGGCGTTAAATTTTGTGAAGCGTGCGGGTTTCAGTTTAATATGGAGTGTCCAGGCTGCAAGGCAAAAATACCTTTTGGGAGAAATTTCTGTGGTGAATGTGGCGTTAGAATTTCCACCATAAAAAGTTCAAAAGATAAATCAGAAGCTGAGAGTCCATCCCTTCAGTCCTCCAAGATAAAACCTTCCCGTAATCTCGATTCAATAGAAAGTGAGCGAAAGCATGTCACAGTACTTTTTTCTGACCTTTCTAGTTATACAGCAATGTCTGAAAAGCTTGACCCTGAAGAATTAAAGAAAACAACGAAAAGAATATTTAATGAGATTTCAAAAATTGTAAAAAAATATAATGGATTTATCGAAAAATATGTTGGCGATGCCATTTTGGTTATATTCGGTGTACCCTCGGCCCATGAAGATGATCCTGTAAGAGCGGTAAAAGCTGCCCGAGAAATTCATGAAATTGTCGATACGATTAGCCCAGAGATTGAAAACAGCATTGGGCACCCCATTTCAATGCACACAGGAATTAATACCGGTCTGGTGGTCACTGGAGAAGTGAATCTTTCAAGAGGTGTCCATGGCATATCCGGTAATACCCTCAATGTGGCTTCAAGAATATGCAGTGCCGCCAAATCTGGTGAAATTCTTGTTAGCCAAGAGGTTTTTCGTCAAACTTTCAGCTCTTTTGCCTTTGAAAACAAAGGGCCCATACATGTTAAAGGCAAGGAAGAACCGCTTCTAATTTACCAAGTTATCTCGCCTGTGGAGCGACCTGTATCTCTTCAACATTTTTCTGTACTTAGATCCCAGTTGATTGGCAGAAAGCCGGAAATGAGAGAGTTGGTTGATGCCTTGGCTAACCTTAAGAATGGGAAGGGGCGCATATTTTCTATTATAGGAGACGCTGGTACAGGTAAAAGTCGACTGGTCGAAGACTTCAAGCAAAAAGTTGATGTTCAGGAGGTTCAGTGGTTTGAGTGCCATGCCTTTCCTTACACTCAAAATATTCCTTATTTCCCTTTGATGGATCTTTTTAACCGCCTTTTGAGTATTGAAGAAGAAGATTCCAAAGAAACAGTAAGAAAGAAGATAGCGTCCGGAATCACTTCCCTGGTTGGGAAAGAGGATAGCATCATACCCTATATTGGCAGTCTCTATGCCATAGATTATCTTGAAACAACAGATGTGAGCCCTGAGTTCTGGAAAGCCAAGCTTCGGGAGGCCTTGAAGAAGGTTCTCTCTGCAATGGCTCTTAAGTCTCCTACTGTTTTCCTTTTAGAAGATCTTCAATGGATAGACCCGAGTTTTGAGGTATTGCTACGGCAAACCCTTTTAGAAATTCGGGAACCAGCAGTCGTACTATGCGTGTATCGTCCACCGTTTAGCCTATTCACATCCCATCAGATAAAGGGAATGGAAAGAATTTATAGAGAAATTCGGCTCCAGCCCTTGTCATCATCTGAAGCTCAGGACATGCTGGATTCCATGCTAATGACCGAGAACATCCCACAAAAGGTAAGAGATTTGGTTCACGAGAAGGCAGAAGGGAACCCATTCTATGTGGAAGAAATGGTCAACTCCCTTGTTGAATCGGAAATTCTAATACGTGATGAGAAAAGTTGGAAGCTCACCGGTCCAATAAGTGATTCTACGATATCAACCACCATACACGGTATCATAGCTGGTAGGCTTGACAACCTTGAAATGGAAACAAAACGCGTGTTGCAGGAAGCCTCCGTTATAGGCAGATCTTTTCTCTATGAAATTCTCCAAAGAATCAGCTCGCTGCAACATGGGATTGACAAATATCTAATGTCTTTAGAGCAAATGGATTTTATCCGAACCAAATCACTTCCCCCGGATTTGGAATATATGTTCAAACACGTCGTTACTCAAGAGGTCGTGTACAATGGTCTTCTAATCAGCCAACGCAAGGAGATTCATGAGCGAATTGCAACGGTGATGGAAAAACTTTTTTCCGATAGATTACCAGAATGCTATGAATCTCTGGCCTATCACTATTCTCAAGGGTCTTCTGTCCTAAAGGCGGTTGCATATCTTGTCAGGTCTGGTGAGAAAAGCCACAGACGATATTCCCTGGAAGAGGCGCATACCTACTTCAAAGAAGCATACTATTTATTGTATGAAATAGAGAATCGTACCAAGGAAGAAAATTTACGGATAATCGATCTTCTGATAAAATGGGGATATGTATTCAACTGCCGGGCTGACTACAAAGGACTGGAAGAGTTGTTGAAATTCAATGAGACCTTGGCCCAAGAAACAGGTGATTTGGGAAAATTGGGGATGTTTTATGCCTGGTTAGGTTGGTCACTTCGTTCGAGAGAGAAGCTTCAAGAAGGATACGCATATTTAATCAAATCCCTTCAGATTGGTGAGAAAATTGCGAATCAAAATGCCATTGGTTATGCATGTGCTTGGCTATCCTGGACCTGCGCAGACATGGGTCATTTGGATGAGGCGCTTAAATACGGAAAAAGAGCAAAGGAACTGATTGAGCCAATGCAGTCTGATGGCGAATTTGTGCGTTTTACTTTATCTGGATTGGGTATGACATATTACTTTCGAGGGGATTGCACTGAGACCCGTAAAATTGGAGAACACCTATTGAGATTCGGACAAGGCCGTTCTGACTTACGATGCATGGCCATGGGTCATACGTGCATTGGGTTTAGCCACTTTGTCTCTGGAGAACACGATAAGGCAATTCAGAGATTCTTAAATGCAATTCATGTTTCAGCTGATACGCTTTTTAGTAGTGCTGCACGATTGCTCTTAGGTATGACCTATATCGCAAACGAGCAGACAAGCGAGGCAGAGGGAAGCTTTGAGGAGATCATGCGGGAAAGCGTCGATTATGGCTTTGAATTTCTAGGAACCGCAGCAAAGCTTTTCCATGGAGTAATAAATATTTCACAGGGGAATCTAAACAAAGGGCGGAAAATCATCGAGCAAGCCGCAAGCGCCTTTTTGGAAAGTGGAAGCATGTACCGGTATGCAACCGCCAACTATACTTTAGGAAAAGTTTATGCAAGCGTTGCCTCAGGGCAGGGCGACAAGAGCCTGTCTCTTCTCGCCAAAAACATTGGCTTTCTTATGAAAAACATTCCTCTTTCCAACAAAAAAGCAGTGGAATATTATGGTAAGGCTATTGAGGTTGCAAGAAAGATTGGTGCCAAGGGAACCTTGGGTGTTGTGTGCCTGGAACTGGGTATTTTATACAAACTGCGGAAAAAGCCTGAAATGGCAAAGACGTATATTTCAGAAGCCATACAGCTATTTCGCGAGTGTAAAGCAAAAGGCTATCTCAAAAAAGCCAATAACATTTTGAACTCATTGTAATTACGGTACTTTTGATATAAATTAGATAGTTCAAAGAAACGCTAAATGAAAGAAAAAAACTATTTGGATGGGACATTAAGTTTCAGCTGCTCGAACAGCAGCCTGGATATTTAGTTTATCCATAATGGGTCGGATGTGGGGATCAGGATTGGGACAGGGAATGAATCCCATCAAGATACACCTTCAGGCTATTTTGGGTATCCTGATCGTTCATCAGTTGGGGGAGTTTTTGCATGGCCAGTTCAATGGACCTGTCAACCATTTCAGCCTGCAGCTTTTCACGAGCAGATGTTATCTCGTGCCCGATTTTCTGTTTGGCACTTTCCAATAACAGATGACTCTCCTTTTTGGCGTCATCGATGATTTTCTGTTTTTTCCGTTTGCCCTGGGAAATGACTCTGTCCCTAATCTGCTGGAGGTGTTTGCGGCCTTCTTTCCGTTCCATTTGAAGTTCATTGACACGTTTCTTGATCGCCTCTTTTTCCTTCTCGACCTCTTTGATGTTCTCTTGGATCTGTCTGGATCTTCCGTTTAAAAAAGCTGCCAAAGGTCTACGGGCATATCTGAAAAAAAGCACGATCAGTATCCCAAAGTTGACCCAACGCATCACGATGTCATAGGTCGGACGCCAGTTAGCCGAAGCCTCCGCGCCAAAGGCCTCCGTAGTTGTCGCCAGCATGACCATAAATAAAAGCCACCGGACAATGTTTTTCCGGTTTTTATAAGCAGCCGGTGTCATGGTGACACCTTCCTGTCCAAGATCTTTTCCATGATGGAAACCGATAGGACTTCAGCTTCTTTTTGTACAGAGGTCATGGCCTCGGCAAGCAGGCGTTCAATTTCAGCCTGTGTTTGTTTTTTCATGGCAGCAATTTCTTCCCTTGCTACACCCATGATGTCCTGGGCTTCGTGATTCCCTAAACCTTCCATATCAGCGACTATCTGGAGA
This sequence comes from Deltaproteobacteria bacterium, assembly GCA_024639645.1. GTDB lineage: Bacteria > Desulfobacterota > Desulfobacteria > Desulfobacterales > B30-G6 > B30-G6. The sequence continues at coordinate 6,179 of JAHEIB010000171.1, forward strand.
GCTGCCTGCCGTACCTCTTTTTCCTCCTGCTGTGATTCATCCACGATCTCCTCGAATTTCCTCTTTGAATCGAGAATATCCTCCCGGACCATTTGAATATAACGATCCCTTTCCGCCATGGTAGCCCGTAACGGGCGAATCATGATCCGGTTAATAATAAAAAGAAAAATTAAAAAAGAGATCAGCTGGACCACCAGGGTCTCATTGATACTGATGAGCGCTATGTTACTTATAATCTGCATAGAATGACTAAACCACAAACAACAGCAGCAGCGCTATGACCAGGGAATAGATACCGGTGGACTCAGATACGGCTTGTCCCACCAACATGGTTCGGGTCAACAACCCAGCCTCACGCGGATTTTTACCGATGGCTTCACACGCCTTGGCGGCCACCATGCCCTCACCCACACCCGGACCGATGGCACCGAGTCCCATGGAGAGGCCTGCGCCTAAAAAAGCCGCAGCTTTTACAATATCAACACCTTCGATCGCCATTTTCCTACCTCCTTGTAAACACGCCCTGCGTGTTTATCCTGCGCGGCTCAGCCGCTATTTAATTATATCAATCACCCTTCAAATGATGGTGTTCAAAATACTTTGTAAAAAAAAGTTTCACTATATGGCTTTGTAAAAGTTCCAAGTTCAAGGCGCCGCGATTTTCGTGTTGCTGAGGCGTACTGCCTGTACGTTGAAGCAACAGCGGAAATAAGCGCAACGCAGAAATTGGAGCTTTTACAAAGCCATTAAAGCTAAACTACAAATATCAACACAAGCGACACCACCATGGCATAAATCGCTGTCGATTGAGAGACCGCCTGTCCCACCAGCATAATCCGCATGA
>JAHEIB010000172.1:0-1199 GCA_024639645.1 Deltaproteobacteria bacterium
TTTGAAGACCGCGACCGGCGCCGATCATGATGACAAGCATAAAGAGTCCCCAGAAAACACCAAATGCCGTCAGCAGTGAACGGAGACGGTTTTGTCGAACCGTATGCAGTATTTCCTGCCAGATATCTAGTTCAAATCTTATCATTTATACCCATTAAAATTCAATGTTGGGCGTTCAATTTTTTCCGTCTCTTGCATGAAAAAAGAATTAAAACATCCTTCATTATTCATCATGCAGCGCCTCCACGGGTCGTATGCTGGCAGCCCGCCGGGCCGGAAAAAGACCTGCCAGTGTACCGGACAGAACCAGCAAAAATACAGCACCAAAGGCGACTTTCAGGTTCACTTCAGGATTTTTAAAATAGTCTACACCCTGAATCGTGTGGGCCATGATCTCCAAGGCTGCGATTCCGGCCACAAGGCCTATATAACCAAAGAAAAATGTGATGATAACCGCTTCTGTCAAAATCAGGTCGATGATGGACCCGGGTGATGCACCGATAGCTTTGCGGATACCGATTTCACGGGTACGTTCCTTTACGGTGATCAGCATGATATTGCTGACACCCACAATTCCGGCCACGATGGATCCGATGCCGATAATCCATATAAATAGTCGTATATTGGCAAAAAGGCGCATATATTTTTGAAACGATACAAGTGTGTTGTGCATGAATACGGCACGGCGGTCCTTCACATTGAAACGGTGGCGCTGGGCCAGTCGTTGTCTGATGTCGTGTTCAACCACCTGGGGTGACTGGACTGCGTTGGTGTCTATGGTCATAGCAAGATTGTGAATACGGTCTTTCCGGTTGAACAGGTGCTGCATGGTGCTGATGGGGATATAGACACGATCCAGTCCCCATTCATCGCCTTCATCCGTGAAAACACCCACGACTTGAAATGGAATGCTTTTAATCTGCACATATTGCCCCACGGCGGAACCGGATGAAAAGAGCTCCTTTTTGGTTTTGGGACCCAGGATGGCAACCTTGCGTCGACCTGTCTGATCGGATGCATTCAGCAGGCGGCCGTTGCCGGCTTTGAGCATTTCCAAAGCTGCATACTCGGGGTGTATCCCCACTACCGGAAATTTCCCTGCCAGGGATCTGTAACGAACTGTTGTGTTGTGACCCAGATAATATCGTGCGGCTATGTATTCCCGCCCTTTAATAGACTGCTTCAGATCTTCGTAATCA
>JAHEIB010000172.1:1209-6995 GCA_024639645.1 Deltaproteobacteria bacterium
CTTGAATCGTATGCGCCGACCTTGATTTAATCCCTGGTATGGCATGGATGTCTGTCCGCTTCTGATCCACACGCTGTTGATGGCATCTTCTGAGAATGCCATGCGGACACCGTTTTCCAGGCCGTACCCCGATCCCAGAAGAATAATGAGCATGAAAATTCCCCATGAAACGGCAAATCCGGTCAGAATCGTCCGTAACTTGTTTTTCCCGAGATTATGGAAAATTTCTTGTAGTTTGTCTTGAAATGAGCCTGGGGAGAGCATGTTACCTGACTCCTGGAAATTTTGGTTGTTTTGGGTTCGTTGAGTTCGTTGGGTTTGTTCCGTCGTTTAAAACCTGGTCCATTGGGCCAAGTCAGATATATTTGGCTATGCCGATGGCGGTAGCTATTTAAATCCGAAGCACAAAATTCGAAATTCTAAACAAATTCAAAATTCAAATATCCAAAATGGCCCCAACTTAAGCCATTGAATCGAACCGCAATAGCGAGCGCATTCCCCGCAGCTTGCTGCGAGGTTCTTAAATGTTATCTTTTTGTTTTGAGCATTCGAGTTTATGGCAAAAAAAATAAAAGCTATCACGAAAACACGAAATCTGAAAAACACGAAATGTTTCATGATCTTTTTCGTGGTTTCGACCTTTCGTGATTTCGTGATAAAAAATCTTTTTCTTTTCCGGTATATCCAGGTTTCGTATTTCGATATTCGGATTTAGAATTTATAACACGTTGCTTACACATAATATTAATATCTTAATAGGGTTGAATCAGACGACGTTGTCCATCGTTCCATCCTTAATATGTACGATGCGATGCGTCATTGCAGCGATATCTTTTTCATGCGTGATGACTACGATGGTTGTACCCTGAGCGTTGACCTGTTTAAAAACCTCCATTACATCCTGGGATGTACGGCTGTCCAATGCACCCGTGGGTTCATCTGCCAACAGGATGGAGGGATTGGCGATCATGGCGCGGGCGATGGCTGTACGCTGCTTTTGGCCGCCAGACAGTTCGGCCGGCAGGTGATTTGCCCAGTCTGCAATGCCGAATTTACCCAAAAAATCCAGTGCAATTTGATGCCGTTTTTTTCGGTTCACGTTCCGGTAATATAGAGGCAATGCCACATTTTCGAGGGCTGTTTTGAATGGTATCAGATGAAAAGACTGGAACACAAAACCGATATTATGGTTGCGGAAACGGGCGGCACGGGTTTCATTCATGTTTTTCAGGAGCTTGCCATTGAATTGATAGCGCCCGGCATCATAGGAATCCAACAACCCTATGATATTAAGCAGGGTCGATTTTCCCGAGCCTGATGATCCCATGACTGCAACCATTTCCCCTTTGGCAATGGTAAGATTGATGCCCTTGAGCACGTGGAGCTGACTGGCACCGGTTTTATAGGATTTATGAATGTCTGTAAGTGTAATCATACGATTGCTTGTAGCATGCTGAGAAGCTCTTCTGCTTTGTTGTAAAATTTGTCTTTGCCCGGATCAGGCCGTCAACGGAAACAAACGTCGGAACAACCGCAATACCGTGCGAGGCCTGCTCAGGATAACCAGGTTGCCCATCAATACCAGAAGGATCCCGGAAATATTGTTCATACGCCAGTGGTACCCCTCGAAAACGGTCGACAGGAGCAGGGCAAGCACCGGAACCAGCAGCATGACATAGGCTGCGTAGTCGGCACCAATACGGCCAATGAGCAGCATATAGCAACCAAAGGCAAGAATGGAGCCGAAGATGGTCAGGTAGAGCATGGGTCCTAAATAGTCGGGTGACCAATCCATGATCAGTTCACCGCCAAATCCAAAGTGGATGCAAAGGGTCAGCAAGCCTCCATAGGCCATACCATAGGTGTTGGCCTGAGTCACGGGTATGCCGGCCTTCGCATTTCTGGAACCCACGACATTCCCGATGGATGCCAGATATGCCCCCATAAGGGCCAGGGTTAGACCGATCATGCCGCGGGTGGCACTGAAGACGACCAGGTCCTGCCAGAACAACACGCATATCCCGGTCAGGCCGAGCATACCGCCAAAAAAAGCCTGCAAGTCGATTGGCTGGGACATAAAAAGCTTGAGATTCAAAATGTTCCATATCATGATGCTTGAGAACACAACCGCCACCAAACCGCTGGTAAGGTATACGGTGGACAGATAGCTCATACAGTAGCCCAGACCAAACACCGTCACACCCTGGAGAGCCATGAAGAAGTGGTCTTTGCGGGAGAATACCAGCTTTTTGCGCCGGATCAGACAGAAGATGAAAAGAATCAGGGCCGCCAGACAAAAACGATATCCCACCGAAAGAATCGGCGGCACCTGGGTCAACTGTAGTTTGATTGCCAGCCAGGTAGATCCCCATATCAGCGTGGCACCTATGTACAGGAAGGCGTTGAGCATGCGTTATTCCTCAGCCAGGACGGCGATTTCAGCCCTGCCTTTTTCTTCATCCACAAAATAGAAGAGGGCGGCTCCGGTAATGAAAAGCAGTAGAATGGAACCGATGCCCCAGCGCGAAGCCATTTGTCCCACAGCGACAATCTGTTCCGGTGTGGGGCTGGAAGGCATCAGAAGACGCCGGGCAAGGAGGCCCACGACACCCATGAGCATGGGCCCGAGGATGGCGGCGAATTTACCGAGCATGTTGTAGAACCCGTAGAACTCTGCGGCCTTGTTTTTGGGGATGAGCCTGGAATAGTAGGAACGACTGAGGGCCTGGATTCCGCCTTGAACAAGACCGATGACAATGGCCAGGATGTAAAACTCGTGTTTTTCACTCATCATGGTTCCCCAGATGGTGACGCAGATGTAAATGCCGATGGCCAGATAGATGGATTTCCGGACACCCCACTTCTGGCCGAGTTTGCCAAACACAAGTGCAGCAGGAAATCCCACGAACTGGGTAATCAAAAGTGCTTTGATCAGATCATTGGACTGAAACCCGATGGACATTCCATAGTCAACAGCCATTTTGATAATTGTGTCCACGCCATCGATATAAAACCAGTAAGCCAAGAGAAAGATCAGAACTGTTTTTAAATGACGGATTTTTCTCAGGGTGCCGAAGAACTGGCGAAAACCCTCGGCAATGATATCCAGGGCCTTTTTTGATTGAACCGAGTCACGGTCTTCAGGCACCCACAGGATGGTAAAAATTGTGAAAAACCCCCACCATGCGGCCACCGAAACAAAAGAAACCCTGACGGCCATGCCGGCATCCGGAAGACCGAATTTGTCAGGCATGAGCGTCATGAGAACATTCACCAGAAACAGAATACCCCCACCGAGATATCCCATGGAGAACCCGAAGGCCGAGACCCAATCGATGTTTTTTTTATTGGAGATACCAGGCAGCAAAGAATCATAAAAGATATTGGCTCCGGCAAAACCGATCAGACCCATGGCATATACGAAGATGGCCAGGGCCCATTGCCCTTTTTGTATGGTAAAGAGGGCCGCCGTCATGAGCACACCCAGGTAGGCAAAAACAATCAAGAGTTTTTTTCTTGCGCCACCCTTATCGGCAATGGCGCCCAGAATAGGCGCCATGAGGGCTACCAGCAGGCTGGCCAGTGAATTCCCCAGACCCAGCTGGGCAGTGCTCATATTGACATCGACACCGTGGCTCCAGTACTGCTTGAAGAAGATAGGGAAAAAACCGGCCATGACCGTTGTTGCAAATGCCGAGTTTCCCCAATCGTAAAGGGCCCAGCCCAGGATGGCTTTTTTTTTCTTGTCCATGTGTTCTCCCTGTTTTGAGATGTGTTCTATTTAAACCCGGGTATCAGTTTTTTAAAATTAGTGTTATATAAGTTATTAAAAAATTTATTTGGTCTATAACCTCTTTGGGAAATGATGTCAAAAAAAGTCTCACCGCTTGCCTGTATCCTTTTCTGGGTGTGGATGTCTATCCAATGGCTCAACACGGTCCATTGCACAGAAATGGGACCCCTGCGTGCGCAGCAACGTTATCCACTGTATATCATGTTCCTGACACCTGAGCCCGATTCACCCAGCTTGATTGAAAAAGGGCGGTTCATGACATCTATGTCCGTTGATTACACGAGTATATATATCGACGAAACAAGCCAAGAATGGTCTGCATTACTGGATATGGAAATGACGGTGATTGACCTGTCTCTCACCTATGGCATCACAAGTCGTTTGAATGTATCCCTGTCCACTCCATGGATCAGCCAGAATGACGGATTTCTAGATGACCCTCTGGATACCTATCACGATTTTTTTGGATTTCCCAACTATGGCCGGGAAAATGGCCCGATGAATAAATTCGGCTACCATATTTCCGTTGATGGTGAAGACTGGTTTGATGCCCGGTCAGGTGGCCTTCACCTGGGGGAAAGTGTGGTGTCCGTCAAGATGCAGTTGACCAACTCCGGGCGTCGCCAGGGACTTTCCAGCAGCCTGTTGGCATCTCTCAAGATACCCACAGGAGACGAGGATCATGGTTTTGGAAGTGGTCGATATGACCAGTCCCTTGTTTTGCTGAATCAGTACCGGATTTCCCCTTTTATTCTGTATTTGAACCCGGGGCTCGTATTCCTTTCAGACCCGGAAACGCACGGTGCCGATATCCATGTAAACGATATGATAACCCTTTTGGCCGGCATTGAATACAAGGCCAGAGAAACCTTATCCTTGATGGGGCAGCTCAATTTTGTTACGTCCCCCTTCCACCATACTGGAATTGAACAGATGGATCAGGACAGTCTTGAGCTTGCCCTGGGGTTTGCTCTACGGGTGTCCCGTGATATGATATTTGAATTTGCCTTCAGCGAAGATTTGACACGCACGGCCCCGGATTTTACGGTTCACGGGGCACTGCGGTATGAATTTGGGCCATAACCAAAGCCCTGAATTGAGAATTTGTGTATTTTGTGACAAAGAGGATTAATCAATCACGAAAAACTAGATGGTCTTTTTCGTGGTTTTCAAATTTCGTGTTTTCGTGATAAAAGGTCTTTTTATTGTTCTACAAACCGCGTGCTTGCCACGCGGTTCCGAACCTGAACTTGCGGAGACGTACTGTCTCCTTTGTCTTTTCCCCATTTTGGGGGAAATCCAAGCACCCGTTTCACGGGTGGTAGTTGACTCCGGTTTATTCAGGTTGGGGTTAGACCGGTAGGCATTGAGTGCAAATAGCCTGTAGTATATTGTCCATAGCTGAATATGGGCATCAAAAAAGGGCCATCGATGATATGAACATACCGACCCAAAGAGAATGTTATGCGCTCATCCGAGAGATGGGCATGATGGATCATATTGTAGCTCACTCCGAGCAGGTGTGCCGTGTAGCCGTTTGTCTATCAGAAAAACTGAGTTTTCAGGGAATCAAGCTGAATCTCGAGCTGATACGGGCTTCTGCACTGCTGCATGACATTACCAAAACGAGAAGCTTCAGGACACATGAAAATCATGCCGAGACGGGTGGTGAGTTTCTGCAAAAAAGAGGTTTTAGCGAAGTAGGGGAGGTCATTGCACAGCATGTCAAGCTGGATACCTATGTTTCTTCCGGCAACCCTGTGGAAGCGGAGATCGTCAATTACGCAGACAAACGGGTACTACATGACCAGATTGTTCTTCTGGCGGATCGCCTGGCCTATATCCTGGAGAGATATGGGGAAGGTAAGGAAAGCCGTAAGAGAATTATGGGATTGTGGGGCAAGTCAATAGAGCTGGAAAAGAAACTTTTCAGCTGTCTGCCGTTTCTTCCTGAGGTCTTGAAGGGTGAGGTTGAGAAGAATTCAACTACAGG
>JAHEIB010000173.1 GCA_024639645.1 Deltaproteobacteria bacterium
ACTTCAGCGCCTCTAGGTATTTTCCCGCTTGAATCAGGGCGATAAATCCCTGGACACTGACATGCGCGGGACAGGATACCTTGCAGGGTGCCGTGCCCCTTTTCTCGATGGCAAAGGCACCGGGAATGGCCTGAGCATATTGTTTGAAGGCTGCCTTTTTTTCTGAAAGGCTTTCGTTGTAATCGTCAGCCAGGGGCACCGGGCAGACTTTTGTACACTCTCCGCAGCTTGTACATTTATCGATATCAATATATCGTGGTTCTTGTTTGATCTTGGCAGTTAAGTTTCCAGGGTCCCCTGTCAGGGACATAAGTTCGGTGTTGGTAAGAAGTTCAATGTTGAGATGCCGGCCGACCTCGACCAGTTTGGGTGAAATAATTCACATGGCACAGTCATTGGTGGGAAATGTCTTGTCCAGCTGTGACATCATTCCACCAATTGCTGAAGATGATTCGAGCATGTACACATAATAGCCTGAATTGGCGAGATCCAGGGCGGACTGCATACCTGCGATACCACCGCCAACCACCATGACCGAACCGACTAAATCTTTTTTTTGCTCACCTGATTGTTTCGTCATTTTCGATTCCTCAAACCCCTTTAAGTATCGCCGGAAGCTTATCTTCCCAACCTATTGTGGAAAGTTGAACACCACAAAAACCTTCCTTTTTTAATGTTTCGACCATTTCCGATGCAATCTTGATGCATTCCCTAACCTTATCCGGTGCCTTCTGGAGACGCTGAATCAGTGCATCGGGAATAAACGTATGGCTGACGTTACGGGAAATATAGCGCGCCATTCCAAGTGATTTAAGCAGTAAAACCGTTGGAATGATTCTTGTTTCTGTACGGTCCACACGTTTGAGAAAAGGTTCGATGGTTGAAAGATCGAATAGTGGCGGTGTAATGAAGAACTCAGCGCCGGCTTCTTTTTTCTGATCCATTTCCTCCCGTATCAGTTCCGGAGATTTGTCTCTGGCACCAGCATCGACAGTTGACCCCACCAAAAAAACAGGTGCACCATTGAGTTCGATACCCGCCATGTCACGTCCATTTTGAAGACCCTGTATGGCTCTCAACAACTCCGGTAAATCAATATCATGTACCGCTCTTGCCTGGTGATGATCACCGAAGCTTGGATCTTCCCCCCTAACAACCATCACATTGTGAATACCGCAACCGTTTGCCGCCAGAAGATCCGCTTGTATGGCAAGACGGTTGCGATCCCTGCAATTGACCTGCATGACCACATCCATGCCTTTTGACTGGAGAATCATGCCGCTGCCCAGGGAACTCATCCGCATCACAGCGTTACGCATCTCCGGTACAACAAAAGCATCGACGATTCCCTTAACTTTCTGTGCATTTGCAACCATAGCGGAAACATCCACCCCTTTAGGGGGTTCCATTTCTACAAGAACAGCAAAATGCCCTGTTTCTAATTTCTGTTTTAGGCTCATGGGTTACCTCCGAATAAAACCGGCGTCCGGTGCTATTAAACCCGCAGTTCCCTTCAACATCGGGATGTGAACCACGCGAGAGAAAACATAATTGAAGATCCCCGCGGCACACCACGGGGAATGCGCTCGCTGTTGCGAATCAGATGTGTCAAGCAATTGTTTAGCAATGACTGTGCCAAGAATGCTTTTACTTGTTAAAAGATGAAATACGTCATAATATCAAACAACTATAGTACAAGCTTATCAAAGGGCAGATCCGGATCACATTTGAGAAATCGGATAAGCTATGCCATTTTGGAACATGGATCCAAATTTTTGTTGTGTTGATAGGAGATTGAATGATATGTGCCAATCTGGCATAGGCCACATTGGCATCACAACAGTATTTTACGACTTCATGTGTTGGAGAAAACGTATGGCGCCCCAGATTCTTGTGGTAGATGACGATCGTGATTTTCTTGAAATTATGAAGCGTCGCTTAAGAGATCTTCACTTCAGACAGATATATATGGAGGAAGACCCATTCAAGGCAGCGGCGCTCATAGAAGACGGAAAGCAGGTTGACTTGGCTTTGCTGGACATGACCATGCCGAACATGACGGGTCTGGAACTACTTAATATCATAAAACATTTCAGCCCCGTCACCGAGTGTATTATCATTACGGCAGTGGACGAAGCCAGAACGGCGGTGACATGCCTGCAAAAAGGCGCTTATGACTATCTGATAAAACCGGTATCAAAGGAAGACCTGGCCTTGTCCATTCACCGTGCTCTGGAGCATAAGCGTCTGTTGGATCTCCGGGATATCGGAAAACAGCAGGCCGTACCCCGTCTGAAAAATAGAGAGGCTTTCAAAGAAATTGATACCACCTCAAACCGTATGATGCGGGTTCTCAAGGAAGCAGAACTCCATGCGGCCAGCGACGTTCCCGTACTCATCACCGGTGAAAGCGGTACGGGAAAAGAATTACTTGCCCGAGCCATCCACCAGGCCAGTCCCCGAAGAGCCAGCCCCTTTACAGCCATTAACATGGCCTCTCTTAACGGAAATCTATTCGATGCCGAATTTTTTGGACATACAAGAGGCGCGTATACCGGAGCAGAAAATGACCGGGCCGGGTATCTTGAGTACACCCACAAGGGGACCCTTTTTATGGATGAAATCGGACTTCTTCCCCTGGAGGTTCAGGGAAAGCTTCTCCGATTTATGCAGGACGGACGTTACCTAAAGCTGGGAACCAGCGCCGACAAATACGCAGATGTTCGATTTGTTGCCGCCACCAACACAGACCTGGAAAACCGCATGAAGAAACAACAGTTTCGGAAAGACCTTTTTTATCGCATCCGGGGTGGGTGGTTGCATTTGCCTCCCTTGCGGGAACGCAAAAAGGATATTCCATTGCTGATAAGAACATTTCTTTCGGCGCATTACGATCTTGACAAGGGAAATTTTATTACGCCTGAGGCCGTTAAAATTCTAATAAATTATGACTTTCCCGGCAACGTGCGGGAGCTGAAAGCCCTTGTGCAGTCAGCCGCTAACCTGGCCCAGGGAAAACCCATTGCGCCCCGATTTCTTTCGGAATCGATTCGCCACCGCAAACAACTCAAGACCACGACACTACCGTCAGGCATGGCACCCCTTGCATCCCTTAAGGTGGTTGAAAAAACCCATATTCTTAATGCTTACAGACAACTGAAAAAAAACAAATCCCAGACAGCAAGGGTCTTGGGGATCGGTCTGAACACGTTGCGGAGAAAACTCGCTCTCTATGGGGAAAGGTAATGCGAAATCAGGTCGCTAAGTGCTTGAGAATCTGATAGATGAGTGGGATAAAAATGGCCGGGAGCATATTGCCAATCTGGAGTTTTTTTATCTCCAAAAGATTGAACCCGATGCCCATAATCAACAGGCCCCCGACGGCAGACATCTGAACCACAACACCTGGAATCAGAAACTGTTTCAAGATGGATGCTGCCAGTGTGATGGCCCCCTGGTATGTAAAAACCGATACGGCTGAAAACAGCACACCCACACCGAGGGTTGAGGCAAACAGGATCGATCCAATACCATCCAGGAGTGATTTGGCGAATAATGTCTGGTGGTTGCCGGACAAGCCGCTTTCCAGAGACCCCACAATGGCCATGGCCCCCACGCAGTATACCAAGCTCGCCGTCACAAACCCTTTGGCGATCCCCTCATTGTTTCCTGACACCAGGCGTCCCAACGCTTTTCCCAAGCGTTGGAGCCGATCTTCGATGCACAGCAGTTCACCAACAACACTGCCCATGGCCAGACTAATGATAACAATTAAAATATCATCTGTTTGAAGCGCTGTTTTCAAGCCGATTAGAATCACGGCAAGGCCGATGGCGTGCATGATGGTTTTGCTGTATTTTTCCGGAATGCTACCCTTGAACAGCAGTCCGATGAGGCTTCCTGCGATGACAGCCACGGTGTTGACAATGGTCCCGAGCATGGAATCTTCCTTTCCGTCAGAGGTCATTGCTGCGTTTTGCATCAAGCAACGTGACATAACCAAAAACACTGGAAATAACAACCGCTAAATAGTGTGCGTCCAAATATAGGGATTTTCGCGTTCTGACAAGGCGGGCGTCAGATTTAACCCGGAGGAATAGCAGGCTATTTTGAGGCGTTAAATCATGGCGCCCAACACTGGCAGGGCGTGAAAAGACCATTTGTGGATGGACACTAAATAGCATCGCTGCGAACTGTCATCTTGCGCGTTGTTACCACATTATGAAGGTTGTCAGAAAAACGTTCCGGTTGAGGACCGTTTTTCTGCTAAAAACCCTTATGCCGCCATACTATTTTCGGAATATTTTATGACAAGCGGTATAAAGCATGTGGTGATTTATACTTTATTAGGGATTCTTTAAAAGGTCGGGCAGCTCTTTGAGGGGCTATCGCTAGCCTTTCTTCTTGAAGCGTGTGCATTCTCTACACATCTTTTTGAGCTGCAATACCGTCTCATCGGATAATAAAAAAAGATGCTCCTGGTTAATAATACTCAGCCCCATAACGGCATTTATCTGATGGGGGCATGCCGGTGTGTTCCAGTTTTCACACCGTGCAAACAACAACTCGGGGGTAATGGTTTGATCAATCATGTGGCCGTCTCCTCACCCGATTATCACTGCACACAATCTGAGACACGCAGAGAAAAGGGCTGATCACGAGAATGCCAGATTATCATGGGAATTCAATACTGAACAACTGCGGATTAAATACGGACGCCGACCTGGTAGGTCGATGTGGTGGGATGGTTTATCGTTCTCCTCGTTTATAGGGTTCGCCCAGCATCGCCGGCGCATTCAGTTTCCGGTGATCCCCCAGACCGATGATCAGCAGGACGACAAGGGTCGTCAGATAGGGCAGCATGGCCAGAAAATTGGGTGATATGCCCATGGGCTGCAGCAAATACTGAAGTACGAATATACCACCGAACAAAAATGCCCCGATCATGGCTCGGGTGGGATTCCATAGTGCAAAAATGGTCAAAGCAATGACAATCCAGCCCCGGCCGGCGGTCATACCCTCAATCCATGATTTACTGTAGGACACGGAGAGATGAGCGCCCGCTAAACCCGAAAAAGCCCCCCCTGCCAGGACACAGGCATATCTTATTAAAGAAACATGAACGCCCTGGGCCTCTGTGGCTTTTGGGTTTTCTCCAGTAGAACGAATCTTGATGCCGATACGTGTATGTTCCAGCGTAAACCACGTTGCCACAGCCAGGAGGATTGCCATATAAAAAAATGGGCTCTGGTCGAAAAAAATAGGACCCACATATGGAATGTCCGCCAGGCCCGGGATCGGAAATGTCTGCATCTTGATCTCAAGAGGTTTGCCCACATAGGGTTTTCCCACAAGCCCGGATATGCCAAGCCCCAGCATGGTTAAGGCCAACCCGGACACCACCTGGTTTGACTGCAATGTTATGGATGCAAATGCGTGCACCATCGAGATCGTCATACCGGCAAACACTGCTGCGTAAAGACCCAGCCAAGGGCTATTGGTATAAAAGGTGACAATAAATGCCGTGACCGCTCCGATGGACATGACGCCTTCTACACCCAGATTCAAAATCCCTGAGCGCTCACAGATAATCTCTCCGATGGTTCCTAATAGCAAGGGTGTACCGGCAATCAATGTGCGCTGGGCCACAGAAATAATGATGTCTTCCATAAGATGCGCCTTGTCTTTGACAATTTGATTCGTTAAAATAATTGACAGAATCGTCAATAATAACAGTGTTATGTCTTCTTTGGGTTTGACCAGAGCAACCGCACCCTGTGTTTGAGAAAAAAGTCTCCCATAATAAGAAACACAAGCAAGGTTCCGTTAAATATTTCCACGGTGGCCGCGGGTAAACCAAGGGAAATCTGTATGGCGTCCCCCCCCACCAGGATGCCGGCAAAAAAGAGCCCAGAAAGAATGACAAACAACGGGTTTAATTTGGCTAACCAAGCCACGATGATGGCTGTGTACCCGTAGCCCGATGATATGGAATCGGGATAGCTCAAATAGTGATGAATCCCTGCGGCTTCTCCAACACCAGCTAAGCCAGCCACCCCACCGCTGATAGCCATGATAATCAAGGTTGTCTTGAAAAAATCGATGCCTGCATATTTTCCAGCCTCTGGATTCTCTCCGATAACCCGAACTTCATACCCAAAACGTGTCTTGTAAAGGACAACCGCCAGCAGGACAACCGATAGAATGGCCAGCAAAAGGGTAACATAATGAATTCTTGATCCAGGCAATAAACCCAGCGTTGCCGTAGCCGGAAGATCGTCGGTGTAGGGAAATCCAAATTTTGTCTTCCCCTTCCAGGGACCAACGATCAAGAAAATCATGAATTCAGCACAGATATAATTCATCATCAGGGTGGAAATGACTTCATTGATGGCGTACTTGATCTTCAAAACCGCCGGAATGACCCCCCATAACGCACCACCGGCAAAACCGGCCAGAAACATCAAGGGCACGATTATAAAGGACGGCAGGTGCGGCCCCCAGGAAAGTCCCACCCAGGTACCGAAAATTGCCCCCATGAGCAATTGACTTTCCGCCCCAATATTCCAGAATTTCGCCCGAAATGCCATGGCCAAACCACCACCAATGAGAATTAAAGGGATGGCTTTTGTAATGGTTTCTTTGATCCCGTAAAAACTGCCAAACGAACCAGAGAAAATTTTATAAAAAGCAAAAAACGGATTAACACCGGAAAGCAGAAAGATTAGTCCGATGGTCGTCATGCCCGCCCCCAGCGATACCAGCAGTGTCAGCACCGATGTTTTGGGCGTGGTCTTAATTCTATCTGTTACGTCGATCTTAATCATTCATGAACCGTTTTTTAAGATGCAATTATTATTGAAGCGTACCCTGCAGCAAGCTGCTATGAAACGGGCTAGTGTCAAGTGGTTTTTTGTTCTTTGAAATACTTTTTTTGATTTCCATAGTTACATGTTACCCCTCCTTGGATAAGCAACAGGAACTTG
>JAHEIB010000174.1 GCA_024639645.1 Deltaproteobacteria bacterium
TCATGTATTCGACGGATCGGTCTTGGAGGCTGATGCCATCGCCCTGGATGGTACCAATGTGGGCATGTTCAATGGCGCTTTAATGAGCATTGACGTGGTGGGTGGCTTTGTGGTTCTCAATCAGGGTGGAAATCGGGTGGCCACTGTTACCATAACGAATCAGCTGGCTTCCAATGGCGTAATCCACGTGATCGACGCGGTTCTGGACACAACTGATGCCCCGGCCCCTTAATGCCATTGGCTTACCGTTTCTATGCATGACTTCCGCACATGGCCTCCACTTCGGTTTTACCGAAGTGGAGGCTGCATCTTCAACAGTGGCTTGCGTTGTTATCCATGGTGATATTTATGAAAAGCGAAAGAAAGATTACAAGGAACAGCCTGTTGACTCCTGTATTGTTTGGGGTCGTCTGCTTGTTTATTACAACCGGGTGCAGCATTTTCGGAATCCGAACTTCTGAAGAAGCAAGTTATCAGGTTCTTTCAAGATATGGCCGGATCGAGATACGGGAGTATGACGAGCTGGTGATGGTTGAAACAGATGTCGATGCAAGCTATGATGAGGCCGGCAATATCGCCTTCAAGAAACTCTTTGGATACATATCGGGTGAGAATGTTTCTCAATCAACAATTGCCATGACGGCACCAGTTATTTCCAGAAAAGAGAGTACGCTCATTGGTGAAAAAGTTGCCATGACCAGCCCCGTTATCGGAGAACAACAGGGCCAGGGCTGGCGTTATAGTTTTGTCTTGCCGGCGGACTACACCCTTGAAAATGCGCCGGTTCCGTCTAATCCCGAAGTCAAACTGGCGGTGGTACCGAGAAAAAAGGTTGCTGTCATCCGATACTCCGGACCATGGAAAGAACGAGCAATGCGCAAGAAATCCGAGGAGCTCATTGAATGGATACGGTCCAATGGCTTCGAGCGTCTGTCAACGCCGCGTTCCGCTGGATATGATCCCCCGTGGACGCTTCCGTTTTTGCGTCGAAATGAAATTATGATCGACGTCAAATAGCAGCATGCGCCAGATGACAATATGGGGGTTTTCAAAAAAATCCGATGAAGAAAGAATTTATAGGTATGAAAACGATGGCGTTCCTAATTGTTGTGTTAATTCTTCTTCAACCAACCCTTTGGGCAGCGGAATTGTCGGTGCAATTGGACAAGCCGCCATCAAAGGGTTTTGTGCAATTTTTTTTATTTGATTCGGCCGAGACATTTGGCGATTTTCGAGATCCGGTAAACATCGTAAAACAACCACTGGACGGACGCGAACGTTACCGTATCCGGGATATCCCCCCTGGTAAATACGCTCTCTTGGTTTACTTCGATGAAAACAACAATGATCGTCTTGACAGGAATTTCATCGGTATTCCGAATGAACCCTTGGGCTTTGCCAATCGTTATCAGCCCAAAGGCCCACCCAGCTACGAACGGGCGGCCTTTACCCTGAAGAAGGGTGAGTCGCGGACTGTTGACGTGACACTCAACCTTCCCCTGGGAAAACGCGGACGCCTTGGCATGGGTTTGGGAATCATCGTTCAAAAAAGCCCTTATCGCGATTACGACGGTGGCATTTACAGGGCCATCCCGGCCATCGTCTACACGGGCGAGCGGTTGCAGATTTATGGACCCAGCATCCAGATCGGTCTTGTCGGCAGTGGCAAACTGCGTTTAGCTGCTATAGGCCGCTATCGGTTCGCAGCCTACAAGGAGGATGATAGTGATTTCCTAAGGGGTATGGGCGACAGAAAAGACACCTTTCTGGCTGGTCTGGCTCTTAATGTCGAACTTCCTGGCGGCCTGGGTCTTTCATCCGGCTATGCGCATGACGTGCTGGACGAGATAGGCGGAGGAGAAGGCAATATCAAAATGAGCAAATCATTCCAAATGGGTGTTTTCAGGCTCTCGCCTCATATCGGGGTGAACTGGCTCAGTTCTAAACTTGCCAACCACGATTTCGGTGTGCCAAACAGGAAGGCCACACCAGACCGGCCTGCTTATAGACTCGATTCGGTATACAATGTGGAGGGTGGCGCAGGGATGTTTATGGAGATTACCCGTGACTGGCAGTTCTTCTTGAACACGAGTGTAGAATTTTTTAACGGCGATGTCACCGACAGCCCCATTGTCAGCGAAGAATACATTGTCAAGGGATTGGCTGTCATCAATTATGTTTTTTAAAAATAAGGTTATCATTTCTTTTAATTTTCGATATTGGCATTATAATCTAAAAGTATTTTATGCCAACTGGAAAAATATGTTCCGAATTGACTCTCGGCAGCGGAATACCTGTCGGAACGTTATGATGACAATCACTGGAAACATGGCGACCATCTGATCAAAAAGATAAACTTAAAAGGAGGTTCATATGGAGCTCAAAAAATACTTTGAAAACACGGAAGGCAAAGGCGTGATGGCCACGGCGGACAAAGACGGCAACGTGGATACAGCCATATATGCCAGACCCCATTTTATGGATGACGGAAGCATCGCCATGATCATGCGCGATCGACTCACCCATCACAACCTTGAATCCAATTCGCATGCCTGTTATATGTTTATAGAAAAAGGCCCCGGCTACAAAGGCAAACGCCTCTTCTTGACCAAGCTGCGGGAGGAGCAGGATTCCGAATTGCTCCAGTCCCTGCGGCGGCGGCAATACATAGACACAACGGACGAATCCAAATTTCTGGTATTCTTCCAGATCGACAAAGAGCTGCCCTTGGTAGGTACCGGGAATTAGATTTAACGAATACCCTTGTGGATGGGTTCTTGATTTGGACCCAGCCAGCAGGATTGGCGCGGCGCTTGGGTAATCCGCATTGAATGCGCTTGCTATTATGGCTATATTTTCCTAATATTACCCGGTAACGAAACAGATAAGCCCCGTCATGCCGGATTTGATCAGGTATCCAGTCCTTTCTGGATTCCCGCCTTAGCGGAAATGACAGCCATTGTGTATTTAGCCGCCAGCGCAATATGCCAGGTAGCTGTACGTCTTCTTGAACCCATACGGATACCGTACCTATGAAAGCAAATGAACAGTTTCGAAAAAGCGTGGCAGAATTGTTCCGTTCCCAAAACCTGGCAACCTTGTCCACGCAGCATGCAGGGCAACCCTATGCCAGCCTGGTGGCATTCGTTGCCAGCGATGACTTGGATCAGATTTACTTCGCAACGCCAACGACCACACGTAAATATGCAAATTTGGTCGCTGACAGTCGCGTGGCCATGTTAATCAACAGCAGTATGAACCAGACATCTGATTTTCATCGGGCTATTTCCGTGACCGCGGTGGGCAAGGCAAAAGATGTCACCGAAAAAGATAAAAAGCGCATCCTGGACCAGTACCTGGCCAAACACCCCCATCTGGAAGATTTTGTCCGTTCTCCCACCTGTGCCCTGGTAAGGGTTTTCGTGGAAAGCTATTACATGGTAAAAAACTTTCAACATGTGACGGAGTTGCACTTAACCCCATGAGCTGGATTCTGAATACACACAACATCCATGCCCGGAACCGACACCGAGTCGGCGGAAAAGGCTATGCCCTGTCCCTGCTGGACAAAGGGGGGTTCAAAATCCCCAGTACGATCTGCATCACCAGCGATGCCTATCACGAATACGTAAAAAGGTCCGGCCTGCGTGAGCGCATCCTGCTGGAGCTCCATCGCAAAGCATTCAAAGAAATGCGCTGGGAAGAAATCTGGGATTGCGCAACCCGCATTCGCAACATGTTCCTGACCAAACCATTTCCTGACGACCTGGCTCAAACACTTCGTGAATATATCGATGAGCATTTTCAGAACAGACCTGTGGCCGTTCGATCCTCTGCTCCAGAAGAAGACAACGTTCAATCATCTTTTGCCGGACTGCACGAATCCTTTATCAATGTGACCGGGGCGGATTCCGTATTGAAGCACATCCGTCTGGTCTGGGCTTCCCTTTGGTCCGACGCTGCACTGCTGTATCGCCAGGAAATCGGTTTGGATGTCGAGAAAAGTGCCATGGCCGTCGTCATCCAGGAGACCGTTGCCGGTGACAGGTCCGGGGTCGCCTTCACCCGAAATCCCAACGATGAAAGCCAGGGAATTGTCGAATCGGTTCACGGGTTGAACCAGGGTCTTGTGGACGGCACGGTGGAGCCGGATCGCTGGACCATCGATCGATACACCAACAAAATTGTTTTGCACACCGCCCCCGAACGAAAAAATTGGATCATGCCAGGCCCAAAAGGCATCCAACTAGCGGCTCTTCCAGCAGAGAAATCGTCCCAACCGCCCCTGGTACCACAAGAGGTCGATATCGTGTTTCAAACGGCCATTAAGGCAGAACAATTTTTCAAAATACCCCAGGATGTGGAATGGACCTATATCAAAAATGCCTTGATCTTGCTCCAATCCCGCCCCATTACAACCTTGAGTTCAGATAAGCCAGAAGATAAACGCGGCTGGTACCTGAGCCTACACCGCAGCTTTGACAATCTCAAAGACCTGCGCCACAAGATTGAAAACAAACTAATACCCGGCATGATCGCTGCAGCCGAAAGTCTGGGGGAAAAAAACCTTAAAAACATGTCGGATGAGGCTTTGGCGGATGAGATCAGAAAGCGTCTGAAAATCAATCACAAGTGGGTCAACATCTACTGGGCGGATTTTATCCCCTATGCCCACGGTGTACGACTGTTCGGGCAGGTTTACAATGATGCTGTACGCCCTGATGACCCTTACGAATTCATGGACCTGCTTACCCATACCCAAATGGCCAGCATCGAGCGAAACAGCATGCTCATGGATCTTGCAGCCATCATCCGCAGGGACAAGCAGTTGGCAAGAGTTTTAAAACAGGGCAACTACACCGGCCTCGATGTTGAATTTACAAGCCTGATCAATGAATTTATCGAAAAATTTGGTGACCTCTCCTGTGCGGTCACCGGTGGCAAGAATTGTGTTCTGGGGACCGGACCACTATACCGGCTGCTGCTCGAAATGGCCAAATACCCGGCCCAGACCGGTGATTACGGAAAAAAGGGTTCCCTCAAACGATCGATTCAGAAATACTTAGATCATTTTGAAGAGGATCAGAGGACGTGGGCCAAAGAATTGCTCGATCTGGCCAGAAACAGCTACCAGTTGCGTGATGACGATAATATCTATCTGGGCCGTATTGAAGCACAATTGCTGGCAGCCGTCCAGGAAGCCAAAAAACGCCTTGATAACCAGACCGGCGACCCAAGCACCAAGGTATTGCGGCAAGTTTTAGAAGAAGTTGATTTCGGGACCGAATCTCAGTCGGGCGTCCCCATGGAGGAGATCGCCGGCGACAGGCTTCAAGCCCGGCAACTGACGGGCCAACCTGCCGGACCGGGCATTTCAAAAGGCAAAGCCCGGGTGATTCACAATCATGCCGATCTATCACATTTTAAACATGGCGAGATCTTGGTGTGCGATGCGGTGGACCCCAATATTACCTTTGTTGTGCCGTTGGCCACGGCCGTTGTGGAAAGACGTGGCGGCATGTTGATACATGGCGCCATTATCGCACGTGAATACGGTTTGCCATGCATTACCGGCGTCCCGGACGCAACCAGCTTGATCCAGACCGGGGACACCATCACCGTAGATGGATATTTGGGGATTGTGACCATCGGCGATGCCAGACTGTAACATTGAAGAACCTCGCAGCAAGCTATGGGGAATGGGCTCGCTGTTGCGGTTCAAAACATCAACACAGATAAACTAAAGGTGGGGAGGGCTTTCAGTATGCATGGAAACTTCAGGATAGGCATCAGCAGTTGCTTACTCGGAAATATGGTGCGTTGGAATGCAGGCCATAAACTCGATCGCTTCCTGACGAATACACTGGGCCGATTTGTTGAATATGTTCCCGTGTGTCCTGAAGTGGAAGCCGGGTTTGGCATTCCCAGGGAATCCCTGCGTCTGGTGGGCGATCCTATAAAACCCCGCTTGATCACCTTCAAGAGCAAAACAGATCGTACCGAAGAGATGACCCTCTGGGCCAAAAAACGTGTTAAAGAGCTCGAAGGGGAAGACCTGTGCGGATTTATTTTTAAAAGCGATTCACCCAGCAGCGGCATGATTCGGGTAAAGGTTTATAACGATAAAGGTATGCCGGAAAAGAAAGGCGTGGGCATGTTTGCCCGGGCCTACATGGATCATTTTCCCCTCATACCGGTTGAAGACGACGGGCGGCTGCACGACCCGGCTATCCGGGAAAATTTTATCGAGCGCATCTTTACTCTGAAACGCTGGCGTGACTCTATTGCCAATTTACCCAAAATGGCAACCCTGATAGATTTTCACACCCGCAACAAGCTCTTATTTCTGTCTCACAGCCAGAAACACTATCGTTTGATGGGAAAACTGGTGGCAGAAGGTAAGAAACTACCCCTAAAAGAGCTTCTTGACCGCTATGTTCACCTGATGATGGACGCGTTGGCCCTTAAAACCACGACAAAGAAGAATATCAACGTCTTGCAGCACTTAATGGGCTATTTTAAGAAACAGCTGAGTGGGGATGAAAAACAGGAGCTGCTTGAAATCCTTGATCAATACCGTCGGGAACTGGTGCCTTTGATTGTCCCCATCACCCTCATCAATCATTATGTGCGCAAATATGACCAGGATTACCTCAAGCAGCAGACGTATCTCAATCCCCACCCCCTGGAGCTCAAGCTACGCACGCATGTGTAAGGGACGGGCCCAGGGTGAAAGGGTTTAAGGGTTTAAGGGTTTGAGGGTTGCTGACGGCTATAAGCAAACACCTCTGTAAACAAGGGATCAAGGTTATGAGGGTCTCATTGCCGTAGGCTGCAAGAGAGCGAATCCTGCAACCGATAGCTTTTTCCCTTGGACCCTTCTATAATAGTTTTTAACTACTATAAGACCCCCACTCCTCCCTTGTTGATTTTTTTCTGTCCGTGCATAATTTATGTTCAATTAAGGATTG
>JAHEIB010000175.1 GCA_024639645.1 Deltaproteobacteria bacterium
TAGACGAGCCCTGCTGCGGCCCGCCACAAGGTCCTGCCAGCAGCCCATTTGAAAAGCCGGGTTATCGTCTGTGTGATTTTGTTGAGGGCTTTACAGACACATCGATTGGATCTGTTCCAAGAGTAAAAACAAAACTTGAGATAGCTGATCTTCTCGGAACCATCAAAGTTCGCATGGGGGTCAATAGGACTCAGTATAAGGTGGCTCCCGGACTTTACAGTATCGGTGATGTTACACCCATGTCACCTGTCCTGGTAACGGCCAACTATAAGCTCACCTTTGACAGGCTTCGCAAGGACCTCGAGGGAATGCCGGCCTGGGTTTTGGTTTTGGATACCAGAGGCGTCAATGTCTGGTGTGCGGCTGGAAAAAAGACGTTTTCCACCGCTGAGGTGATTCACAGGGTCAAGCAGACCTGTCTGCAGGAGGTCGTGAGCCACCGAAGGCTGATATTGCCTCAGTTGTCCGCAACGGGTGTTTCAGGTAAACAAGTTAAGAAAGGCTGTGGTTTCAAGGTGACCTGGGGCCCGGTTCGGACGGGTGATATCAAGTCCTTCTTAAAGAAAGGGATAAAGGCCGATAAAGCCATGCGCAGGGTGACATTTTCCTTTCTGGAGCGGCTGGTACTCGTGCCGGTTGAGCTGTCGATTTTGCGTAAATACCTGTTATGGATTTTCTTGACGAGTTTTATCCTTTCAGGTATCGGATCCGGTATTTTTTCCATGGGTCAGGCCTGGAGCCGCGGGCTCATCATGATCGCAGCATGTGTTGCCGGGATAATTTCGGGTGCCGTGGCAGTGCCGGTGTTGCTGCCCTGGATACCCGGGAGAGTCTTTGCGGTCAAAGGTGTTATTGCCGGGCTCTTGATGGGTGTTGGTATGGTACTGGCACTGGGGAAAGCAATCATTGCCATGGAAGCTGTGTCCCTAATTCTTTTCATAACTGTCATCAGCTCATACCTGGCCATGAATTTTACCGGGTCGACACCCTATACCTCTCCTTCGGGGGTGGAAAAGGAGATGCGGATTGCCATACCCTTTCAGGTGCTGGCGATTATCCTGTCGATTGCAACCTGGATTGGCGCCATGTTTGTTTAGGAGAAAAGATGGAAAAATTTAGATATCTTTCAAATGTGACCACCCTGAATCTCGATCAAGAGGCCTGCACCGGATGCAGAACCTGTGAAATCGTCTGTCCGCACGGTGTCTTTGAAATAAAAGCGCATAAGGCCGGGATCGTGGACAGGGACGGTTGTATGGAATGTGGGGCCTGTGCGACCAATTGTCCGGAGGCGGCCATCACTGTCGATCCAGGGGTCGGATGTGCTGCCTATATTATTCAGACATGGATTAAAGGCAAGGGTGCGGCTTCCTGCGGAGGCGCCGATTGCTGTTAGATCACACCCACCTCAAATTAAATAGTGAAATTGCTGCCATTGGCGGGGAGTATGTTTTTTTAAAGGAAGGGATTGTTCGGCTTAAAGAAAAGACCATCCTCTATTATGTTGGTTGTGCCGTGCTGAACAGCACCTGTTGCGGCACCGGTGGTGTCTGCTTTGCCCGGGTGCCCGGTGTTGTTTATGCGTTGAGATACAAAACAGATGACTACGGTGCTTCCGTCTCCCGCGTCGAACCCATCACAGACAAAACGTTTCAAAAAAAGATCCGCAAAATCCTTCAAGAAACGGAAATGGTTCATCAGGTGGCGTTCTAAGGAATCATAACGCCAAGTCACCTCTAACAATGCAAATCAACATGGGACCTTCCATTTACCTCTACCTATTGAATTTCATGCAAAAGTCAGGTATCAAGCAAGGATGGAAATTAAACGGCGTCTCATCTACATCCTGTTTGCAATTTTCTGCGTCATCGGGGCGGGGAGCTTCGGGTACTACCTTATTTTTAAAGCACACTACGGATTCA
Source organism: Deltaproteobacteria bacterium (assembly GCA_024639645.1). GTDB lineage: Bacteria > Desulfobacterota > Desulfobacteria > Desulfobacterales > B30-G6 > B30-G6. Next base: position 1,923 of record JAHEIB010000175.1, read on the forward strand.
TGACCTGTCTTTACATGACCGTCATATCTTTGACAACGGTGGGCTATGGTGAAGTCATCCAGGTTACGGGAAATGTTCCAGCCGAGATTTTTACCATGATCCTCATTACCTTTGGAATGGGGATTATTTTGTACGGAATCAGTACATTGACCGCTATTCTCATCGAAGGTGAGCTTTCCGGAATATTGAGGAAAAAAAGAATGGAGAAAAAAATTCAGAAGCTTAAAGATCATTACATCGTCTGCGGGGGCGGGCAAACCGGTCGGCCGGTACTGGCGGAACTGATTATTAGTGGGGAAGCCGTGGTTCTCATCGAACAAAACCAGGAGATCATCGAGCGTTGCAAGGCTCTCTGGGATGATCTGCTCTACGTTCTGGGAGACGCCGCAGATGATGCGAATTTAAAGGCAGCCGGGATTGAAAATGCCAAAGGCATCATCGTCAGCCTGGCATCGGACAAGGATAATCTGTTTACCACCATGAGCGCCCGGATGCTAAACAGTAGAATCCGGATTATCAGTCGGACCACCGATACCGCACTCGAAGCCAAGATGCGCCGGGCCGGTGCCAACGGTATTGTTTCACCCAATTATATCGGGGCGTTGCGAATGGCATCCGAGATGATTCGGCCTGCCGCCGTCGATTTTCTGGACAGCATGCTGCGCAGCAGCCGGGGAAATTTACGAATTCACGAGATCAGTATTTCAGAAAACTCCCCCCTGCTGGGAAAAAATCTTGTTGATGCAGGTTTCAAACAGAAATTCAATCTTCTGGTGCTGGGTGTAAGAAACAAAAACAAGGAAATAGAGTTTAATCCAGATCCGACGCGGATACTGGTATCCGGGGAAACGCTCATCGTGATGGGAGAGGTGGAGAATATCACCCGGGTCAGGCACAAATATTAGAACCCATCTCAAAAATGTCTTGTGTCCCAATCTCTTTGTTACGCTCTCGTTTCAACTCCTCAAAATACAATAGTATTCCTGCGGGTTGAAACTTGAGATCGCCTTGACCTTGGAACAAAATCCTATTTTTGAGAAGGCCTCTACAAGACGACCTGAAATGGAATTCTAAGGTATGTCCGGAAAAGACTTGATACTGGCCATCGACAACGGCACACAGAGCCTGAAGGCGATTGTTTTCGATGGAGCAGGCTCCCTGCTGGCAAAAGAGCAAGTGGGGTTCGAACCCTATTTTTCAAAACAACCCGGCTGGGCAGAACAGGATCCCGAGGTTTTCTGGGATGCGCTCTGTCAAGCATGCCAGGCCCTTTGGAAACAGACAGGTCAGTTCAAGGAACGGATTGCAGGCGTAACCCTTACCACCCAGAGGGGCACGGTGATCAATGTCGATCAAAAGGGCAATCCCCTGCGACCGGCCATTTTATGGCTCGATCAGCGAAAGACCCATGGCTTGCCGTTTATGGGCGGCCTCTGGGGGTTTCTGTTCAAGCTGGCCCGGCTTGATGAGACGATTGCTTATTTTCAGGCAGAGGCTGAAGCAAACTGGATTCATGCTTATCAACCGGATCTGTGGGAAAACACCTATAAATACCTGCTTCTCTCCGGATTTCTTACCCACAGACTAACTGGAAAATTTGTTGATTCCATTGGATGCCAGGTCGGGTATGTGCCCTTTGATTACCGGCACATGCGCTGGGCACCTTCCTGGGATTGGAAATGGCGGTGTCTTCCCATCAAAAGAGAATTGCTGCCGGAGCTGGTACCGCCAGGCCAGGTGCTGGGCACCATCACCAGAGCAGCCTCTATGAAATCCGGGATTCCCAAGGATCTCCCCCTGATTGCCGCCGCCGCGGACAAGGCCTGTGAAGTGATTGGGTCAGGGAGTCTTGATTCATCTATTGGATGTCTCAGCTATGGTACCACTGCCACCATCAACGTTACCCATAAAAAATATATCGAACCCATACCGCTTTTGCCGGCATATCCATCGGCCGTTCCCGGGTATTACACCGTGGAGGTCCAGGTTTTCAGGGGCTATTGGATGGTCAACTGGTTCAAGGAAGAATTTGGCCATCCCGAGCGTCGGGAAGCCAGGAAAAAAGGCCTGACACCGGAGATCTTGTTTGAAAACCTGCTGGCGGACATTCCACCCTGCTCCATGGGGCTGGTTCTTCAACCATATTGGACACCGGGGCTGAAATCTCCGGGGCCGGAAGCCAAGGGTGCTATTATCGGGTTTGGGGACATTCACACCCGGGCCCATCTCTATCGTGCCATCATCGAGGGGCTGGCCTATGCCATGCGGGAGGGGAAGGAACGGATCGAGAAACGCAGCCGGACATCCATCAACAGCCTGCGTGTATCCGGGGGCGGCTCCCAAAGCCACAACGCCCTGCAGCTCACAGCAGATGTTTTCGGCCTGCCTACAGGGAAACCGCATGTCTATGAAACCTCCGGTCTTGGTGCCGCCATCGATGCTGCCGTGGGTCTTGGTTTTCATGACAACTTTATATCTGCCGTCAAAGCCATGACACGCGTGGGGGAGGTGTTTGAGCCTGATCCAAAGACCCATCAGATGTATGACGCACTTTACCACGAAGTCTATAAAAAGATGTACAAACACCTGAAACCGCTTTACCAACGCATTCGCAAGATTACCGGTTATCCAAGATAAATATGACATTACTGGGTGGCCGATATCATATATGGCAATGCATTGCGTGCGGGCAGCCTGCTGAACCGAAATAGCGAACGCATTCCTCACAGGTTCTACCGTTCGGCAGTGCTTCGCATTCTGCGAGGTTCTTCAATTCCTGCTTTACAAAGCTATCCGCATACCTTAAAATCCTGCCATGCTTCAGGAACTTTCCATCCGTCAATTCGCCATCATCGACGACATTCGCATCGTTTTTGAAAGGGGTCTCACTGTCTTGAGTGGTGAAACAGGCGCCGGCAAATCCATCATCATCAACGCCGTCAATCTCCTTTTAGGGAGCCGGGCATCTGAAAAAATGATCCGTACCGGTGCCGAAACCGCGGAGGTGGAGGCGCTCTTTCGGGTGGAGCCGGACAGTCTTGTGGCCAGGTCCATGGCAGCCCATGGTTTTTCAGTGTCGGAGGGTCTGCTGATACGACGTATCATTTCCCGGAGTGACCGTCACCGGGTCTACATCAATGACCGTCTCTCCACCATGCAGGTACTCAAGTCCTTGACGCAACACATGGCCAGCATTTCAGGCCAGCATGCGCATCAGGGTTTGTTAAGGGAGGATCAGCAGCTTTTGATTTTGGATCAGATCGGTGGGCTTCTGCCCCTTAGAAAAAAGGTACATGAATCGTTCCATCGTTTGCTGCCATCAATTCAGGAATATCAAAAACTGATAGAACGAAAAGACCGGCAGCAGGACCAGCTGGAATTACTGCGGTTCCAGCAGCAGGAAATTCAGACGGCGCATATTACCGTTGGTGAAGACGTGGAGCTGGAACAGGAGATTGCGCGGCTTAAAAATGCCGAGATGCTTTTGGACGTCGTTCACAGCAGCATCCATTCACTTTACAGCGCATCGGGCGCAGTGGTGGAGCGTATCATGGAAGTGGGAAAACGTCTGGCCCAGGCGTCCCGGATCGATGCGGGGCTGGAAACGCCGTCGGAAGCCTTGTCGGAAAGCGCTTACAAGATCGAGGACGTGGTGGCATCCCTCAGGGCTCATATGGTAGGGATACAGGTAGATGAGGGCCGACTGGAAGCGGCCGAGGCGCGCATGGATTTTCTAATCAGGTTGAAGCGAAAATATGGTAAGACTCTCCAGGACGTCCTCGAGAAACATGCCGCCATAGAACAGGCCTTGGCAAAGGTTGAAAATCTCTCCGGGGAATTATCTGCAAGTCATAAGACCCTCGTGGGTCTCCAGGCACAAACGGGCGCTCTTTGCCAGGCGTTGTCTGAAAAACGGCATGCTGTGGCTCAGGATCTGTCACAGGTTGCAGAGGTGGAACTTGCCACCTTGAAAATGAATCAGACCCGTTTTCAGGTTTCCCTGATACCGGTTGTTTCAAATTCGGAGTCGGATCCATTTCTCCTCTTTGGTGACAAGCTCATAACGGAAACCGGCTTTGAAACAGCCCGCTTTCTGATTGCACCCAATATCGGAGAGGCCCTGAAACCCATGTCCGATATTGCTTCCGGGGGAGAGCTTTCCAGGATTGTACTGGCTTTAAAAGCCATTCTGGCCCAGACCGATGTTGTGGAAACCGTTATCTTTGATGAGGTGGATGCGGGTATCGGCGGGACGGTTGCAGAAATGGTGGGTAACAAGCTTGCCAAGCTTTCCCGGTTTCATCAGGTGATCTGCATCACCCATTTGCCCCAAATCGCCCGTTTTGGTGATCATCAGTTCAGAATAAGCAAACAGATCGTGAACCAGAGAACCACCACAACCATCCATAAATTAACCCATGACGAACGTATCAAGGAAATTGCCAGAATGATGGCCGGCGAAAACGTGACCGCCAAAACACTTGCGCATGCTTCTGAAATGATGACGGAGACTGTCAGCAATTAGTATATTAAATGGCTATAGCGAGCCAACATCTGAATCGCTACCTAAAATATGTCCGTAATTAGTCCACCTTTTATCCGGATTGATCCTGCCTAATAGTCACCTATACATTAAATTCTAAAACGATTGAACCGAAACAGCGAGCGCATTCCCCGTAGGTTCTGCCGTTCGGCAGTGCTTCGCATGCTGCGCGGAATCTTCAATTTATAGGTGCAACCATGACCCTTTACAGTATTCCCCCACTGTTGTCTCTTGTTTGTTTTGCATTTCTGGCCATCGTTGTGCTGGTCTGCAAGAAAATGACGCTCGTCAACACCCTCTTTTTCCTGTTGTGTGTAAACGGCCTCTTTCTATACACGGACATCCTGATCCTGTTTACCGTTGATAACCGTGAGCTTGCTCTTTTATCGAGCCGCATCGACCATATCTTTGCCGTATATGCCATTCCCCTTTATATTCACTTTTTTCA
>JAHEIB010000176.1:0-5838 GCA_024639645.1 Deltaproteobacteria bacterium
CGGCTCAGTGAACTGGGCCCGGAAAGACTCGATGGAAGCCGTAGTGGTCAAGGTTGAAAGGCCGTCGCGCATCTCCACAAGAATAGTGGTCATGCCGGCACGGGAAAGCCAGAAAGCCGTTGCCACACCGATGATCCCACCACCGATGATTACCACATCGGCCGTTTCCTGATTGAATAGATCCGGTCTAAATATTTTTTTCATTGTCCCATTTCATGCAAACCATAAATAGGTATGGAGATTTAAAGCCAAATTTTCTATCGATTGCCGCATAATCCAGGATTATGGACATCGTCAACACCTAACCCATCCATTTTGATGTGTCAATATAATAGTCAGGTTGTCAGACCAATTATTGTGTTGGATTCTGATATCAAACAGCATTCAAAAAGAATGGGTATTGTATATATCCCTGCTGGACAAATGATCCTCGATATTCTACTAGAAGTTTACCGAAAAAGAGATACGCGGGCCCGGAGGTCCGGCATCCCGTGTTCCCGAATAGGGGGTATCTACTCCGTTTAAAAACACCTAAAATTAAGGAGTGCCAATCATGAAACTTCATCTAAGCTTTTCTGGGGAACAGGATTTTTTGCCTATTCATGAAGCATCCCTGAAAATTCTGAGCGAAACCGGATGTGTATTTCACAGCGAGAATGCGCTTGAAACCCTTAAAAAACATGGTGCAAGAGTAGAAGGAGAAACCGTTTACTTCCCTGAAGAACTCGTCAAAAAGGCAATGGCAACGGTGCCCAGAACATTTCAGTGGCGGGCAAGAAATGCTGATTTTTCGACCATCATTGGAAAGGGCGGGTTCCGGCTCGCGCCCAGTGCAGGAAATATTTATGTACAGGACCTGGACAAAGGGCGCAGGTTCGCCAAAATAGACGATGTTCGCCGGATCCAGTCCATTCACCAAATGAGTGGTGTCGTCGACTTTGTGGGTAACAACCCCTGCGACCCGAGCGACATCGATCCATCCCAGAGGCATCTGTATGTAACCTATGAAACCCTCAAGCACACGGACAAACCCCTGGTAAGCTATTTTGCACCCTACAAAAAGCAGCCCGAGGAAACGCTGCAAATGGTGAGCCTGGCATTCGGCGAAGACGATGTGTTGAAAAACCACCATGTCGTCGGAACCAGTGTTGCGACGACAAGTCCCCTTTCCTATTCTGCGGAAACAGTGAGGGTCATAACGGCATTTGCCGAACACAATCAGCCTGTCATGATCACGACAGCTGCTATGGGGGGCATCAGCGGACCTTTGGATTTGATGGGTATCGCCCTTCAACAGAATGCGGAACTGCTGGCGGGAACCGTTTATGTTCAGCTTGTCAATCCCGGAAATCCCGTTGTGTGGAGCCCCTCTTCAACCGTGGCGTGGATGAAAACGGCCAACTACAGCACCGGTACCCCCGAAGCCATGCTGCCGAATATTCTGATCCTTCAGATGGCCAGGGAGTTTTATAAAGTCCCCACGCGAAGCATGGCGGGATTGACCGATTCAAAAGCCGTGGATTGTCAGGCGGGTTATGAAACCATGCAGAACCTGATGCTGGCCATGCTGGGGGGGGCGCAGATCATCTATGAAGCATTGGGGGTCCTGGACAATATCCTGACCACTTCCTATGAAAAAATTATCATCGATGAAGAACTGTATGCACGCAATGCGCGAATTCATCTGGGCATGGATACATCCGATTTGGCGTCGCCCATGAAACTGATCCAGGAGGTGGGCGGGGGCGGTGAATATCTAACCCATTCGCACACCTTGAACAATTTTCGAGCCATGTGGCACCCGGAGGTATCCAACTGGGACAGCTACAGTGAATGGGAGAAGAGTGGATTTGAAGATTCGGCCACAGCGGCGAATAAAGTATGGAAGGAGCGGTTGTTGAATGCACCAGAAACATTTCTCGTTTCCGAGGTCGACAAAGATCTTATCGCTTATATTGAATCGCACAGATAGGTATTGAACCGACGAAGCATTGGTCGCCGCAATAACGATGTAGTCGATGACCTTGGTTGTTGATCGATGAAAGCACTTCTCAAACAGAAAACGCTTCTCTTCAAACAAGCTGGCCTGCAGTTTTGCAACGACGATTTTCAGGCCCGTCAACATTCAGGAGGGAAAAATGTACGGCTGGAGCGGTAGCATTCTAAGGGTTGATTTAAACCAAAACAAAGTAATCCAAGAAAAACTGGATGCAGAAGTGGCCCGGAATTATCTCGGCGGGAGGGGGCTGGGCATATATTTTCTTTCAAGAGAATTGGACCCTGCCTGCGATCCCCTGTCCCCAGAAAACATGCTCGTCCTAACAACCGGTCCCCTGACCGGGACCAAGGCGCCTACCGCGGCCCGGGCAATGGTAACTACGAAATCGCCTTTGACCAATGCCCTGACCTGTTCAAATACCGGAGGCTATTTTCCTGCAGAATTGAAAAAATCCGGCATTGACCTGATCATTTTTCAGGGACGCGCTAGGGAACCAATGTACCTGTGGATAGAAAACGGGCGGGCCGAACTACGGCCGGCCACCCATGTTTGGGGAAAAACCACTCATGAAACCGATGCCGTCCTTCGTGCGGAAACCCACGCCAATGCAAGAATCGCGTGCATTGGGCCGGCTGGTGAAAATCAGGTTCTCTTTGCCGCCATAATGAACGAAAAGGACCGTGCCGCCGGCCGCGCCGGTGTGGGGGCTGTCATGGGCTCAAAAAACCTCAAGGCCATTGTAGTCAAAGGTGACAATGAGGTTTTGCTGAAGGATGAAGCAGGGTTTAAGGCCGCCAACAAAAAATATCGGAAAAAGTTCAAAGACTCCCTGGAAGGCGGCAAATCCGGTTTAAATCTATACGGTACAGCAGCCACCATTACCGGCACCCAGGCAACCGGATGCCTGCCTACCCGCAATTGCCAGCAGGGAACATTTGAAAACTGGGAAGCCATCGGCGGCCAAACGCTCTCACGGGATTTCCTGTTGCACCCCAAGGCCTGCTACAGCTGCCCAATCGGCTGCGGACGGGTGACTAAGGTAGAGGACCCGGAATTTAAGGGCCAGGGGGAGGGCCCGGAGTATGAAACCATTTATTCCATGGGCAGCATGTGCGGCATCGGCAACCTGGCGGCTCTGACCAAAGCCAATTATCTGTGTAATGAGTTAGGCATGGATACCATCAGCATGGGCGCAACGCTGGCCTGTGCCATGGAGATGGCGGAACGCGGTTACCTGCCGGAAACCGATGTGGGACGGCCGTTGAAGTTTGGAGATGCCCATGCCCTGGTGGAATTGACTCGCCAGACCGCCCATCGAAAAGGTTTTGGTCATCAACTGGCTCAGGGCAGTCTGAGACTCGCTACCCGATACAATCATCCGGAACTGGCCATGGTCTCAAAGGGACTGGAGTTTGCAGGGTATGATCCCAGAGGCGAGCAGGGCATGGGCCTAGCCTATGCTACCTCCCCCATAGGCGCATCCCATATGCGCGGCGATCCGGCTTATATCGAGATACTTGGCGTTCCCATGAGTATCGATCCAAAAACATGGGACGACAAGGCCCTGCTGGTCAAAAACTGGCAGGATGTCTTTGCGGTTATCGATGCCGCCGGGCTATGCGTCTTTTTCTCGGTGAGAAACCTCTGCACACCCACTCGGGACATCCTTCCGGAAGGCATAATGGAGCTGTTGAACACCGCCACCGGTACAACCTACACCATCGAGGAACTAGTCAAGGTGGGCGAAAGAATATTCAATGCGGAAAGACTGTTTCTGGTGAAAGCGGGTTTTTCCCGCAAGGATGACTCGCTGCCCATACGCATCCTGAAAGAACCTCTCCCAGATGGTCCCGCAAAAGGGATGGTTTGCCATCTCGAAGAAATGCTCACGGACTATTATACGTTACGGGGATGGAGCCAAGATGGAATTCCTTTACCGAAGAAAATCAAGGAACTGGGTTTTTTGTGATACCGGTAGTGGAGATCACCATGTTAAAAAATTCTTTCACCAAGCGATGGAAACTAAATAAGGCCTTTTCTCCATCCAGCCTGGTACTGTTTTTGACATGGTGGCTTTTTGCCATGTATTACGCCAGCCGGTTCAATTATTCACCCATGATACCGCTTATCAAAGGCGATATCGGTCTTTCCAACACGCATGCCGGCTGGGTGATGGCCTGTTTCTTTATCAGCTACACCCTTTTTCAGATTCCTTCCGGGTACATTGGCGACCGTTACGGGCCGCGCAAAGCACTTACCTGGGGGGCCGTTATATCCATCATCGGCAATATTATTTTCAGCCAAGGATCTTCGCTGCAGGTTCTAGCCGCAGGGCAACTCGTCAATGGTCTGGGACAGGCCATGGGTTGGAATTCAGCAGTTAAAATGATCGTCAACTGGTTTCCCCGATCCAGGCGGGCAACCGCCATCGGCTTATTCATCACCTGTGTTACCATGGGCAGCAGTTTTGGTATCCGTGCAGCCGGATTCCTGGGTAACCATATGGGGTGGAGAAGTGCCTTTATACTCCTGCCTGTGCTGCTGGGCTTGACTGTGTTGGTTTTCTGGGTGAACGTCCGGGACACTCCCGGAGAAAAAGGGCTGCCGGATTTTGAGGATGAAGCCCATATTGAGCGCCGCATCGAGAATGATCCGCGCTCCAAGTTGATATTGATTCTGAGCAACAGAACCCTGTGGATGGTCGGATTGGTCTACTTTTGCTTTGTGTATGTCCAGTTCGGGTGTTTGGTTTGGATTCCAACCTTTGTTATGGAAACCTGGTCCATGACCATCGATCGCGCCAGCTTGGTTTCTTCCCTGATACTGCTTCCGGGTGTTTTGGCTGCCCCCTTGGGTGGATATTTGTCCGATCACTACTTCAAAGGAAGACGAAAACCATTGATAATTTTCGGACTGGGCGTTTTATCCGGATCATGTTTTGCTCTGGCTCTGGGTGTCGGCATTCACGTCGGTGTCATCATTCTGTCCTTGGTGGGTCTGATGATTATCATGCCCGACATTATGCTGGCATCTTTTCCACCCGATATCCTGTCACGAAAACTGACCGCCACCGGCATGGGTTTTCTGGCAACCTTTACCAGCACATCGGGTATTGTTTCAACAGCCATATCCGGCAAACTCGCCGATGTTTACGGATCTTTCAACGTCACATTTATTTGCTTCGGCATTGTAGCGCTGGTTGGCGCTTTTCTGGCATGCTTTATCAGCGAAAAATCAGGTAAATCCTGTAACTGAACCGCGCAAGGAGGATATCTTGAATAATAAAAAGAACCATTATGAGATGAATCTGGAAAAGAATGCCGCTAATTTTGTTCCGCTAACCCCTCTCTCCTTTATCGAAAGAGCTAAAGATATTTATCCTGATTATTCCGCTATAATTTATATGGATAGAGTTTACACTTGGCTCGAAACCTACAACCGTTGTCAGAAATTTGCCAGTGCTCTTGAACAACATGGTGTCGGTATAGGCGATACCGTGTCAATACTGGCTGCAAACACACCAGAAATTTTTGAAGCACACCACGCGGTCCCCATGGCCGGTGCCGTACTGAACACTATAAACACACGACTGGAAGCGGAAACGATTGAATACATTCTGGAGCACGCGGACACGAAGGTTTTGATTACCGACACCCAGTTTTCCTCCACAGTTAAAACCGTTCTGCCTCGGTTGAAAAATGAAATTCTGGTAATCGATATCGACGATCCACATATCAATCTGGCGGAAGGTAGAGGCGAGCATTTGGGAAAGTACACGTTCGATGAATTTATAGGCCAAGGGGATTCCGACTATCAATGGAAGAAGCCGGCCGATGAGT
>JAHEIB010000176.1:5848-6892 GCA_024639645.1 Deltaproteobacteria bacterium
GGGATCGTATTTGATGACCATGGGTAGCGTCATCGCCTGGAATATGCCCAACCATTTGAGATACCTTTACACCGTGCCCATGTTTCACTGCAACGGGTGGGGCTATCCCTGGACGATCGCAGCCCTGGCGGGGACGGCGGTGTGCTGCCGTTACATTGTGGCCAAAGACATATACGATATGATCGCCAGGCACAACATCACCCATTTCGGTGGTGCACCCGTGGTTCTCAACATGATCGCCAATGCCCCCGAAGACGAGAAGCGCACGTTCGACCACAAGGTGTATGCCATGACGGCTGGCGCCCCGCCGCCCAGTGCAGTTCTGGAAAAGATGGAAAATATCGGTTTTGAGGTCATGCATGTCTACGGCCTGACCGAGACATACGGGCATGTCGTTCACTGCGCGTGGCGCGAGGATTGGGATGAACTACCGATTGAAAAAAAGGCCAAAATCAAAGCCCGCCAGGGGGTGCGCTATCCCATGGTGGCCGACGTTGCCGTTCTGAACCCCGACACCATGCAGACGGTGCCCAATGACGGCCAAACAATGGGTGAAATCATGATTCGCGGCAACACCGTCATGAAAGGGTATTACAAAAACAGAGAGGAGACCGAAAAGGCGTTTGAAAATGACTGGTTTCACTCCGGTGACCTGGCCGTTATGCACCCCGACGGTTATCTTCAAATCAAGGATCGTTCCAAGGACATCATCATATCCGGGGGGGAAAACATCTCATCGGTTGAAGTGGAAGATGTCCTTGCCAGACACCCGGCAGTCTCTTTGGTTGCCGTGGTTGCCAAACCGGACGAAAGGTGGGGAGAAACCCCGTGCGCTTTTGTAGAACGCACACCGGGTTTTGAAAAAACATCAGAACTGGAATTGATTGAGTTTTGCAGACAGAACATGGCCGGATTCAAAAGACCTAAATACATCATTTTTTGTGAGTTGCCAAAAACCGCAACCGGCAAAATACAGAAGTATGAATTGAGAAAAAGGGCAAGTAAGGTTTAGAATTTTATAAAGCATAAGCTACAGTATGTATG
>JAHEIB010000039.1 GCA_024639645.1 Deltaproteobacteria bacterium
AAAAATAATAAAACCGCCTGCCAGGCGGCCCAATCCGCCGACCAGCATCGTAAGCGCCCCGCCCCAAACAAGCTGGGTGGCTGAAGAATCGGCCCAGACTTCAGCCAATAAAGAAGGCACCCAGTTTCCCAGTGTCATCATGGATCCATATGAGAGGGCATGGTAAAACCCAAGAATCCAACCGGCCTGTTTTCGAAGCACCCGTCCCAGAGACAGCGGCATAGCAGCACTGCGGGTTTGTTCGTCCAGTGTTATAAAAGACCAGATGAGAAGCAACAGCACACAGCTGATACCCGGTAACAAATATGACCACTGCCAGCCCAGGGACAGCAGTTTGGGAATTGCCAGGTAGGCAAGAATGCTCCCCAAAGAAAAGCAGGTGGCAAAAAATGCCTGGAAGGTGCCTCGCATGCCGGTTGAGCTAAACAGGACAATCAATTTCATGACAGACACAAAGGACAATCCGCTCCCGATACCCGTCACGATTCGTCCGACAATGGCCAGGCTGTAGCTGGGTACCACGGCCGGAACCAGATTGCCGCAGGCCATAAGACCGACACCCAGGGCAATACTCATTTTAATACTCAAGCGGTCGGCCAGCATACCCGCTGGAATCTGCATTAATGCATGGGTCCAGAGCAATGCACTCATGAGGACAGAAGCACCGGTATAAGACAAAGCATACAGATCCATCAAAAGTGTTAAGGCCGGCGGGATGTTTAAAAAAATAATTCCAAAATTGAAACCCGCCAGAAGTGCAAATATGATTTTTGGATTCATGTGCTTATTTATTCATTTGAGCATTTTATTTTTGGATTTGTTTCGTATTTCGATATTCGTATTTAGGGTTTTTCACACGCTGAATGTGTATAATATTAATCCCTTATTAGGGTTGAATCAGTGCCGGGCCCTTTGGACCCGGGTATATAGCTGTTTCAGTTTTCATGTTCCTTCCTGACGATGCCCTGCACTGAAAATACAGAGACGACTGTTTGTCAGCCGACATGGCAGGCATCTATTATGGCAGGCCATGTTGTTTGTCAACAGGGCTGACTTTTTGAAGGTGTTTTTCGCTTGACAAGATTGCGGATTTCATTAAGTATAATGCTGTCATATTGTCAGACAATCATATTGGAAAGGACGGATAAATACCAGCAAGGAGGGAAAAAACTTTGGCTGCCAACAGATTGCCCCTTAAACCCATGCGGCGAGTGCTTGTTTCAGATGAGATTATCGAACAGTTCAAGAACCTCATTCTGGACGGGACCCTGAAACCAGGAGATGGTTTAGGGTCGGAAACAAATCTGGCAACGCAGATGAATGTTGGTCGCAGCACCATTCGGGAAGCTCTCAAGGTGTTGATCCATCTTGGATTCATTGAGAGAAAAGGCAAGGTGGCTGTTGTGGCGGAGGGTGTGGGGGGCGGTATGCAACCCCGGGAGATTATTGAGCGGTTCAGGGCAAATCGAAATTTTCTTGAAATGATTGAAGTGCGAAAAATTATTGAGCCGGATATTGCAGCCATGGCTGCAGCCCGGCATGAAGCAGGTGACCTGGATCTGATCCGGCAGGCTGTGGACGCCATGAAAGAAACTCTAGGGGATATCAACGCCTTTCTAAATCACGATTATAAATTTCACCTGTACATTGCCCAGGCCAGCCGTAACCAGATTTTAATCGAAATTACCCGCGGGATTCAGGATATGCTGAAAAAATCGCAGGAGTATGTTCTACGCCAAAGTGACAGCATCCATCACCGTTCTCTCGCGTTTCACACCAAGATTTTCAAAGCCATTCAAAAAGGAAAGCCCGAACTGGCTGAAAAGCACATGTTCGGTCATATCGAAGATATTGAAAGCGAAATGTATGCCATTTTGAAACAGGCAAACAAGGATACAACCACTGGCGGGTGATCGTGTTGATTGGTTTGAAGTATTTCTAAAACAGAAATATTAATAAAAAGAAGGGGTATATCGCGAACGGTGGATAATCCCTGCTCGACCGTGAAAAACTCGTTCTAAAGTGACTGTAATACCGAACAGTGCCAAAATTTAAAGATACCCATTGTCATAAACAGCCGAATTTGTATCCATGCAATAACCATCTTGCTGTTCGGCATAGCAGGCACCAAAGAACGCAAACAGTTTCACAGTCGCTCAGAGATCACCCAGCTGTCTTTAAAAACATGCTTTATGTTTTTGGGTTGATAGGCCCGAAAAAAGTAAATCGTTAGAGGAAACTTGTCGTAGCCATGAATAAAACGGTCCTGCTAATTGCAACCTTCGACACCAAGGAACAGGAAGCCCTGTTTCTAATCGGGTGTATACAGAACCGTGGTGTGGAGGTGCTCACCATGGATGCGGGAATCTTGTCTCCTTCCGGTGTCCCTGTGGATATAGACCAGGGCCGGGTGGCCCGCCGCGGGGGCAAATCCCTGGAGGATTTGCTGGCCGCCGGTGACAAGGGAGCCTGTCTTTTTAATATGATCCGTGGTGTGGAGATTCTTACAGCGGAACTCTTTGAACAGGGGCGGTTCCAGGGCGTCATATCCATCGGGGGCGGTCAGGGAACCGATATCGGGTGTGCTGCCATGCGCTGTTTGCCCACCGGGGTCCCAAAATTAATGGTTTCCACGGTTGCATCCGGTCGGGCGACCTTTGGTCCTTTTGTGGGGACCAAAGACATTACCATGATGCATTCGGTGGCGGATATGCAGGGCTTGAATTTTTTAACCCGGCGGATTCTGGAAAATGCCGCCGGCGCTATATGTGGCATGGTTCAGAACGACGGGGAGACGGATACGGGAACGCCGGGAACGCCGGTGGCCTTGTCCATGCTTGGAACAACCACCCCGGGCGCTTTGCGCGCCAAGGCAATTTTGGAAGACCGCGGTTTTGAAGTGGTGGCTTTTCATCAAAACGGAACCGGAGGCATTGCCATGGAAGACATGATCCGTGATGCTGACTTTAAAGGTGTTCTGGATTTGAACCTGCATGAAATCGGTGATCGATATATGGGAGGGCTCCACGGTGCTATTCGGGAAGACCGTCTGGAGGCTGCGGGAGACAAGGGTATTCCACAGTTCATTGCTCCGGGGAGCATCAATTACATGGTACTCGGTCCTTTGGAATCGCTTTCACCGGAAATGCGGGACCGCAAATTGATTGTTCATAATTCTTATCTTACCCTGGTGCGTCTCAACCATGAAGAAATGTATGGTGTTGGAAAACAGGTGGCGGAAAAATTGAATCGTGCAAAAGGACTCACACGCGTGTTCATCCCTTTGCAGGGCTATTCATTCCCAGATCGAGACGGTCTGCCGCACTGGGACCCTGAGGGGAATCAGGCATTTGTGGCGGCCCTTAAATCCGATCTAAAACCTGAAATACCACTGGTTGAACTGGATGCACACATCAATGACCCGGAATTTATCGACCCGGTTATAGACGAATTTCTTTCGGCTATGGGTACAACCGGTTAAATTGTTAAGGAGTAGAAAATGAGTCATCGTTTAGAGAATAGGGTTGCAATTATTACAGGGGCTGCGCGGGGGATGGGGTATGCCATCGCAAAAGCCCTGTATGATGAAGGCGCCAAAGTGGTTATCGTCGACATCGATGCCGAAGCGGTGACCCAGGCGGCCCTGGCCCTGGATACGGATAGTGCCCGTGTCATGGGTCGCAAGGTGGATGTGACCAGCAAAGAGCAGATTCAGGATTTGACCCGGGAGGTGGCATCTGCCTGGGGGAGCATTGATATCCTGGTGAACAATGCCGGGGGGGCTCTTTTTACCCCTCATATCCTGGAGGAAGTCCAGGAGAAAGACTGGAACCTGGTGGTTGATGTCAACTTGAAAGGCGCTTTCCTATTTTGTCAGGCCGTGATTCCTACCATGCAGAACCAGGGCCGGGGGGTCATTGTCAATATTTCCGCCCTGGCTGCCCACTGGCGAGCTTCTCTGGCCGGTGTCCAGTACACGGCGGCCAAGGCCGGGGTCGAAGGATTGACCCGCCAGCTGGCCTATGATTGGGGAAAGTCAGGCATACGCGTCAATGCCGTGGCTCCTACTGTAACACTGACCGGGGACCGGGTTGAAGCCCTGTGGGAAAGCAAAAGCGAAGAAGAAAAGAAAAAAGTACTGTCAGCCATACCCCTGGGACGGATGTCCACTCCTGCCGAAGTGGCATCTGTGGTGGTGTTTCTAGCATGTGATGAATCGAGCTATGTTACCGGCATTACAATCGATGTCTCCGGTGGCAGGTATCTGCGGTGATGAAACCATGGTTGTTTCCGTACAGCATCCAATTGATCTTTGCCGGGTCAGAGCGATAATGGCAGCAACCAATCAAACCCGAAGAACAAAACTTTAAATTTTAAACAATATCAAAAAAGAAAACATTGAATGACTTTAAAGAAACAATAAAGGTCAATAACAAGGGTCATATTTCGGACATTTGAGCACCCGATATTTGGATTTGTTTTGTATTTAGATATTCGTATTTAGAATTTCTTATTACTGCAAGGAGTTGAAATTGGAATCTTCAAAACGTGTTTTGTTGCCGCAGCCTATTGAAGCTGAGGCAGTGGAGGCTTTGAAACAGGCCGGTGTCGATACGGTTCTGGCTGGAGATCCGAGCCCTGAAACGGTGCGTCCACTGTTAAGTGACGTTCAGGGCGTGATACTGAGAACCGGTATAAAAATTACCGGTGAACTCATGGACCATGCCCAATATCTGCAGGTAATTTCCCGGACCGGCGGTGGCTTGGACAATGTTGAGGTGGATGCTGCAACAAAAAAGAATATTATCGTCACCTCAAATCTGGGGGTAAACACCAGCAGTGTCGTCGAACATGCTCTGGCGCTGATGCTGGCCCTGACCAAAATGCTACCTGTTATGGATCAAGCCATACGAAACGGGGATTTTAAAATCCGTTATAAAGGCTTGCCGCGGGATCTGAGAGGAAAAACCCTCGGTCTTTTAGGGTTCGGCAGGATTGGTTCCGAACTCGGGCGCGCCTGTCGGGAGCTTTTTAATATGCAGGTCATCAGCCATGATCCCTATCTGTCCGAAGATGTCAGGACAGCCTGCAAGGGGCAGGTTGAATTCGTGGAACGCGAGGAACTGTTTAGCAAATCCGATGTCCTGTCCATTCATGTACCCCTGACGGAATCAACCCATCATGTTGTTGGGGAACAGGCTTTGGCCCTGATGAAATCTTCCGCCATTATCATCAATACGGCACGAGGCCCGATCATTGATCAGGCTGCCCTGTTCCAGGCTTTGCAAAACAGAAAGATAGGCGGTGCCGGTCTGGATGTCTTTGAACAGGAGCCGGTTTCCGGGGACAATCCCTTGCTGGGCCTGGACAACATCATCATGACTCCCCACTCGGCGGCACTCACCAAAGAGTGTGTTGTCCGCATGGCTGTCGAGGCAGTTAACTGTATCCTGGCGGTATTCAGTGGTCATGTGCCGCCCAATATAGCCAATCCCCAGGTATTGGCCACAGACAGATGGAAGCATCTGGTATCGGCAACTGATCAATAGATTTGTGAACAATCTGAACCGAATTGGCGAGCGCATTCCCAGTGGCTTGCTGCGAGGTTCTTCAATATTAAAGACACTTATTATATAGCTTCAAATAAAATCTTATACGGAGGAAAAAGTAATGACCAAAAAGTTATCGGGAATTTTGGCACCGATTTGCACACCCTTTGTAAATCAGGACGTGTCCATCGAGAAGGTTCGGGACAACATGCGCAAATATCGATCCGCACCCTTGGCAGGCTACTTTGCACTGGGAAGCAATGGCGAAAACAAGAGCCTGACTGAAAAGGAAAAACTGGAAATATTGAAAACGGTTGTCAGCGAAAAGGCTGAACATCAGATGGTTCTGGCCGGGGCAGGATTTGAATCCACAAGGCAGACAATTGAATTCAGCAAAAAAGTGGCTGACCTGGGAGCGGATTTTGTTACCATTGTGACACCGTCTTATTTCAAAAAACGGCTCACGGATGAGACCATGGTTCGCTATTTTACCGATGTTGCCGATGCACTTCCCATTCCTGTGGTGGTGTATAACGCCCCGGGTTTTACAGGTATGACCATATCTTCCGGGGTGATTGAAAAAATATCCCGGCATCCCAATATTGCGGGTATGAAAGATACTTCCAAAGGTAATATGAGCAGCTACCTCGAGGCCGCCGGTGAAGAATTTGCAGTGCTTTCCGGCACGGTCAGTACCCTGTTTGAGTCCTTGGCCCTGGGTGCCGTCGGTGGTGTGGTTTCCCTGGCAAATGCTTTTCCAGAGCCTTGCTGCCAGTTGTTTGAAAAATATCAATCCGGTGATATGCAAGGGGCTCGGGAACTGCACTACCGGCTTTTCCGTCTCAACCGGGCTGTTTCTGGAAGCTTTGGTGTTGCAGGCGTCAAATACGCCATGGAATTGGGTGGGTTTCATGGAGGTGATCCGCGTTTGCCCCTGCTGCCCATCACCGAAGAAGGAAAAGCATCGGTCCAGAAAGCTGTTCAGGCTGCTGGACTGCTGTAGCAGAACGAATATTGTCGAACAAAGGTGCGGTTTATGTTTTTGAGTGAATATAACCGTTTTATTAGAAGCCGTCTCAAAAATAAGATTTTGGCTCAAAGTCAAGGCGGGCTCGAGTTTCAACCCGCAGACGCCCACAGGAAGTGCCCTTGGGGTGAATACTGCAGTATTTTGAGGACTTGAAACGAGAGCACAACACAGAATTTGGGCCAAAAGATATTTTTGAGATAGCTTTAGACAAGGCCGAACTGGCCAACCCACAAAGGAGGAAGTTATGACTGGCAAAAGTAATCGTTTCAGGTTCAAGTGGATATTTATCAGCATGATCGCTCTTACCCTGATCATAGGGGGTGTTCCCGGGAAAGCCGATGCGGCACGTAAATTCGTCCGGTTTGGTGGAAGCAACCCCGGCGGGTCCTGGTTTGTTATCGTCGGTGGGCTGTCGGCTTACCTGAGTGGCCAGCTACCGGATCTCAACGTGACGGCCATCGCCACCGGCGGATCCGTGGACAACAATCGCCAGGCCAGGAAAGGGAACCTGGATGCCTGGCTGACCCATGCCTTGACAGCCTACGACAACTGGAATGGCGTCGGTGTTTTCAAGGATCAGAAGCCATTTAAGTCGATTCGGCTGCTGAGCGGCGTCTATGAAAACCATCATCATTTTGTGGCCCTGGAGAAGAGTGGTATCAAGACCATGAGCGATCTCAAGGGTAAGAAGGTGGTCATGGGTTCTGCCGGCAGCGGTGGTGCGGTCAACTCAGAGAATATTTTACGTGCCATCGGTCTATGGGATTCCATTACCCCGCAGTATCTCACCTGGAGCGAGGGGGGAAGGGCACTAACCGACGGACAGGTGGACGCCATGGGCGCCAGCAGTGCACCCACACCGGTTGTGGTGACGGCCGAAGCATTGCACAAAATCAACCTGCTGGAAATGACCGATGCCCAGTTCGATATGGTGTTAAAAAAGTTTCCATCTTATATCCGAAGCTCTATACCGGCCGGAACGTATAAATCAGTGGAAAAAGACACTTCCTGTATTGCCTTTGAGGTCTATTGGGCCGCTCATGAAAAAGCCGATGCGGATTCTGTATACAGAATGCTGAAGGTCGCTTTTGATCCGGCGCACGCCGAAAAGATAGGCAAGATTCATAAACACTTGAAGTCGCTGAGGGCCGGTTTTGAAGGGATGCAATCACTGGGTATTCCCTTGCACCCGGGGGCGGTCAAGTTCTGGAAAGAACAGGGGCTGGAGATCCCGGCCAAGCTGATGCCACCGGAAATGTAAGATCAGCATTGTCAATCGAATAGACCCTGCGGCTTGTTGTGAGGAATATTCGATCATTGTCGCCATAAAAGCGGGATATCGTTCGGCGTCCATAAGCGAAAAGTTGCCGTCGGATCGAGCGATATCCCGTTTATTCACATCCCCTCTTCAAGTTATAAAGGTCTAACAATATGTCGAAAAACGATCCTGCAAAAAAAACAGGACAAGCTAAAACACGGGTTTTGGATGGGAAGGTTCTCTGGTTCATCAACCTGGTAGCCATCGGCTTTTCTCTGTTCTACATCTATACCTGCGCTTTTGGTCTGATATCTTCAGAGCTTCATCGGGGCGCCTATCTATTGTTTACCTTCCCTCTCTGTTTGATGCTCTACCCCATCCGCAGAGGAACAGGTGGAAACCGTGTACCCCTGCTCGACTGGGGGTTGCTGCTGCTCACCCTCGTTTCCATCGGCTACTGGCTGTATGAATATCCTTCCTATGCCTACCGCATAGGCGATCCCCAGCCCATGGACATCATTATGGGTGTCTTTGTGATTCTTCTGTCCCTGGAAGCCGCCCGGCGGGTGGTGGGATGGGTCTTACCGCTTTTAGCCGTAATTGGCTTGCTTTATGCCTATTTAGGACCCTATGTGCCGGGTGTCTTGGGGCATTTTGGTTTTGGCGTGCAAAGAATCGTGGAGTATTCCGCCGTGGGTATGGGAGGGGTCTACGGTATCGTCACCAATACCTATGCCACGTTTATTTTTCCCTTTATTGTCTTTGCTTCCTTTCTCCAGGCAGCCGGTGGTGGTGTGGCCATTGAAGAGATATCCAGCGCACTTGCCGGCAGCACCCGCGGTGGACCTGCCAAGGTGGCTGTTGTATCCAGCGGCTTTATCGGGTCCGTCACCGGCTCGTCTGCAGCAAATGCCGTGGTGACCGGATCCTATACCATTCCCCTGATGATCAAAACCGGCTACAAACCGCAAACGGCTGCTGCCATCGAAGCGGCTGCGTCTACCGGGGGGCAGTTCATGCCGCCCATCATGGGAGCCGCTGCATTTCTTATCGCCTCTTTCACCGAGACACCGTATCTCAAGATTATCAAACTCTCTGCATTTCCGGCATTTTTGTATTTCTTAGGTGTTGGCATGATGGTTCATTTTGTTGCCGCCAGGGAAGGCTTAAAGGGTATGCCAAAAGAACTGTTGCCCAGGCTAAAAGAGACCCTTATCAAAAGAGGATACATGCTCCTGCCCATCATCATGATCCTGGCGGTGCTGATTGCCGGATACTCTGCCCAACTCGCGGCGGTTGTGGCCATCATTTTTACCATTGGATTGAGTTATATTCGCAAAGACACCCGCATGGGACCCAAGAAAATTGTGGATGCCTTGGTCCAGGGGGCTAAAAATTCGCTGGCCGTGGGCGCCACGGCCGGTGTTATCGGGATCATTATGGCCATTGTCACCATGACCGGGCTGGGCATCAAGTTTTCTTCCGTCGTTATCTCCATGTCGGGGGGCTTTTTGCCTATTACTGTTTTGCTGGTGGCGATTGCTGGATACCTTCTGGGAATGGGTGTTACCATTACCGCTACCTACATCCTGCTGTCCGTGCTTGCAGTCCCCGCTCTCATGGAACTGGGGGTTCCTTTGATCACGGCCCATCTGGTGGCATTCTGGTTCTGCGAGACCGGCGGGGTGACACCCCCCGTAGCACTGGTGGCCTTTGCGGCCTCTTCCATTGCCAAGTGCAACCCGTATAAAGCGGGTGTTGAAGCCGTTCGGCTGGCTTCTCCCCTGTTTATCATCCCCATGCTCTTTATATACACACCCATTTTAATGGATGCTCCCTTACCGAATGTGATAGAAACCATGCTTAGCAGTATAGTGGGGATTATCGCCTATGCCGGTATGATGCAGGGATACTGGATCAAGCGTGTCAACTGGCTGGAGAGACTGCTGCTGGGTGTTGCCGCATTCTGCCTGTTTGTGCCCAATATCTATTCCGATCTGGGAGGTGTGATTCTGTTGGTTCTTTTGAGCCTGCTCAACTACCGCAAAACAGATGAGATACCATCCTAAGTCGGCCAGGATATGGTCGAGGAACGTGTAATATGAAATTAGACCATAGTAAAGATGATATTGAAAAAGTGAATGAACTGTTTCTTGGTATTATATTTAATATTGAGAATCTGTAAGGAATTTGAAAATGCCTATTCCAGAAACAATGAAAGCAGCTGTACTGTATGATTTTAATGATGTACGTTTGGAAGAGAGGCCGGTTCCCGCACCGGGCCCGGGAGAAGCCCTTGTAAAAATCGAAGCCTGCGGTGTGTGTGCCGGGGACATCAAAATCATTACCCGGGGAATGCCCAAGCAGCCACCCATGGGAGAATTTATCATCGGCCATGAATATGCCGGTACCATCGCTGCCCTGGGTGAAACCGTGGACGAGTTCAAGCTTGGTGACCGGGTCGTGGTGGAGGTGCATAAAGGTTGCGGTCGCTGCAGGAATTGTATTACGGGTAAATACACGGTTTGTCTGAATTACGGCAATTCGGCCAAGGGGCATCGCGCCAATGGGTTTACCACCAACGGCGGGTTTGCCGAATACGCAGTCAATCATGTCAACACCCTCATTAAACTGCCTGACACCATCTCCATTGACGAAGCCACCACCATTACCACAGCCGGGACGTCACTTTATGGAATCGACATGGCCGGGGGGTATATTCCCGGAGACACCGTGGCTGTGCTGGGGCCCGGCTCCATCGGGCTCATGGCTATCCAGTGCAGCAAAGCTCTTGGGGCCGGGCAGGTGATATTGACGGGTACCAGAGACAACCGGCTGGCATTGGGTAAAAAACTGGGTGCGGATATTGGTGTGAACGTCAAAAAAGAGGACCCAGTGCAAAAAGTAAAAGCATTGACAGGGGGACGAGGGGCAGATTTTGTCCTGGTTGCATCCGGTCAGGAGGCCAGTCTTCAGCAGGCGCTTGAGATGACCCGTAAAGGCGGTGACATCACCATATTGGCCCATTTTGAAAAACCGGTCATGACCGACATCGGGCTGGCAGTAAAAAACGGCATCAATTTATACACCGTCAGGGGTGAGGGGCGTATGAGCTGCCACCGGGCACTGTCCCTGATGGAAGAGGGTAAGATCAACGGGAAATCACTCATTACCCATACATTTTCTCTTAAAGATATTAACGAAGCCCTGGCAACCTTTGTCGAAAGACGTGACGATGCCTTGAAAGTTGTGGTACATCCATAGTAGCGATTCGCCTAATTAATAGACGTTATTTAAAAAATAGAATTTTGGTTCAAAGTCAAGACGGATTGAAGCGTACCCTGCAGCAAGCTGCAGGGAATGCGCTCGCTATTGCCGTTCAAGTTTCAACCCGCAGACATACTCTAGTATGCCGCGGACTTGAAACGAGGACCCAACGCAGAAATTGGGCCAAAAGACTTTTTTAAGATAGCTTCTAATAACTTTTTTGACAGGAGGTACACATGAAAAAAAGAAATTTATCCTATTTAATAATTGTAGCGCTGACAATCGTTTTCAGTATGGGCTTTATGCCACAGGTGAGCATGGCGGAATATCCCACCAAGCCGGTCAGCTTTCTAATTCCTTTTGGTGTTGGTGGCTCGGCAGACCTTATGGGACGAGCCCTGGCAGCTGGAGCAAAAGATACACTCGGCCAACCCATTGTGCCCATTAACCGGCCGGGTGCCGGAGGCGGTATTATGTACACGGCCCTGAACGCTTCTAAAGCGGACGGGTATAGCGTGGGTTGGAACTCCACCTCGATTCTCACCACCACCAATATCGGTAATGTGCCTTTCAAATACACAGATTTTGAAAATGTTTGTCGCATCGGTTATACGGCCATGCCCATCGCCGTGCGTGAAGACGCCCCATGGAACACGCTAAAGGAGCTCATAGCTTATGCAAAGAATAATCCGGGAAAAATTAAAATCGGCAACGCAGGTACCGGCAGCGGAACCCATTTGACAGCCGTCATGCTGGAAAAAGTGACGGACATTCAGGTGGTTCATGTCCCTCTGGGCGCCAAGCGCCGCGTACCGAGTTGCTTGGGGGGTGAAGTTCAAGTCATTTGCGTACCCCTGCCGGAAGCGGCACCCCAGTGCTTGGGCGGGCAGATGCGCTTGCTGGCAGTCTCCACCGCAAACAGGGACCCCAAATTTCCGGAGGTACCAACCATGAAAGAACTGGGTTATCCCGTCGTGATGGATCTTTTTCGCGGCATCAGCGTACCCAAAGGGACACCCCAAAACGTTATTCAAAAACTGGTGGTGGCCTTTGAAAAAGGCTCTCAGGATGAAGGTTTTAAGAAGATAGCCGACAAGAAGGGTTTTAACATCAGCTTCCAGGGCCATGATGCCTTTGAAGCCTACCTGATAGAGCAGAACAAGAATGTCGTCGAGTCCCTGAAACTGGGTGGTCTGATAAAATAGGTCGAAATACACACAGGGGGTGATGGATAGGATTATCGCCCCCTGCAATAGTGGGATGAATCCATGCGGGTTGTTAACATTATACTTGGGCTTACGTTGATACTTTTCGGCGGTTTTTATTCATATCTGACGTTGCATCTGCCGGATCGCAACCTCCCCAATACCCTTGGAAGCGCTTTTATGCCATGGGTATTGGTTACTTGCCTGTACATACTTTCAGCATTGTTATTGCTGCAAACGATCTACAGAGGATCTGCAGAATCATGTGATTATGTCATATCAAAAAAAGAGGGAAGCAGTATTTTATTCCTGGTGGTTCTTGTTATTGTCTACATAAAAGCGATGGCCTATTTTGGATTCCTATTGGTTACACCGATATTTTTGATCATTTTAATGCTTAGTATCGGCGCCAGGAAATGGAAGGAAGTTCTTTTGACCTCAACCCTGGTTACATTTGGTATCTATCTTTTTTTCCAGAAAGTGTTCCAGATTATTCTTCCAGCCGGGAAATTTTTCTAAACAGGGAAAATAACATATGAGCGGGCCCATTTTTTCGGCTTTATTCGATGTTTTGCAGTACCAGAATATTTTTGCGGTCATGTTTGGTGTGATTTTTGGTTTGTTTATCGGGTCTACACCGGGGCTTACCATTTCGCTGGGCATGGTTCTGCTTCTTCCCCTTACCTTTAAAATGCCGGCAGTGACGGCTGTTTGTCTGCTGCTGGGACTTTATGCTTCCGGGATGACCGGTGGTTCCATCTCTGCCATTCTCCTGAACATTCCCGGAACCCCCTCGGCTTCCGCCACGGCCATTGATGGCTATGCCATGACGCAAAAGGGCAAGGCCGGGCCCGCCCTGGGAACGGCGGTGGTTTCGTCTTTTTTTGGGGGGATTTTTGGTCTGGTCTGCCTATCCCTGGCTTCCCCACTGATTGCCAAGGTTGCCTTGCGGTTTGGCGCGCCGGAACTGTTTGCCTTGGTTCTGATGGGATTGACGCTTATTTGCAGTTTTGGCCAGGCTTCCATAATAAAAGCGCTCATTTCAGGTGTTCTGGGGCTTATCATCATGACGGCAGGCCTGGACCCCATGATGGGCACGCCCCGATTTACTTTCGGTAGTGTTGATTTGCAGGCCGGCATCTCGTTTCTGCCGGCCATGATTGGTTTGTTTGCCATCCCCCAGATCATATTGGGTCTTTCAAATAAAATTCGTGTCATTCCGGCATATGGTTCGAGAATAGAGCGCATCTTGCCAAGGTTCAGAGATTTGGTCAAACTGTTAAAGACCATGCTTATCGGGGCGGGGATCGGTACCGGCATCGGCGCCATTCCCGGTGCCGGCGGACCCATTGCTGTTTTTCTCAGTTATGATTATGCCAGAAAAACATCAAGGAATTCCAGAGAATTCGGTAGCGGCACCCTCGAGGGTGTTGCCGCTCCGGAATCCGCCAATAACGCCGTGGCCGGCGGGGCGCTTATACCCATGTTGACACTGGGGATCCCCGGAGATCCCATCACCGCCATTCTCCTGGGTGCTCTCATCATCCAGGGGCTGATACCAGGCCCCATGCTATTTATTCAGAGTGCTCAGTTTGTATACAGTGTGTTCTGGGCTTTTTTACTGGCCAACCTTATGAACCTGTGCCTCACACTTTCAACCATCAGGTTGTGGGTCGGGGTGCTCAAGGTACCCCAGCGCATACTGCTACCGATTATTTTAACCCTGTGTGTGGTGGGAACCTTTGCCCTGCGAAACACATTTTTTGATACCGGTGTGATGCTCTGTTTTGGTCTGCTGGCATATGCCATGAAGAAATACGGGTTTCCAGTGGTTCCCATGCTTCTGGCCATCATACTCGGCCCTCAACTAGAAGAACACTTGCGAATGTCCCTCATCATCGCCCAGGGGGACCCCATGATTTTTGTTAAGCATCCCATCAGTCTGGTGTTTATCCTTATCGCGGTGGGTTCTTTTGTGTCACCCCTCATCAGACGGCGAAAAAAAGTAAGCGTTGATGACGATGAGTGTCGGATAGACACCCCTCGGTAGGGTGAAGAATCAGGGTGTCTATATTCTAAAGGGATTCGACTTGGGTTTGCTTTGTTGCTGGATCTTTTTGTGACAGAGGTGAACCATATACCCGCCACTGAGTGTCTTGACCTTGAAACCTGCATTGGCCAGCAGTTTCGCCGCAAAGTAGGATCGTTTACCCACCAGGCAGTAGGTCCATATCTCCCGGTCACGGGGCAATTCCGAAAGTCGCTGCCGCAGACTATCCATTGAAATGTTTACTGCGCCCTGGATGTGACCTTTTTCAAATTCTTCGGAGGTACGGGTGTCCAGCAGGTAAGCTTCCGGTGGGTTCAGGTCTGTCCAGTGGGCGACGGCACATTCCTTACGGACAACATTGGATGCAATCATTCCAACAATGTTCACCGGATCCTTGGCAGCGCCATACTGGGGTGCATAGCAGAGTTCCGCTTCCTCCAAATCAAAAACAGTACCCTGCTTCTGGATGGCCATGGCAATCACATCGATGCGTTTTTCAACCCCCTGGGTGCCCACCGCCTGGGCACCATAAATGCGGCCATCTTCAGGAGAAAACAGCAATTTTATCATAATGGTCTGGGATCCGGGGTAATAGCTGGCCGTGTGGTCTGGATGGGCATAAATTTTTTCGTATAATACGGGTTTGCCGTTGATGTTTGTTTTCTTGAGGGTTTTTTCCGTGGCACCGGTGGAGGCGATGGTCATACCCATTACGCCGCACACGGCAGTGGCCTGCACTCCCCTGAATCCAGACAGATGGGGGCAGCCTGAAATGGCGTCGGCTGCGATGCGGCCCTGGCGGTTGGCAGGACCTGCCAGGGGAACCAGGTTGTTAGAACCGGTGATGCAATCGTTTACTTCTACGGCATCCCCTACCGCCCAGATGTAAGGATCACTGGTTCGCATGAATTTATCCACCTGAATACCGCCCAATGCTCCGATTTTTAAACCGGCTGAACGTGCCAGTTCAATTTCCGGGCGCACACCAATGGAAAGGATCACCATGTCCGCCCGTTCGGTTTCTCCGGATGCAAGTGATATAAGGATTTTCCCCGTATCGAGTTGTTGAAATCCCGTTACCGGGCTGCCCAGGCGCAGTGATATCCCACTGGATTTCAGGTGGGCATGAATGGGGGCAGCCATCTCTTCGTCAATGGCCGGCATGACATGTTTTTGCATTTCGACAATACTGACGCCGAGGCCTCTTTTTTTCAGATTTTCCGCCATTTCCAGACCGATAAATCCGCCGCCGATTACAGCTGCCTTTTTGGCGTTGTGTTGCTCGATCCAGTCCATAATTTCCCGGGTGTCCGGAATGTTTTTCACGGTAAAAATTCCGGGTAGATGGATGCCTTCAAGGGGTGGGAAAATGGGGGATGATCCCGGTGATATCACAAGCGTGTCATATGGTTCTATACAGGTTTGGCCGGTGGTGATTTTTTCGACTTCGATCTGTTTATTTTCACAATCGACCCGGCGAACATTGTGCCCCAGTCGTACATCGACATTAAAGTAGTCTTTAAATCGTTCAGGTGAGGCGACGATCAGATCTTCTTCTTTCTCTATTACTTTACCCACATAATAAGGCAGACCGCAGTTTGCAAAAGAGACGAAGGGCCCCCGCTCAAAAATGATAATTTCCATCTCTTCGGAATGGCGCCGGGCTCTGGCGGCACAGGACCCGCCACCGGCAACACCCCCGACAATCAGCAGTCTTTTTTTCATACCTTGTCACTTTCACCTAAAACTGTTCGATACTGTTCTTACAATTAGGCTTGCAGCAGTGCCTGTTTGCCGCTTTTGGATGATTCAATGGCCGCCCGAATAAATGCCAGGGCAGACAGGGCGCTTTTACCATCCGTCTCCGGCTGAGCACCGGTACGGATGCAATCTGCAAACTCATCGATTTCTTCGATGATGGGGTTTCCTATTGTCAAAGGCACGGTTGTGGACCCTGTTTTCCCTTTTTCGAATATCTGAATATCGGTATCCTGATCCACTTGCTGCCACCACAGGAGATATTCTTCAAAGGGCAGCTCCGGCGGTGTAATGGTACAGAGCAGATTG
This sequence comes from Deltaproteobacteria bacterium, assembly GCA_024639645.1. Taxonomy (GTDB): domain Bacteria; phylum Desulfobacterota; class Desulfobacteria; order Desulfobacterales; family B30-G6; genus B30-G6. Next base: position 16,427 of record JAHEIB010000039.1, read on the forward strand.
GCTTCCGTTCCGTAAACATAAAACCAGACCGCCTTGGGTGACGCATAGTTTGAGCCCAGATATCCCAGGACGCCTGATTCATATTGAAAAACAGTGGTGGTTACATCATCGACCGGAGCTGGAATGTATAGTTTGTTAAAATAGGAAAACACACTTTTTATGGGACCGAACAGGTAATTAAAAACATCCGCATGATGGATGCCCATGGTCATGAGCGAGCCGGCAGGGCAGCCGGTGTCATCTCCCCGCCAACGAAAACTTTCCGGTGTCAACGCAAAACCCAGATTCTGGGAATAGTTGCCTTCAACCTGTATGGGATTTCCGATGATGCCAGCCTCAACAAGTTCCTTTAGTTTGCGGATGCCGGTAAGGCGTCGTAAATGCTGACCCACCATTAAAACCACATTGGCCTTGTGACAGGTCGCAATCATTTTTCGGGCGTCAGTCAGGGTGTTGGCGATGGGCTTTTCGACAAAGACGTGTTTCCCATGTTCAGCGGCCAGCAGTGTTTGCTCCGCATGAAGATGATTGGGTGTGGCCAGATGCAGTCCATCAATATCATCCCGGTTGAGAACATCTTCATAACTTTCTTCATATTCACAGCCGAAGCGTTTACTGAAGGCTTTTCTTTTTTCCGTTACAGGATCAAAGCAGGTTAACAGGTTAATTTTGCTGCTTTTCATCATGGCATCGCCCACGGACCCAGACCAGGCACCGGTGCCGATGAGAGCCAGGTTTACGGTTTTATTTTCAGCCATTGGTCAACCTTTCAATATGTTAAAGGGCTTAGGTCGGTACTTCAACAAAGTCGGACCCGACCGGTGGTTGGGTATAAAATTCCAGATATCGAAGGTCTTTTTCAGAATTGTTAATGGTCGTGTGTTTAACCCCGGCGGGTATGAAGAAGACATCACCTGCACTGATGGGGATTTCTTCACCATCCATTACTTCGATACCATTACCACTGATGATTGTTATGACGGACTCACGTTTGTTGTGATAATGATAGGGCACCTGGGTTCCCGGGGGGAGTAAACCGAACATGCCTCCCAGGTCTTTGGCACCGTGTTCAGCCGTGAGAATTTCAGGTCGAAAAGACTTCCCCTGTGTAGGATTTTCCATACGGACGTAATCTTCAGTTTTAAAACGTTTCATTTGTTAAACCCCTATGGCATTATTATAGAACCTTGCAGCAAGCTGCGGGGAATGCGCTCGCTGTTTCGGTTCAGTCTATTGGAACGTTGCATTGATGGCAGCTAGAGAAACTTTGGCGATGGTTTCATCCTGCTCCCAGTCACCACCGCTGACACCGATACCGCCAATGCATTCGTTATCTATAAAAATGGGAAAGCCGCCTTCCATGGCGGTCCAGTTTCCGGGACCGGCCGCAAGCGCTAGCCCCAATGCATGCAGGGTATCAAGGGATTGTGCCTGGGCGCCTTTTGTGGTGGTGGGGCGCATATTGGATGCAGCACAGACGGCTTTGGTGGTAGATGAATGAACCGTGTGAAAACGACCCCCGTCCATTCTTTCCAGCATAAGCAGGTGGCCTCCTGCGTCTACTATGGCGATGGTGACCGCTATGTCAAATTCTTTTGCTCTGGTGATGGCCGCATCCATTATCATGCGTACACCTTTTGAGGTTAATTTTTGGGTTTTTTTCACCGGCATATACATACCTCCCGTTTACTATTATATATGGATTGCAGTCTATTGCGTATGGGTTGAGACGTGGCTGCGCCAGTTTGGATCAAATACTTCTGTCTGGACAACTCATGCAAGCTGTGGATGAACCACCACTTTCATGGCGCCATCCCTTCTCTCTACATAAGTAGCCAGTGCATCATTTATCTTCTCCAGAGGAAAGGTGTGCGTGATCAACGGCTGGCCGGCAATTTTCCCCTGACCCATCAGCGACATGGCCCTGGGTACGTTCAAGCGGCCTTCACCACGAATGGTATACAGGTTGACGCCATTGCGGACAGCCATGGAGATGTCTGCTGTTACCGGTTTTTTATAAAAAGCGGCAATAGAAATTTTGCCACCCTTGCGAACCATTTCAATGGCTTGCTGGAGTGAATTTTCACTACCTGCAGCTTCCAGAACCAGATCCACACCCTGGCCGTGTGTGAGTTCCAGCACTTTCTCCACACAGTTTTCCGTTTTGGCATTGATTACATGGTCGGCGCCGAGTTTTCGACCCAACTCCAGTCGTTCGGTTCTTGTACCTGTCAGAATGACCGTATCCGCACCCAGGGTTTTGGCTGCCTGGAGTGCCATCAGACCGATGGGACCAGGACCAATTATGGCGATGGTATCTCCTGCTATATAGCCGCCGGCCATATCAAGAGCATACATGCTGGAACCGGCCGTGGTCACCATAGTGGACTCATCAAATGAAATATTGTCGGGAAGTTTTGTCAGGGTATTGACATGGTTGACGGCGTACTCGGCAAAACCGCCGTTGGCGGTAAACCCATTGGCCCGATGGCCTTTGGCATGATTGCCGTAATTAAGACAGGCTGTGTAGTTGCCCATAATACAATTGCGGCATCTTCCGCAGCCTTTATGTATTTCAACCGCAATTCTGTCGCCGACCTCAAACTCATCCACGGTTTCTCCCAGAGCAACAATCGTTCCGGCATATTCATGACCGATGATAAAATCTCCAAACGAGGGTTGACTGGGCATTCCGTGGGTGATAATTTTTATGTCCGTACCGCATATGCCACATGCTTCTACCCGAACGAGGACTTCACCAGACCCCGGACTAGGTACCTTGCGCTCTTCAACCCTTACATCCTTGAAGGCATGCAGAACGGCCGCTCTCATTTTACTTGGAATATTCATATATCCCCCTTTATTATGTGGCCGATGGTTAACCGTTGGTTCAGTCCAACAGATGCTAACATTGTCAATACTATATCAAGCACACTATAATTTCTTTTCCGGTCCAGGAGGTGAGTAGATGACGATATAAGTAAGGTCTTCCAGTGGATCGGCCCAAACGTAATGCATTGCTTTGGGCGGAACGAAAACCGTCATATTGGGTTCGAGGGCATATTTTTCGCCATCGATGTATATGCCACCGGAACCGTCGAGTATATACATACAATGTTCCTCGTCATGATCATGCCCAGTACCGGTTGTATTGCAGTTCAAGCCCGCTTTCATGGTGTTGACGAGCAGTGATAGGTTTTTTGCGCCACAGGACTCTTCGTCAAGAATAATTCTGAATATGCCTGCGCCGCCATGGGTTACTTTTTCCTTTGCATCACTCAGAGAGAAAATGTATTTATCTTTTGCCATGCTTGTTCTCCTTTTATATCTATCCATAGTAGACGGTCAAATGTTGACAAATGTTGTCGCATTGTCATACAATAAGACAATGTTGACAAAGTGATGTAATTCAGGGTAAATGTCAAGAAAAAATTTTGGCTTAGACAGGGCTTGATTGTTCTACAAACCGCGTGCTTGGCACACGGTTCCGAACCTGAACTTGCGGAGACGTGCCGCCTCCTTTGTCTTTCCCCCATTTTGGGGGAAATCCAAGCCACCGTTTCACGGGTGGTAGTTGACTCAGTCAGAGTCGGGGAGAGCGAACCCATACGCATCGTGTTTTGGCAATCTTCTTGGTGAGTGAACGGCAATAGCGAGCGCATTCCCCATAGGTCCTGCCGTGCGGCAGTGCTTCGCATGCCGCGGGGTACTCTTCAATCAGAATAAAACAGAATTTCTTGCGGGTTCTGATTTTTACGGCAAGCTGGGCTGTATTTGATAATCAAATGAGTTGCCGGAGAGATTTACTCAATAACCCGAAACAGCGAGCGCATTCCCGGTAGGTTCTGCCGTTCGGCAGTACTTCGCATGCTGCGAGGTTCATCAAAAAGGAGGTGAGGATCGGTATATAGAAAAGTTAAGTGGCAATTCCCATTGTTCTGAGAATTCAAATTCAAAAGAAGGAGGTCGTATGAAATCCCATTTGAGAGCACTTGTTTTGTGCATGTTTTCTTTGATTCTGGCCATTTCATTTACATCACCATCCTGGGCAGACTGGTCCGGAAGTAAACCGGTCACAGTGGTTATTCAATACAAAGCCGGCGGTGGCACGGACACCAATACTCGGAAATACTGCAAAATAATGGAAGAGTATCTCGGAAAAACAATTAACGCAACCAATCGCCCGGGAGCTATCGGAGCATTGGCAATGGATTTTGTCTACAATAAGCCAGCCGATGGCTATTGGTGGATGGGGGGATCCCAATTCAGCAAACCCCTGAGAGTTATGGGGCATACCAAGCTAATCCCATGGAAAGACTGGCAGTATTTTAAAAGCAACAGCGCACTTTCTTCATGGGCTGTTAAACCGGACTCACCTTTTAAAACCATGGCGGATTTTTTAGAAGCGGCACGGAAGAACCCAGGAAAATATAAGGTATCGACTTCAGGTATAGGTGGCATATGGCATGAATCCAATGCCATCCTGACAAACGCGGCAAAAATTGAAGTTACCAATGTACCCTACAAAGGAGGGGCGCCTGCAACCCTGGCCTGTCTTCAAGGCGAGGTGGATGTGGTTTCAAGCGGGCTTCACGAGCAGATAGGATTCATCAGGGCAGGGAAGCTGAGGAACCTTGCTGTTTTCTCAAAAGAACCCATTAATGATAAAAGCGGGGCGACCTTTATGCCCATCGGTGAGTATGTGCCGGAATTAGCGAAAATGGCACCTTTTGGAGCGGAGCACACACTGGGTGTTCGAAGAGACACACCGGTAGAGATATTGGAAGATATCAAAGATGCGTTTTCAAAGGCTGTAAATTCTAAGGAGTTTGAGGAGCATCTGGAGAAAAAATATTTCTTTAAAGAACTGGTTGTAGGTGAAGCAGCGGACAGAATGGCAGCCCATCGGGAGAGTGTAACTTCGTGGCTCTTCTGGGATTTGCAGATCGAAGGTGTCAAAGTGAATCCGGCCGACCTGGGTATTCCCAGACCGGAAGATTTTGACAAGTGGTGGCCGCCCGAGGGTTACACACCGCGCTTAAAGTAAGTACCATAAGTAAAATAAATGACCTGTCAGGTATCACAGTTCTCAAGTATGAAGAGATCCGGAGACCTGGTCCGGATTCCGGATCTCGACATATTTGGCACAAATGTTCCAGTATGGACCCCTTTTTCTATGGATCTTGGAAAAATTGCACAGGCAAAGATAGGGAGTTTAAGATTTGTTGAGGAGATTTTACAATGATATTTGAAATGCCGAGTTGCGGTGGATGCAGGACCTGCGAAATGGCCTGTTCATTCAGGCATAAAGGGCAGTTTATCCCTTCAGTTTCAA
>JAHEIB010000040.1 GCA_024639645.1 Deltaproteobacteria bacterium
CAGGTTCAAGCAAGCGAAATATGAACTTGTTAATAATAACCCTTTATTGAAAGCCTTTAATCGGTTTAAGCATCAGGTGACTTGAGGTATGTCAGGAGATACTCGGGCAAGCTGTGTTGAGAGGTATTAGCCTTATTCACGACCGTAGATCGAGTGCCCTCCGGACGGATTATGAAAAATGGTGGTTTTAACCCACGAATAGCAGCTTGATTCACCGTCGAAGAAACCTCAAGTCCCTGTTGCTTATCCAAGGAGGCCAACATGTGACGATAAAAAAATTCAAAGAACAAAAAACCACTTGACACTAGCCCGTTTCATAGCAGCTTGCTGCAGGGTACGCTTCAATTGTAAGCCATAAATGATAAAATAAGGGCAATTATCGAAATGAAAAGAGCAAGCGTTGCCCTGAAACCTCCCTTTACTACTTTGGTTTCCTGCACCATGGTTTACACACCGCCTATTATTTGGATTTTCAGGCCACGCTAAATCGTTCAAATGGGTCGGGTCTTTAAAAACGGGCTAAAAAGTCAAATTTATAATTTCAGGTCACCCATGTGAATCGGGCCATGCGCTATATCAGGATCCATTCTCAACACCAAACGACCACCGGAAAAAACCCGCACATTTCCGTCGGTAGCTGAGACAACAACACCTGTGGCAGCGGTGCGAGCCGTGACAGCAGCGGCCGCCGCATGTCGAGCTCCCAAACCTATGGGCATATCTGCATCTACATTAGAGGTCGCCAAGAATACCCCCGCTGTTTGGATGAAACCATCTCCACGGACGACAAAGGCGCCATCAAGCTTGGACAGCTCGACGATAGCATCGTGGATGTCTGAGCTCATGAGTGTCCGGTTGTCCTTTTCGTGTCCCTGGAATGGATTGAGGATGAGTTGCTTGGAGCCCTCAAGCACTTTCAGGGAATCGCCAAGCATAAGCATGGCGCCGATCCGCTTCCCGCGTCGGGCCGCGCGGCCGATTTTGCAGGCAATAGCAACAGCGCAGTCGAGAACCTTGGGTCGAATCCCGTCCGTGAGCTTCACGAGATCCGTAATGACCAGTTCTTCGAGGTCAGGTTCCACCTCGGTCACAACAACCAGGCTTGCCTCGCCTGGATAGACGTCTTGGCCCACTGCACAGATGACGAGTTCCCCAGCAGAAACGCTGTTAGATTTTAACGCAACAGAGAGGACGTGACGGATCTGTCTATGTTTGTCGATCGCGTGAAGTGGCAGACGTAGTGTCACCAAACCGGCTTCTGTTAGGGCCTCGTATGTCTCAGGAGCCGCCGTGGCGGCAATGATGCGGCATTGACTTGGGGAGTCAAGAAGGTGTTGAGCGAAGGTCCCACGTTCGGTTACACAGATGATAGTATGAGCCCGTGCTGCTTCGGCTATACGGACGACCATTCGAGCCCTGTCCACGTCAGAACCGATGGATTTTCTCGGGTAGTCAACTTTGAACATATTTCCCTCACTATGGACGCGCTACGTACACAAACAATTGGTTTCTGCTCTTTCTTCAGCTTATTTATAATCTCATTTTATCAATAGGTTACAGAATAATTACTAACACTACACGTTTTAGTAAAAAAAATGCCAGCACTATGACATGGGAATTGTTTTGTTTGCTTAATGATCGAGCCTAGAATCCTATACCAATATCATGAAACGCCGGCCATTTTTTCACTTTTCTCCTGGCGGATCTTGCACCGAATACAACGCTTTGCAACCGGTCGGGCCTTGAGTCGTTCAAAAGCAATGTTTCTATCGCAATCTTCACAAATGCCATAGGTACCGTTTTCAATATCTTCCAGAGAGGCTTTTATTTTTTTGATCAAGTTGCTTTCTCGATCACGGATGCGAATAGTATAACTGCGTTCGTTTTCTGATATTGCACGGTCAAGCGGGTCCGCAATATGGTAATCGGCATTTTTTAAGCTCACTACCGTGTCATCTGCCTGGCGAAGCAAATCTTTCAACCATTGATTGAGCAACTCTTTAAAATATTCGAGGTCTTTTTGTTTCATCGAAGCTCCTATGGTCCAGCATGGCAAAATCAATAAATCTGTTGAGAGTCTTTTCAGCTAAATATCGATGTAGATGTTATCATCCAAACAATCCAAAATGTATGCATTCTGCAATTTGACCTTGATTCTATGCAGTTCCCTTTCATGACTTCCCCTGGGTTTTGGTTGTACTCCTTTTGCCTGTCGTAATTTGCTTTTTCTACGGATGGGAGAATGCTTCGGTTGATCACCACCCTCCAACTCAAATTGGTTTATATGGAATCGTCTCATGATTACTACTCCTCAACAACTTCAAAGGATATAACCGTTATTATCGGTAATTCATCGGTTTCTTTTAATTGGCCGACGACTTTTACTTTTTGAGCGATATAGTTACGCACCAGATCATCACCAATAGGATTATCCGCAACGTCGTATATCTTGTTGTCAGCGACGATCTGAAGATTATCATTCACCTCACCAACAATGGTTATTTCATTCGCCGCTACTGGAAAAACCAACCAGCAGCTTACAGCAAATATTACAAAAATGTTAACTAGATATCTTTTCATTACGTGTACCCCCAGATTTTCATTTAAACATTAAATTCCATATTAATCCTGACGCATCCATAATCTGGCAAAACATTGCAAAGCGTGATAAACCTCTTTGCAGCAAGTCACCCTATAAGATTATATTAGCAATTGATGTGCCAACTCTATAATCTATTGATTATAATACAGATTCTACTCTATATAGACGTATAAGTTGAAATGTTTTTGTGCGAACAAAGTTAAATACGCCAACAAATAGAAGGGTCAAAGATGTGTAAACCCATAACTAATTGTTTTTACATAGTTATTTAAACAGAAGTCTGTGTTCCGATTTTCAGCAAGGCGGAATCCTGAGTTCCGATTCCCACCAGCGTTATCCATCCCCTGCAAACCCAGCCCTTCATGTTTATTTATTTCTTGCGAATTGACTTTGCTTGAATGATCCAATTTTTAGCAGCTAGCCGAACGGTGCCGTTTGCTATCACTTCCTGACGCAAGAGTGATAGCAGTTTTATATGGTTTTGAGGGCCCTCGATGAGATACTCCTTCTCATCATCTGTGGCAATTGCCAGAGAAAGGATATTCCCACTCTCATCCCACGCGGTCGGTATAATGATCCCCTTGATACGAGCCATCGGCGTAGATTCCATTCAATATTTATTTAAGCATTTAGTTCCGTTATAATTTTATAAATACAACTTGAATGCCAATTGATTCTGAGCGCTTCATAGGGCACGCCGATGCGAACATAGGTTTCACCTTTTTTCGAGATTGTATAGGCGATGCCTACGCTCGGACACATGCGCATCCAGATGCTTTTTACTGAAAATATCCTGTACCTAATCGCATAAAAACAACCAGTAATAGTTGTTTGCTAACCTGAGTTTCACGGTGCCGGCTACTATAATCCATAAAGTAATCTCCACTGTGCCGAACCAAATCATAATTGAAGAACCTCGCATCAAGCTACGGGGAATGCGCTCGCTATTTCGGTTCAAACCCGATCCCCGGCATTCCAGTCGGATAAAGATAGCCGTTTTTTAAAACAACCGCGGCGGCGGTAGGATCTTTAAGTAAATCCAGGTGGCCGTCCAAGTCAGCATATTCCACATTGGGACTAGACAGAGCAAAGTGGAGACCTGCCGCTATAGAAAATGCGGCCTCATCCATACACCCCACCATCGTTCCTAGCCCGGCAGCCCTCGCAACGGCGCTAATACGTAGTGCCTCTGTAATTCCACCCACTTTCATCAACTTGATGTTAACCATATCAGCCAGTTTGCTTCTGGCCAGTCGAAAAGCATCCTGCAGATTCATCAGACTTTCATCGGCCATCACGGGTATCAACGTTTCTTCGGTGATGCGTCCAAGGAGGCCATAATCTCCTCTGTGGGTCGGTTGTTCTATGAGTTCCAATTTTGCAGAGCGGGTTTTTTCCACAAAACGCAGTGCATCCGCTTCACTGTAACCCTGATTGGCGTCAAAGCGCAGATCGATGTTTCGGCCGACCGCTTTTCTGAGCTTGAGTACCCGCTCGATATCAGCCTCTACGTCAGAACCGCCTTTTATTTTCAGACATGCAAATCCACGTGCAATATAGTCTTTTGCCTGGGCGACAGCTTTATCCATGGTCAATATCCCTATTGTGACACTCGTTTTCATACGGGTTCGATACCCACCCAGGAGAATATAGATCGGAAGGCCAGTTACTTTGCCCAGGATATCGTGCAAAGCCATATCGACCATGGCCATTGCAGATGGATTGATAGCCAAGACCTGATTAAGCTTTTCGGTTAACTTCGTCCTTTGCAAGGGATTTGCATTGTGTAACACCGGCTCAATAACATCCCCGAAAATCTGTAACACAGAAGCGGATGTCTCACCGGTAACCACTTCATCCGGGGCAGCGCACCCATAACCGATAACACCTTGGTCGGTAACAACTCTTAAAAATATATTTGTCGTTGACTCGACACGTTCATAGGCAATCGTATATGGTTTCGCCAGTTTCATGGTAACCGGCCAGATTTCAAGATGTTTTATTTTCATGTCTTATAATTTTCGGTGATGGATTTCATCCAAGGTCATGGATTTCAGGTCTTCGACCAGCGCTACCAGATGGGCGATCATGATCTCCCATATTTTCTTGCCTTTTTCGATGCTGGCTCTGGTGGGATCGCCCATGACACCGCTGTTCGAGATTTTCTGGGTGTAGGCATACCAGGACACACCCCGTTTGGAAGTGAAGTCCAGGTAACGGCTCGAGAATTCGGGGACCTCCCGCCGCGCCTGCTCCATTTTTACGCTATGCGGTCTTACCGCTAAACTCGTACTTGTTTCGATTTCGCCGGCATGTACATCGTTATGGGTTTCGACCGTGGCGTAAATATCCACGTCGCTGGTTTCCCCGGTATCCACACACACAAACATATGGGCGTCGCGGTTGATCATCTGAGCGGCGTAGTTCAGCGCCGGGCTGTTGCCGCCATGAGCATTGATCACTACCAGTTTTTTTATTCCGTTGTGAGCGACACTCATACCAATATCATAAACCATCTTGCTGAGCGCTTCATTGGAAATGCTGATAGTGCCTTTGAATTCATTGTGGTGATAGGCAACACCATAGGAAATGTTCGGCAGCACCAGCGGTTTTGGATCGCTGCAGGCTTCGGCAACTCGCAAAGCTAGATATTTGGCATCGTAAGCATCGGTGTCCAGAGGAAGATGCGGGCCATGTTGCTCGATGGAGCCCACGGGCAGCAGGGCAATATCCACCTGCTGGAAGCGTTTCTCCGCTTCAGGCCAGGTGAGGTCTCCCCAAATGAACGGCTGTCGATCGGCGGCGGCTTCCATTTTGTTGATGGTCTGCTTCTGTCCATTGATATCGATTTCAAATGCAAATGGTTGATCCAAACCCTTATCGCTAAGGGGATCAAACGGTATCCAGTTTTTGGAGGTTCGCTGCAATGCCCCGTCTGCATATTGTATGAAAATCTGAATCAGGGGAGCCCTTAAATCCATGGGTATTGCGTTCAGGGGCGATACTTTGGAGTCAAATCTCAGACGCATGACTTCCGGCTGGGGGCCGAAAGCCTCCTGTTTCTCCTGGGTTACCTGGATCAGATTCTTCTGCATCAACATGTAACCCAGTTGACGAACCCCGACGGCTTCCTGGGAAACGCCCATTTTGCCGAAACGCTTTATGGCTGAAGTAACCTGCTCCCCTCGATACCCGCAACTTCCCGGATCAACGTCCAGAGCCAACAGCATGCTGACAATCCGGCGGCACTTTTCGCACTTGCCGCATGGCAATATACGATTCTCCTCTTTGTGGGCGGCATGACAAGAAATCTGATGCGCTTGCAGGTGGGAATATCGCAAAGCCAATATTTTTTCGATGAGCAATTCCGATAGGGGCCGTAAAACGGAAAACTGGCTCACAGCCCAGCCTTTGCGCATGAAAAAGCGCGACAATGCCTGATCAAAAAAGATGCTTTGATCATACAAGCCGTCATAATGCCTTATTCCCTGATGGACCTTTTGGACGGATGTATCAAATTCATCACCGATGAGCAATCTGCCGATCTTCCGCTTGCGCATAAGCGGCAATACACCGAACAGGAACACTGCCACGGTCCAGAGACGTATGGGGTATTCATCGGATCTGACATTGGCATAGTCTTTACGAATGAAAGACATGTGCTTGAGCATCCAGGAGAATAGCCTGTCTGAATTGACCCACACCCTGGCCGTATGGGGGACACTATCTCGAAAGTGACGATACGCATTCAAGGCCGTAAACCAGTGGCGGCCGGATTCATTGACAAACACCGGGTGGCTTTCCATACCGACCTCATTGAGAAGACCATAAGTGAGCAGACTATCCTTGCCGCCACTTGACAGGATGCAGTGCCGGCCGGGGTCGTTCGACCAACGTTGCCAGCTCAAATCGGCGTCCCTTTTTCCAGGATCTCGAAATTTCAGAACAGCCCTCAAATATTTGGTCTGTTTCAGTGCTTCCAATTGGGCTGCTGGACCACGTAAAAATGGATTGGGCTCCAAAAACTTCTTAACGTAAATCTCACGCGCTGTGTTTTCGGCCATCTCTCTCAGGAAACGTCGATCAATTTCATCGAATAGACCATGAAACACAATTGTGCCGCAGAAAAGACCGTAGTTGAGGGCTGCCTGCGCGGCGATCATGCTAGCCAGATTTCTGGATTCAGGTTCTTCGGGTATGAAAACCGGCTCTTCATAGCTGTAGATAAGTTTGAATTCGTCGACTTTGCCGTCCCAAAACAGCCGATAGGGTGCTGTCAAACGTCGTCTGTCCAATTTAACAGGGCCAACTTCCAGCCTGTCAAATACCTTCAGGATGGAGGACTGGGTTTGCTGGTCTTGTGATATAGCATTCATCGAACATGTTCTTTCGTGAACAAGTGTTTTTTTAGAAGTGTAATAAGATCAGCCGGGCCGTACCTGAGCACATCGAAAGCTGGCCGTCCGATTGCCTTGGTAATAGCATCACACACAAACGGTATGTTTTCAGTAGCAATATTTTCATGATTGACACAGACCGCCACCACCGGCTTGCCGGAGAGCATCTCAATCGTCTGGATCTGATGCACCAAGGGCTGTATTGGATATCCGGGAAAACCGTCATATTCCAGGCGTGCCGGGGCGTGTTGCAACACAACCACATCCGGTCGACCGGCAGCCAGTATTTCAAAACCGCCGGGATATGCCGGATTCATCAAACTTCCCTGTCCTTCGATTACGATTACATCTGATCGCTCAGTATCCCAGGCTGACCAGACAGCATGCTCGATTTCCCCGGAGACGAAGTCATTTACCAGAGAATCCAGGATAAAACCATACTGGGCTCCTTGCATCCAGGCGGTCTGGCCAGTTCCCACGAGTGTTGACCGCAGACCATCTTTCTCAAAACCCTGTACGATCAACCAGGCTGTGGTACGCTTACCCACCGCAGAATCAGTACCCAATACAGCAATTTTAAGTGCTTCCACCGATTCAATTTTACCGCTAAAGAAATGCATGCTCGATCGCTCAGGTGGTTTGCGTACATCACGGATCACCGTACCGTTTTCCTTGGCGATCGACATCATTTCGGGGTCTTCCGACAAAAAATCGTGCAATCCACAATCCACGTTCAAGCCCATTCGCAGGGCTGTTTTGATATCTTCGGAGGCCGATAACCCGAGTCGTCCGCCATCCGGGGCCATGCCGACCACCAGGTGGGTTGCTGGATAATCACTATCGAGCGCCTCGGCAAAAGCGCCCTCAATGGATGCGTGCACCGGTATTCCGCGTAATTTTCCATCCAGGACTTGACCGGCATCTTCACCAACATATCTGGCATCCACTACAGAAACCACACGATATCGTCGCGTAAAACGTACCAAACCGTGGGCAGTCTTCCCATTGGGTGTATTGAACATGCCCTGGCAATAAACAATCGCATTGCCCTCTTTTTCCATGTTATGATTTCCTTCCCGTCAACACGGCGACATATCGATCGTTCGGCAGTGCTTCACGATAATGTCGATCCAGTAAAGCAATCAATCCGGTCGAAGAGGCCGGTAAAATCTGAAGTCCTTCTTTTTCACGTATGAGACGGCTAAAGCTCCGCATATTTTTGTCTGAGATATCGCCGGCCCATCCATTGGTTTGGCGTATAGCTTCCAGGGCATAATCGCCATCGATTGAATGCCAGTTGATCAGCGGCTCATTGATGCTGGTCTCGCGGATTTTGTGCGGACTTAGATCTTCGCATGATACTTTTTTATTCTTGTATGCGTGCACAATAGGATTTTTGCAAAATGAAGAACCGGCCACGATTCTGGGCATACGAGAAGTTTTGCCCCGACGATACAGGCTTAGAAACCCTTTGTATATGCCTGCCAGTGTCGTGCCGTTTGAGACCGGTACAGACACGGCTAAAGGTGCATCGCGCAGTTCATCATAAATTTCATAGGCGATCTGACCATAGGCGGTCATTTGTGTGGGCAAGTTATTACTACCAGGGTTGGCATCATAATGTTCAGCTGCATGGGCCTCTGCTGAAGATACTTCCACGGTCTTTTCATAATCACCCTCGATACGTATGATTTCTGCATCTAAATCAATCATCTCTTTGATGCGGCGAGCATGGTAGTTTTTAGGGATAAAAATGCGGCTTTTCAAACCGGCCAGTTTGGCGGCCAGTGCGGTTGCGACACCGTAGTTCCCACAAGTGGCTACGGTGATGGTATCAAATCCGCGTCTCATAGCATCCATTGCCTGTGCGAATGCAATACGATCCTTCTGAGTACCTGTAGGATTGCCGCCCTCGAATTTTAAATATATCTGGCGCAAACCGACCTCGCGCTCTATGTTGCGGGCCCTCACCAGTGAGGTGTCGCCGACTTCGGAATCAAAAATATCTTCAAAGGCCTCAAGTCGCTGCTCCAGCGGTAAATTCAAATCTGCGGCGATCCGCTTCTGCTGGTCTGCTTCCAAAATGGCTGCCTTGGTTTCACCCGTGGCAACATCAACCAAGTTAAAAAGATTGTCGTCGTTGTATGTCATTTTTATCGCTAACCCCAAAGTCCCGGCATAGATATACTGGGTGATAGTATTTCGTATTAATATTTATGTTCACTTTTTAGCATTTACAATGATCCGACGCGGTAGCGCTTTTTCGATTTTTGGCAGGGTAAGCCTTAAGACCCCATTTTTCAGTTCAGCCTCTATTTTATCCTGATTGATCATTTCTGTTAGTGTGAACTGACGAAAATAACTGCCAACCTGGTATTCGCTCAGGATCTCTTCACCTCCAGTGATACTTTCTTGCTTCACATCCCCAGTCAGTGTTAGTGTGTTGTCCTTTAGATCGATGCCCAGACTCGTCGCGTTAACACCTGGGACATCTGCCAGTAAAACGATCTCTTTTTCGGTTTCAAAAATATCCACATTCGGTGCAAAGACCAGCCCAGATTTCGTCTGCTCGGCCGAGGTGGCGACTTCAAACTTCTCTTGTGGTTTAAGCTCTTGTGTCTCAACCATAATAATTGCCTCCTATAACAAAATAGGTTTTATACGATTCCTATTTGACAAAAATCTGCTTTGGGTTCTTTGTTTTAGTTTTAGGTAACGTAAGCGTCAATATTCCTTCGATATATTCAGCTACAATTTCGTTAACCTGGATATCATTGGGTAGTGCAATGACACGGTTGAAGGTTCCACCTTCCCGCTCACGTCGGTGGTACTTCACGTTTTCTCCTTCTGTGATGATTTTCCTTTCCCCAGAAATAGTCAGACTTCTACCCGTTGCCGATATGTCAATTTCTTCGCTGACCATTCCAGGGATTTCACAAAAAATGAAATAATGAGTTGTGTCTTCGACAATATTGACGAGGGGGAAAACACCTGCATGGGTCTGCCAGTAAGGTCGACCAGAAACCTGACCGAAAAGCCTATTCATTTCTTGGCGCATATTTTCCAGATCATTAAATGCGCTCCTCCAACCATAGTTTGGTAATTCTAACATCTGTCTTAGCATCATTTTAAGGTCCCTCCTTTTCAAGGGCAGCCGTTTTTCTTTTACCGCACAAAATACACGCGATACATGTGATAGCAATTACTGCTAAACATATAATGCATTACTTATGCCAAAAGTTTAACCTCCTGTTATTATATGTAAAATACATTTTCTCATATATTCCCGGAAACACCTCATCCAAAACATAAAAGAACTTTTAGGGTTTCCAATCAGTCATACAACGTTCAACATATTGATATAATGTATGTTTCTCCTTGCGAATCGATTGTTCCGAAAAAAAAGAAACCCGAACTCAAAATTCGGGTTTTTGAAATTTTCTCAAAACAATATCAATTTAAGAATGAATCAGGGGGCGCGTTCAGTTGGCAGGCTTTATTTATTGAGTCAAATGATTTGAAAAATGCGGATACCACCATGTTGCACTTAATTTTTAAATGCTTCCTTGCGAATGCCATGCTTTACCATCAGCTTATTCAACTGCCGCGTGCTGATACGGGCTTCCTTAGCAGCAAGGCTTACCTTGCCTTTAGAGCGGGAAAACAATTCCTTAAGGTAATGACGTTCAAAATCCTCGACAACTAATTGCCTGGCTTCTGCCAAAGGAAGATACGTATCGATTGGTAATATGGCACTCTCGGAGTCGTATTCAAAAAATTCGTTAGGGAAATTTTCCGGAGTCAAAATTGAAGTTGATTCCAGGATGTATGCACGCTCCATCAAGTTTTCCATTTCACGAATATTCCCAGGCCAATGATAGTTCTGCAGCGCTCTACTTACTTGTGGATGGACGCTGTGGATATTCTTTCCATACATTGCATTTAGCTTTTTTAAAAACTGATCAATCAGAGCTGGTATATCTTCTCGCCGCTCTTGGAGTGTTGGTAGCTCGACCGGAAAAACATTGAGACGATAGTATAAATCTTTTCTGAAATTTCCCTGTTGGCACATATCGGAAAGATTGGAGTTGGATGCGGCGATGATTCTGGCATCGGTTTTCAACTCCACCTCACCACCTACACGGCTGTAAGTTCCATCCTGGAGCACCTGCAATAATTTGACTTGAGCTGCGGGTGATATCGTGCCGATTTCGTCCAAAAATATTGTCCCTTTGCGAGCTATTTCAAACTTACCCATTTTCATGTGCACCGCACCTGTAAATGCACCTTTTTCATGTCCGAATAATTCGCTCTCGAGCAAAGTATCCGGAATTGCACCACAATGAACACTAACGAACGGATCGTCACAACGATTACTGTGAAGATGCAGGAGCCTGGCAAGCATGCTTTTACCGGTTCCGGTCTCTCCAATAAGCATGACCGTTGCCCTCGTCGCTGCAACGGCCTGAATCTTCTTGTACACGTTGCGCATGCACTCCGCACGCGTTTTGAGAAGGTCGAGCCATTCAGTTTTCCAGAACCGATCCCTTAGATAGTCCAACTCTAAATCTTGTGTAAGAGATTCGTTCAAAGATTCGACAACCAAACTGATTTCTGTCCGGTCAATGGGATAAGATAAATAATCGTTGGCACCGGCCTTGACCATCATAACTGCCTCGCGAATAGCTTCTTTACCTGTGAGAATTACAATGCCTACCCGATGATTGGATTTCCTGAAGAGGTTTATCGTGTGAGTGTACACGTTTTTTATAGATTTAAATTGAAGTACATCTAAATCCAAAAATACGACATCAATGCGCTGACTGCTGCTAAATTGAAGTGCGTCATTAATATTGACGGCGATTAGCACATTACAGTCGCCATGAATGGATGATTTGATCAAGCCGGCAGCCTCTTTCTGAGGCGAAACAACAAGAAAGGTTTTCATGCTAATCACATTCTCGCATAGTAAGTCACCACATAATATAACACATAATTAACAAGGATCTAATCGAAAAACAATACGGATTTTCAAAACTAAAATGGCGGTTCTGGGGAAAATTAAACCATATATTTATCCTACAATGTTTAATTTGAATATAATTGACAAAATGCCTTGGGGCTCACTTATACAGCAAGAAAACCGTTAAATTCCTATCTTGCAATCCGTTTTCTTAAACATTATTAGCTCAACACAGAAGATTACCCTGCAGCATGCGAAGCACTGCCGAACGGCAGAACCTACGGGGAATGCGCTCGCTATTGCCGTTCAATAGTTGTTTTTTTATTAGATACCCACCACCATTCCACCCTGGCCAATCAAATGGTTCCAATAACAATAAAGCGAAATGAATTCTCTATTTTTAGATCACCGATGAAACGCAACCCACAACTCGTACAACCGTGTTGCATCAGGCATCCTGTTGGTGCTCGCCCACACGGGCGGCGATGCGTTGACGGGTCAGGGCAGCGGTTTCTTCGATTGAAAGTTGTTGAAATTCAGTATAGGGATTTTCATCGAGGACCTCGATACACATGGGGTGCCGACCGTGAAAATTAAGGCTGTGTTTGGGCAGGGCGTCTTTTGATCCATTGATGGTGACGGGCAGGATGGAGACCTTCATTTTTTTTAGCGATAACAAAAGCGCCAGCCTTAAACGGTCTCATGCGTCCTTCCCTTGAACGAGTGCCTTTCTGAAAGAAAAAAACGGAGCTGCCGGAAGCGATGGTTTCTTCGCATTTCTGCATCAGCTGATCGGCACTCTCCTTGCCGCCCCGTTTGATTTTTATATACCCGTTGAGTACCATGATCCAGCCGATCAGCGGCAATTTGAAAACTTCAGCTCTGGAAACCCACTTGAAATGAAAAAGAGACCGAATGCTATCAGAATATCCAGCTGTGACTGGTGGTCGGAAACCACCATATAGGTGGCCTTTGGTCTTATTTTGCGGCGACCGGCAGCCTTTACGGACCAGGCCGGCATGGCCCAGAGATAGAGGGTGGCCCAGAATGAGGTGAACTGGTGCAGAACGATCAGACGTCGGCCAAAAGGCCGGGTTATTAGCCACAGGAGACAGGCGACCAGGTAGAAAACAATCGATGTAAGGGCTATGAAAACGATAAACGCTATGGAGATGAAACGATTCAGTATGGGGAAGAAATATAGGAGATCCGGTCTATGGCTGTCAATAGGAAGGGTTGCGTGTACGGGTTGGGCATCATGGCCAGAAACGGGGAACCGCTCCTGAAGAGCTGTCCGTGAGCGTTTACTTAATAAAGGTAAAACGTGGGTAGATCTGGAAAAGGAGAGGGCCTCACTGTTACAAAAAGTGGCCTGGGAAACGGTTTCGCATTATAACTTTTGATTATTCTTTATATAATAAAAATTAGGTTGCATTATGAAAGGTTTTATCTAATTATTGTGCATTATTTATTAAACAGTGTTCATCATTTTATTGAAAATACTTGGCAGGGAAATTGACCATGGGTTGATACGAATATTAAACCTTGGCTTTTTAGCACAACTTTGCTAACGTTTTTTCCCTACAAGGGTAATTTGAACCATCGTTTTGATTCTTATTTTTCGAATCCAAAAAACCAGAAGGAGGGAAAAATGACTTATTTTCGTTCAATAGGTTCAGGTCGGTATTGGGGGTTGCTATTAGGATTGGCGGCAGTATTGATGTTCTTCGGCGCTTCCAGCGTGTGCGCCGCAGAAATTCTCGTTTATACTGCCCTCGAAGATGATGAGCTGGCCATCTACATGAAAGACTGGGAAGCCAAATACCCTGATATCAAAGCAAAAATTGTCCGGGATTCCACCGGCATCGTTACCGCAAAACTATTGGCAGAGAAAGACAACCCGAGAGCAGATCTCATCTGGGGTGTTTCCGCAACGAGTCTGCTTGTCTGTGACCAGGTGGGTATGCTGGCCGGGTACAATCCCAAAGGGATTGAAAAATTGAAACCCGCTTTCTTTGACCAAAAAAACAAGGAAGCCCACTGGACTGGCCTCAAAGCCTACATGACCGGATTTGTGGGAAACACCATCGAAATGGAAGCCAAGGGACTCAAAATGCCGCAGTCCTACCAGGACCTCTTGGATCCCATGTACAAAGGTAACCTGGTCATGCCGAATCCCGCCTCATCCGGGACCGGCTTTTTGACGGTGTCCGCCATTCTCCAGATCATGGGTGAAGAGGCCGGATGGGCCTATCTGGACAAGCTCCATCAAAATATCGCCGTGTATACCCATTCCGGTTCAAAGCCTGCCAAGATGGCCGGTAAGGGCGAATACCCCATTGGCATCTCTTTTGCTTACCGGGGTTTCAAACAGAAAAGCAGCGGGGAACCGGTTATAGTGGCCTTTCCCAAGGAAAAATCTGGATGGGAGGTTGAAGCCAACGGTCTGATCAAAAAACCGAAAATCAAAAAAGAAGCCAAGATCTTCCTTGACTGGGCTGTCAGTGACGATGCCTATAAGATGTATTCCAAGGTTTATCCCATCATCGGTTCCACAGCGGTTTCGGTAACCGTGCCCGATGGATACCCAGAAGATCCGACCACGCAGCTTATTGACAACGACTTTGATTGGGCGGCCAGAAATCGCGCCGCGATCCTTAAAGAATGGACCAAACGTTACGACGGCAAGAGCGAACCCAAGAGTTAATAGGTTTGATATACTGCATATTTAAAAGATTAACCTTCACCGACATGCCCCTTCAAGGGGTATGTCGGTCCTTTTTTAAGGAGACCTTCCAATGCCTCCCGAATCGGCAAAAATAAACAATGACGACACGTTTCTGGAAGTGAAACAGGTGACAAAAACATTTGGGCGTTTCGTTGCACTGGAAGATGTCTCTATTGTCGTGTATCCTGGGGAATTGGTCTGCATACTAGGGCCCAGCGGTTGCGGGAAAACCACGCTTTTACGTGTCATTGCAGGGTTGGAAGAACAGAATGTGGGCCAGGTCTTTTTAAAAGGCAAAGATATCTCCCGGATGCCTACTTCTCAACGGGAGTGTGGCATCGTTTTCCAATCGTATGCTTTGTTCCCGAATCTGACGGCCACCCAGAATGTGGCCTATGGTCTCAAGGGCTCAAAATTCGAGAAAGGGCAAAAGGCCGCTAGAACCCAGGAAATGCTGGAGCTGGTCGGTCTGGGTGATATCGGCAAAAAATACCCCGCCCAGCTCTCGGGCGGACAACAACAGCGTGTAGCCCTGGCACGCGCCCTGGCACCCAGCCCTGCCATGCTGCTTCTGGACGAACCCCTTTCAGCGCTCGATGCGCAGGTCCGGATTTATCTCAGAAGTGAAATTCGTGATCTTCAGCAACGTCTTCAGATCACAACCATCATGGTCACCCACGATCAGGAAGAAGCTTTGACCATGGCGGACAGGATTATCCTCATGGATGCCGGTCGCATCATCCAGTGCGCCTCGCCTCAGTCCATTTATCACACGCCGGATGATACCTTTGTAGCAGGATTTATCGGCGCCATGAATTTTCTGCAGGGCTGGACGGTAAAGAATGAAAACACCCTCACCTACGGAAACCTGACCCTTAAAACAGTGAATGGAAAAGCGAAACAGTTTCAGGGCAGGGAATCGACGGTCACCATTCGCCCTGAAGACATCAGGGTTCTGGATGAAGAAAGCAGCGGCGAAAACATTCTTATTACGGAGGTTGAAAAAATCGAGTTCCGAGGGTCGTCTTACCGATTGTTTCTGCGTCTGACCACGGAAGATCGGGATCTGGACGCACCTGTGATCGAGGCCGATCTCGCCGCAGAAAAGATCAAGCGCTTCAACATCAAAATCGACAGCAGATTGCCGGTTTACTTTCCTCCGGAACGATTGTTGATATTTAAACAAACCGGATCATAACCTTATTGGATGTATTGATAGACACCCATGCCAGCAACACAGCCATCACGTATTGAACGGGACATTCAAAAAAGCGAATCCCCCTTTGACCCCAAAACCGTCGTTTTAAAGAAAGTCCGGCAGAAAACCAGCTCAGAGAACTGGCTCAAAAGGGTATTGATATTCCTTCTCGTTCTCTGGATGCTCGTTGCCGTTATTTTGCCCGTGTATCAGCTCATTGATCGTAGCATGCACGCCGAAGTCCTGGTATCCATCTGGGGAAATGACGATGTGCGTATTGGCGGAAGACGCGTTTATATTGACGGCGAAACCCTCCTGCTTCATATCGACAAGAAAACGTTTCCTCTGACCAACAACATCATTGCGCACGACGGTATTACGGTCGATATCCGAGATGAGCACATATACCGGGTTTCCTGTACCAAGGCGATGAATTACGCGGAACCGGTAAAGATAAAAGAGGTCACCGCCACTGTTGACGGGGACCGCTATTTTATCGACGGTGTCCTGCTGGAAGGTGATGAATACAGCGACCAGGTTGACCGTTGGATCGGGCTGAGCAACTTCGCCAACTATTTTTCCAATGAAGCCCTCTACTATTCGGTTTACAATAGTATTTTTGTTTCCATCGTCACCACCATCATCGCCGTTCTTCTGGCGCTGATCTACGCCTATGCCGTCACCCGAACCTTGATTCCGGGAAAGGCTTTTTTCCGGGTGGTTGCCATGCTGCCCCTGTATGCCCCCACCATGCTGTATGGTTTGTCTCTGGTGTTTATTTTTGGCAACAAGGGCTTCATTACCACCGGTTTTTTCGGTCACCTGCCGTGGCTGGCCTGGGACATAGGGCTTTACGGCCCCGTGGGCATTATCATCGCAGAGGTGGTGTTCACCTTCCCGGCCGCATACATGATCCTTATGGTCTCCCTGCTCAACACGGATGCCCGGCTCTACGAGGCAGCTATCAGCCTGGGTGCCAATAAACCCCGCATCTTTTTTACGGTGACCCTCCCTGGAATCAAATTCGGTCTGGTGAGTGCTATTTTCGTCTGCTTTACCCTGTGCTTTACCGATTTTGGTGCTCCCAAAGTTGTGGGCGGCAACTACAATATTCTGGCCGTAGATATCTACAAGCAGGTCATCGGTCAACAGAACTTCGGTATGGGCGCCACCATCAGTATCATCCTGCTCATTCCAGCGGTGATCTCTTTTATTGCGGACAGAATCGTGCAGCGCCGGCAGGTGGTGGCTATGACTGCCCGGAGCGTGCCCTACACACCCAAACGCAATTGGGGCACGGACACGGTGATTTTCACCATTGCATCACTGATAGCGGGTTTCATCCTCTCCATGCTTTTTGCCGGTGGATTCGGGTCCCTGGTGAAAATGTGGCCGTATGACTTCTCTTTAGGTTTTTGGCATTACACGTTCAGGGATGTCGGCGGCGGCGGATACGGTGCCTTCTGGAACAGCGTCCGCATGGCAACCTATACAGCCATTCTCGGAACCATGGTCACCTTCGGCTCGGCATATCTCATCGAAAAAACCCGGCGGGTAGCCCTTTTGAGGCAGGCATCCTATTTTCTTTCCATCCTTCCTCTTGCGCTGCCCGGCCTTGTTATCGGTATTGCTTACATCTTTTTCTTCAATACCACGCACTTCACAATTCCACTTACGAATATTTCATTTGCAAATCCTGCTCATGCGCTTTACGGCACGCTCTGGATCTTGATCATCGCCAACATCATCCACTTCTACACGGTCAGCTTTTTAACTGCAACCTCCGCCCTGCGGCAACTTGACAAAGAGTTTGAAACCGTGTCCGAGTCCATGTCCGTTCCCTTTTACCGGACATTTTTCCGCGTAACGGTACCGGTCTGCTTTCCGGCCATTGTCGAAATTGCCATGTACCTCTTTGTCAGTTCCATGGCCACGGTTTCGGCCGTGATCTTTCTCTATTCCTCGGACACGACCCTGGCCTCCGTGGCTGTTGTCAACATGGACGATGCAGGAGATCAGGCGCCGGCAGCAGCCATGTGCATGCTTATTGTATTCACCAATATTCTGGTAAGAACTGCCAGCGAAGTGGTGAATGCAATCTTCAGAAGAGCCACCTCAGCCTGGCGAACGCAATAATCTCCCAATACCACATGAAATCAGATTATAAATGGATTTTCTGGGATAATGACGGGGTTTTAGTAGACACGGAAACACTCTATTTCCGGGCCTGCCAGTAAACCCTTCTAACTATTGGCATCGACCTGACACCTGAACTATTTACCCGGATCTCAATGAAGGAGGGTCGCAACACATTTGTACTGGCCCGGGATAAAGGGTTCCATGCCAAGGCCATCCAAAAACTTCGTCAATACCGTAACCAACGCTACAGCAGATTGCTCAACCATGGTGCCTATCGCATACTGGATGATATCCGGCAGGTGGTGGACGAAGTACTCGGATAAACGATCTCAAATTTGTTTTGACTGTAATTCCTTGGAAAGCAGAAAGGCCAGCGGTAGCGTGGCAAGAGCGGTCAGACCGAGAACAGCTACCGTCAATTCAACCCCCGAGACATCACTGAGCGCCCCGAAAACCGGAGGTGCCAGGGCTCCACCGACGATGATGGCCGTATAAAACAGGCCAAAAACACGCGGGGTATGAGAAGGTAAAACAAAATCGGCCACTGTCCCGTAGAGGACAGACGAAGTTCCATTCAGCGCAATACCGAGCAACGGCAGAAAGGGAAAAATTCCGGCCAGGCTCGAACCATACAGGTAGATAATGCCCAAACCCGTGATGGCTTCAGTAATGATTATAGAAGGGATAATACCGATCTTTTCAGCCAGAACTCCGCAGATAAATTTTCCAAATGCCCCACCAATGAATAGTAAAGACAATGCCAGACCGATGGACGCCATCTGCATACCCTTGTTGATGAGCAGGAAAGGCAGAAAAGTAATCAGAGCCGAACGCACTGCCGTATCGATAAAGCCGATGGCAGACAATGTGAAAAACGCTTTGTTGTTCTGGATACCCCATCCACTCAATTTACCATGTGCGCTGTCGCTCTGGACCTGCATGCCTCCGGAATGATTACTTCGCAAGAGTACATACAGACCCATGGCAATGATGCATCCAAAGGTGCCGTAACCAAAACAGAGGGATCGCCAACCGACAATAGACAAGACAAGTGTAGCGACAACCGGGAAGAGAAATTTCCCCATGTCCCCCGAAAAGTTGTAGGTTCCAAGGGCGATACGCCGATTCCCTTGGGCGTAGGCCTTGGAAATCATGGATGAGGCCAGGGGATGCTGTACACCCGCTCCCAGGCCACCGATGAGAAGAAGAACACACAGGAGGTAGATGTTGCCGCTAAATGCAAGCCCCATGACACTCAGGGCCGTGATAAAGGTTCCAAGGGTTAACAGCCTGCGCTCACCATAACGTTCCCCAAGGAAACCGGCTGGTGTCTGGAACAGTGCCGTAGCGCCTTCAAAACAGAACATAAGCAGGCCAACCTGGGTGAGGGAGAGCTGAAAGGCAATTTTCCAGAACGGCAGCAGAACAGCCAATCCATCAGCAATACTGTCGTGAAAGAGATGAAACAGACACCCACTGAGGAGGATTTTTCTTTTACGAGAAGATTGGGTTGTCATGAGGCCTGGCTGCTCCTGATATTATCAAGATTTAGAACAGCAGGGAACATATCACACACCCATGGAAATTTGCCATAACTATGTTTTGCACAAAACAATGCGTAAACAATTCAGCACTCGGGGAGTTTTTTCAATTCCTGAGCTGATCGGGTATTTTCAGCGACGACAGCGCCAAACTCATGCACAAGGCAGCCTAAAGAAAAAACAACTATCATAATGACAACAGATTGATAGGCCATAACCGATGTGTCGATAAAAATATAATCATGGGCAATACGGCTGATCGAATGCTAAATGGGGTATATGAAGAATCGGACATCGTAATAAACATTCGGGTATCGGTAGACCACCCGAATGTTTCACATAGGGAGGTTGCTGCAACCGCAAGGCGTCGGGCCATGAAGTCGTAGTGAATCTACTGCGAATGGCCCGCAACACAGCGGATGCAGTGAGATCGCTATGTGAAAAAGGCTATCCGCCGATATTTGACATGGCATCCTGAACCCCGGAGGGACACCCCGGCGCAAAATGGTGGGATTCATGCTTATGTTCCACCGCGCGTAGAAACACGGCTTTCAATTCTTCGTCACTAGCGCCACTCCGTAACGGGCCCCTGATATCCAGTTGCTTATCCGAAAGCAGGCAGGGACGAAGCTGACCATTGGCAGTCAAACGCAGCCGGTTGCACGTATGGCAGAAATGCTGACTCATGGCCTGGATAAACCCGATTTCACCTTTGGCGCCCTTGATTCGATAGGATTGTGCCGGACCATCCATCTGTTTTCTCGTTACCGGAACCAATTCACCTAAAACACTGAGCTGTGCCCGTATGTCAGGAGTCAGGATATAATCACTGCTCATCATCTGGGCGTTTCCAATGGGCATGTATTCGATGAAGCGGATGTGAAAGGGGTATGTCAAGGAAAGCCTGGCTAAATCGACAAATTCATCGTCATTGTGCCCTTTTAAAGCAACAACATTCAGCTTGATGGGATCAAACCCGAGTGCAAGGGCTTTTTCAATACCTGCCCACACCTGCTCGAAAAGATCATACCCTGTGATATGTTTGAATTTTTTATGATTTAATGTGTCCAGACTGATATTAATCCGTTTGATACCGGCAGCTTCAATTTTTTCAATATTCTCATGCAGCATCACACCGTTGGTGGTAAGAGAAATATCAGTCAACCCGTCGAGTGCGACCAGCTCCTCTAAAAAGTCGTAAACACCTGCCCGCATGAGTGGTTCGCCACCGGTCAGCCGGACCTTTGAAATACCCAGGCCGACACCGATGCGAATAATGCGCAGGATTTCTTCATAGCGCAGGATGTCTTCGTGAGCCAGCTTGGGCACCAGACCCCCTGGTGCACAGTACAAGCAGCGCAGGTTACACCTGTCCGTGATGGAAACACGCAGGTAATTCAGGTGACGATCATATTTATCGACCAGTTTATTCATTTTCGTAATGGGCTATCAAGGCATCCACCAGCCCGGGGATGGTGTAGGTGTCCGCAACCAGGTGCACGTCGAATCCCAGGTCTCTGGCGGTATCTGCCGTGATGGGGCCGATGCAGGCAACGGTTACGGGCGCCAGAAGCTGTTTAAAAGTCGCTTCCGGTATGAGTCTTTTGAAATTTCTGACTGTGGAGGAGCTGGTAAAAGTAACGCAGTCGATGCGTTGCTCTTCAAGACCGGCCAGGAGGGTTGCTGTGTTGTCTTCAGCAATCCGGGTGACGTAGACCGGAATCTCATCCACATCTGCGCCCATTCTGGATAGCTCTTCCGGAAGAATGAGCCTGGCCTCCCTGGCACGCGGAAGCAGAATTTTCTTTCCTGCAAGTACCTGATGCCTGAACGCCTCCACCACCGACTCTGCACGGTAGGATTCCGGGAGAATGTCGCAGGTGAGGCCGAAATCCTTCAGCCGTTTTTCCGTAGCGGGCCCAATACAGGCGGTCTGGATATGGTGAAGTGCGCGGACATCCTGCCCAAGCTCAAAAAGGCGCTTGAAAAAGAATCCCACCCCGTTCACACTCGTAAATACCAGCCAGTGGTAACCAGACAGTCCTTGAATGGCCCGGTCCAGGGGCTCCCAGTCTTCCGGTGGCGCTATCTGGATGGTGGGGCACTCCAGGCAATCCGCCCCTGCATCATTCAGCAACTGCAGCAGATCACTGGCCTGTTCCCTTGCACGGGTGACAACGATACGCTTT
>JAHEIB010000041.1 GCA_024639645.1 Deltaproteobacteria bacterium
ATGAATTCTAAATATAGAATAAGGAGACAAAAATGGCATTAACCGGTATTCAGATTTTTAAACTCCTGCCGAAAACCAACTGTAAGGAATGCGGCGTCCCCACCTGCCTTGCCTTTGCCATGAACCTGGCTTCAGGTAAAGCAGAACTCGACAGCTGCCCCTATGTATCGGATGAAGCAAAGGAACAGCTGGCAGAGGCTTCCGCACCGCCCATCCGTCCTGTAAAAATTGGGAAAGGCGTCAGGGCCTTCACCACCGGCGGTGAAACCGTACAATATCGACATGAAAAAACATTTTATAACCAGACAACCCTTGCAGCAATGGTCAGTTCTGACATTTCGGATGCTGATCTTGCGGCCAAGCTGACAACCTGGAATGCATTTCAGTTTGAACGCGTGGGTCTGAACCTGAGACCCGAGTTGGTGGCTTTAAAAGATGCCAATGGCGATGCAGCAGCTTTTGCCGCCAAGGCCAAAACCATTGCGGAGACGTCGGAGTTCAACCTCATCCTGATGTCCGACAGCGCCGAGGCCATGCAAGCCGCCGTGGAAGTGGCCGGGTTCAAGCGTCCTTTGCTGTATGCAGCCACCGAAGCAAATCTGGAAGCGTGCGGTGAAATGGCCAAAGCAGCCGACCTGCCCCTGGCGGTCAAGGCCGATTCGGTGGAAGCACTCGTTCCCTTGACCGAAAAACTGATCGAAATGGGACTCAAAGACATCGTCATCGACCCGGGTTCGCGGGAGATCAAAAAAGCCTTGGAAGACCAGATCGTTATCCGGCGGGCCGCTCTTAAAAACGGTAACCGGGCGATCGGATTTCCCACCATCACCTTCCCTTGTGAGATGGCCTCGAATCTGGACATGGAATCCCTCATTGCCAGCATGTTTATCGCAAAATACGGCGGTATCGTGGTCCTGTCTGACTTTTCCGGGGATGCTCTCTTCCCGCTGCTTCTGGAACGACTCAATATCTATACAGACCCCCAGCGTCCCATGACCGTTACCGAGGGAATCTACGAGGTCAACAATCCAGATGAAAATTCACCTGTCATGGTGACCACAAACTTTGCTCTGACGTATTTTATTGTATCAGGTGAGATCGAAGGCAGCCGGGTGCCCGCCTATCTGCTCATCAAAGACTCCGAAGGGCTTTCGGTTATGACCGCTTGGGCAGCCGGAAAATTTGCCGGCGACGATGTCGGCATGTTTGTCAAGAAAAGCGGCATCATGGACAAGGTCAAACATACGGAACTGATTATCCCGGGCTATGCAGCCGCCATCGCCGGTGATGTCGAAGAAGAACTTCCCGGCTGGACCATTACTGTCGGACCACGGGAAGCAGCCCACATTCCGGGATTCTTGAAGTCCAGATAGCTGAATGATATTCCGGGAATCACCATTTGAACGGTGGACCGTCATCACGGTTCGCTACAGAACAGCAATAACAGGGAGGTCATATGTTTCTCATAGGTGAAAGTTTAAACGTAATTTCCCAGAAGATCGGTCGGGCATATAAGGAGCGCGATCCCAAACCGATCCAGGAGGAAGCCCTTTTTCAAAAAGAAAAGGGAATGGATTACATCGATATCAACCTGGGACCTGCAAAAAAAGACGGCCCCGAGTTGATGCCCTGGGTGGTGGAAGTCGTTCAGGAGGTCGTAGACGATATACCGCTGGCACTTGACACATCCAACATCGATGCCATCGAGGCTGCCATCAAGGTCTGTAAACTGCCGCCGCTTATCAATTCCATCATGGTACGGCCGGAGAGATATGAGCGGATGGTGCCCATTGCCGCCGAAAACAATTGTGATTTTATCGCACTCATGTGGGGCCCTGATGGTCTTCCCCGTGATGAAAACGAACGTGCGGCACTCTGTGTCGAGCTGATCTACTTTGCCAACGAGGCCGGTATACCCAACGAAAAGATATGGGTGGACGGTATTGTCACACCTGTGAATATTCAGCAGCCCCAAGCCATCAGCCTCATGGATTTCCAGGGCATGCTCCAGGATATGGCCCCGGGTGTCAAGAGCACCTGTGGTCTTTCCAACATTTCAAACGGACCACCCATCCATCTGCGGCCCATCCTGAATCAGACCTACATGGTCATGCTCCAGAAATACGGCATGTACTCTGTAATTGCCGATCCCCTGGATGATCTCCTCATCGACATCGCCAAGGGTAATCGACAGGATATCGTCGATCTGATCTATGGCA
This sequence comes from Deltaproteobacteria bacterium, assembly GCA_024639645.1. Classification (GTDB taxonomy): domain Bacteria; phylum Desulfobacterota; class Desulfobacteria; order Desulfobacterales; family B30-G6; genus B30-G6. The sequence goes on from JAHEIB010000041.1 coordinate 2,220, forward strand.
TCATGGATGGTGAAGAACCAGATATGGACAGTCTGTCCGAGGAAATGCAGGATTTTGCCAAGACCACCAATGTCATCCTGGGAAAATCCCTCTACTCTGATTCCTGGCTCGACGTCTAATATTTGATATTATCAGCGATAAAAAAGCCCCTCTGAAATAGAGGGGCTTTTTTTTATAAATTGGTATAAGCTTGTTGAGGACAGACTTATCGCCCCTTCCGAAAACGCTCTATAAAGGCCACGGTGGTCTGGGCATACAGATCCGGGTAATGTTCGAATATATTGTGTCCGCACCTGGGAAAAATAGCCAGTTCACCCCTGGAAAGACTTCGAAAAAAAGCAAGCCCCTGCTCAGCCTCGAAAAAGTGACCCCGATCCGGGTACATCACCAGGGTCGGGCACACAAGGTTCTGCAGTTCATGCCTCAGATCAAATAGGCCACGGCCATAACTCCCACCGTAGCGGCTGCAGAGGGCGTAAAACGCTTCAGCACGATCAGGGCCATGCCAGTCAATATATTTCTTCTGGATATGGGTGGGAAGATCGTCGTAGGTCGGTGGGAATTTTAAGCGGTTGAAGGCTTCCAGGGTTATCTCGCTAAAACAGAGGGTGCTGGCAGCCGTCAAGGTCTGGACTTTATCAGGGAATCGTACAGCATAGTCTACACCCACCACACCGCCTTCACACTGGCCCAAAATGTGAAATGTTTCAAAACCCAGGTAGTCCACCAGATATGCCATGGTATCCACTGCTGCATCCCTGAAGTCCTTACCAACATAATGTGTATCAAAGTCAGATCCACCAGGGGACTGACCATACCCCCTGCGATCATACACCAGCACACGAAAACCGGCCGTCACCAGCATAGGCGCGATATTTTCCCACATCTTGCTGCAGGAAAAACCATTGTGTAGCAGAATGATTGTGTCACCCTCTCCATAAATATCATAGTAGATATCGCGCTTATTTATTGTAACGACGGGCATGTCATACTCTCCTGTGGCTTGCGGTTTTGTTGAGATCATATACACGTACTTGGGTAACGTCGCAATACTTATCAGCTTGTAAGCCATAAGCGATTAGCTTTAAGCTCTACGGCGCTTGCAAGCTTGTAGCTCAGAGCTCAATTTTAATCTTGACAAGCAAAGAACGCCAGGCTACACTTATATCCATCAATTGATGGAAACAATGCATGGGATATGTTTGATGGAATTATTGCGCCATTACCACCCATAAGGAACCTTACACCATATGCCCTCCCCTCTTGAAAAGGCACGTTTGAATCCCGATTCCATGAAGGCCAAAATTCTGGGTGTTGCCCGAAAATTGTTTGGCGACTACGGTTATAACGGCACCACCACCCGTATGATCGCAGGAAAAGTGGGTATCGACATATCCACCCTTTATTACCACTGGGGTGAGAAGCAGGATCTTTATGAAGCCCTTATCACCGACATCAACGAAGAGATCCAGCTTGAATTCAAAGAAGTCGAAAAGAATGTGAAAGACAAACCCCTGGCCGAACGTCTTGACATCGCCATCGACATTCTTACGGATTACCTCTTCGCTCACCCGGAAGTTTCCAATCTGATTCTCCACGATTCCTTTAACAAGTCCAAACCCGAAACCGTACCGGATATCAAGATCGGTGACTTCACGTCGAATATAGCCATAGCCATGGACTTGGCCAAGAGCAGAGCGAACGTATCGGTACAGACAAAAGCACGTATCCTGGCGGTGTGGAACTGTGTTCTCAATTTTATTTCCGGAGAAAGTTTTTTTCGACCGATTCTCGACATCGATCGACAGCATTATCTTGACACCATCAAAGAAACATTGAAATTCATTATTGTACCGGCATTTACCAAGGAGAAAAAGGAGGAGACCTATGGCATTAAACCTTGATGCTGTCGGAAAAAAAATTGGTCCAATTTCCAAGGAGTATACATGGAAAGATGCTGTGTTGTATGCCCTTGGCGTTGGTGCCGGATTTTCCGACCTGGAATACTGTTATGAAAAAGACCTGAAGGTCGTACCCAGTTTTGCCATCACCACCCTTTATGAAACCATGCCCCAGGCCCTTTCCCTCACGAATGTGAATCTGGCAGGGATTCTGCACGGGGAGCAGGAGTTGGTATTCCACAACCCAATCCCACCTAACGGCACCATGACCATCGAAGGAACCATCTCAAATGTCTACGACAAGGGCGAGAAGAAAGGTGCTCTGGTCATTGCCGAAAGTGAAGCCAACCACTCCAGCGGCATCAAACTTTTCACGGCCAGGAGCACTATTTTCTCACGGCTCGATGGTGGATTTGGCGGGGAAAATCCCCCTGCTGAAACCATTGAATTCCCGGATCGTGATCCGGACTTCAGTGTTGATGCGTCACCATCTGAAAATCAACCCTTGATCTACCGCTTGTCCGGGGATGTTTTTCAACTACATGTGGATCCGGAATTTGCCAAGATGGCGGGATTCGAAAAACCGATCATGCATGGTCTGTGCACCCACGGCTATGCCTGCAGGGCTCTGATACAGGCGCTTATCCCTGGACAACCCGAACAGGCCAGACGGATGGCCTGCCGTTTCACCAAGCCCTTGTACCCTGGCATGCCCTTGAAAACCCTGATCTGGAAAACCGAGGAAGGTAAAGCGGTTTGGCGTGTACAGAACATGGAAACGGGCGATATTGTCATAGATCGCGGTGTATTTGAATACGGAGACATCCCCAAGGATGAAATCCGATTCGACGGCCGCGTGGCAGTCGTTACCGGTGCCGGTGCAGGACTCGGTCGCGTCTATGCCCTCGAATTGGCCAAACGCGGTGCCAGAGTTGTGGTCAACGATCTTGGGGGTGCCCGGGACGGCTCCGGTGAAGGTTCTTCGACACCGGCCGACCAGGTGGTGGCAGAAATAAAAGCCTTGGGGGGAGATGCTGTTGCCAATTACGATAACGTTGCCACACCCGAGGGAGGTCAGAACATAATCAATAGCGCCCGGGATGCTTTTGGAACTGTGGATATTCTCATCAATAACGCTGGTATCCTGCGTGACAAGAGCTTTTTGAAGATGGATCCTAACAATTGGCAGTCCGTACTAGCGGTACACTTAAACGGTGCCTACCATGTTACTCGACCCGCTTTTGCCATCATGAAGGAAAAAGGATACGGTCGGATCGTGATGACCACTTCAGCAGCCGGTCTCTACGGCAATTTCGGTCAGACCAACTATACCGCAGCCAAAATGGGTCTCATCGGTCTTATGAATACTCTCAAACTCGAAGGTCAGAAATATAACATCAAGGTCAACACAGTGGCACCTGTGGCGGCATCGCGTCTCACCGAAGACGTCCTGCCTCCTGATTTCTTCGAAAAGCTGAAGCCGGAATTCGTAGCACCCATGGTCCTTTATCTTTCCTCGGAAGAATGCCCGGTCACAGGCAATATCTACAATGCCGGTATGGGATGCTACAATCGCGCTGCCATTGTTACCGGTCCCGGTGTCGTTATCGGAAAAGGCCAGGAGATTCCTACGCCGGAACAAGTAGTGGATACATGGGAAAACATCGCATCATTGAAAAATGCCAAAGAATACACGCAACTCAATGAACAGATCGGTGACCTTTTGGCAGCCTTTACACCCAAGAAAGCCGAGACAGCGGAACCTGCCGCAACTGATGGCGGCTCCGTGGCAGATATATTCAATGCCATGGCAGACACTTTTAATGCCGAGGCCGCAGAAGGTGTCGATGTCATCTTCCAGTTTTGTATTTCCGGCAAGGATGGCGGAGACTGGGCCTGCATCATCAAAGATAAAACATGTACCATCGATGCCGGAATGAACGAACAAGCTGTTTGTACACTCAAGATGGCAGATAACGACTTTCGTGACATGATGACAGGAAAACTCCCTGCCATGCAGGCCTATACATCCGGAAAGTTACAGATCGAAGGCGATATCATGAAGTCTCAGCTTATCGAAAAACTGTTCAAAATATGAATTCGCTGCGCGAATTTATAAGACACGGCTTCGCTGCTATTTTTTGACTTCATGTTTCATGACTTTTTTTGGAAAAAGCAATATAACCTCAAATATGCCAAGTGATTCTTTATAGAATCGCGAAGCGATTGTATTAGGAGAAAAAAATGATTGGTATCACTTCATATGGCGCATATATACCCCGCCTGAGACTGGACAGAATGTCCATTTTTCAGGGCATGGGCTGGTTCGCACCTGCTATTATGATGGTTGCCCAGGGAGAACGGTCCATGTGTAACTGGGATGAAGACACGCTTACCATGGCTGTGGCGGCTTCAAGAGACTGTCTGAAAGGGATGAACAAACACACCCTGGACGGGCTGTATTTGGCATCCACGACCCTGCCATTTGCTGATCGGCAAAACGCCGGTATTGTATCGGCTGCCTTGAACCTGGGCAGCAATCTGATCACTTCTGATTTTGCGGCGTCCCAAAAGGCCGGCAGTACAGCACTGATCACAGCTCTGGAATCTGTAAAAAGCGGCGAGCGAAAGAACATATTGGTGGCAGCATCTGACAGTCGTGAAACCAGAACCGCTTACTTTTATGAAATGTGGTTTGGTGATGGAGCGGCCGCTTTTACCATAGGAAACACCGATGTTATCGCAGCCTACAAGGGATCCTTTTCCGTGTCTCACGATTTTGTGGATCATTACAGAGGCGCCCGTAACCAGTTTGACTACATGTGGGAAGAGCGCTGGACCCGGGATGCCGGATATGGAAAAATCATTCCGGAAGCCGTGAATGGTCTCCTGGAAAAACTCGGTATGACCATGGAAGATGTGGACAAGCTCGTATACCCTTGCTTTTTCAAGGGCGACCATCGCAAAATTGCCAAAAACCTGGGAGCTACGCCAGAAAAACTGGTGGACAACCTTCATGAAGTCTGCGGCGAAACCGGTACGGCTCACCCATTTTTAATGATGACCGCTGCCCTGGAATCATCCAAGCCCGGGGATCATATTCTCATGGCTGGGTTTGGTCAGGGATGCAACGCTCTCATGTTTGAAGTGACCGAACAGATTACCAGGCTCGCGCCCCGCAATGGATTTGACGGAGCCATCAATCACAAAAACACCATTCATAATTACCAAAAATGGCTGAAATTCAGAGATCTGATTCAGACGGAGATGGGCATCCGCGCGGAAGCCCCCACCCAAACCGCCACCACCGTACTCTGGCGTAAAAACAAGATGATTCTCGGGTTGGTGGGAGGCAAGTGTAATATCTGCGGCACACCCCAGTTCCCCAAAGCGGACATCTGCGTAAACCCAGACTGCGGAGCGGTCAAAAGCCAGGATGATTATGAATTTGCCGATGAACCAGCCAAGGTAAAAACCTTTACCGGTGATCTGCTGTCGGTATCCGTGGACCCACCCGCCATTTACGGCATGGTTCAATTTGATGTGGGCGGTCGAATGATGGCCGACTTCACAGACTGCTCTCTGGATGAGATTCGCGTCGGCTTGCCGGTACGTATGGAATTCAAGCGCAAGGGTGTGGACAAGGACCGCGGATTTACCAATTATTTCTGGAAAGCGGTGCCGATACCCGGTGCGGTTGTGAACGAAGACCATGTCTCTTTTCACGGCAGAGTGGCCATCGTGACGGGTGCCGGCGCAGGACTGGGGCGGGTCTATGCACTGGAACTGGCCAGACGGGGAGCCCAGGTGGTGGTCAATGACCTGGGCGGTGCCAGGGACGGTTCCGGAGAAGGTACAGCATCCCCGGCGGACATGGTGGTTGCCGAAATCAAGGATTTTGGCGGCGAGGCAGTGGCCAGTTATGATAACGTGGCCACACCTGAGGGAGGTGAAAACATCGTCAGGACCGCTCTCGACACTTTCGGTTCAGTGGACATACTGGTCAACAATGCCGGCATCCTGAGAGATAAAAGTTTTCTGAAGATGGAACCTGAAAACTGGCAGGCTGTCCTGTCCGTTCACTTGCACGGTGCCTACCACGTCACCCGCCCCGCCATGGCGTTTATGAAAGAAAAGGGCTACGGCAGAATCGTGATGACAACTTCAGCTGCGGGTCTTTACGGCAACTTCGGTCAAACCAACTATTCAGCAGCTAAAATGGGTCTTGTGGGGATGATGAATACACTTAAGCTGGAGGGCCAGAAATACGATATCAAGGTCAACACCATAGCACCCATCGCAGCTTCACGCTTGACAGAGGATGTCATGCCACCGGAGCTTTTTGAAAAGTCAAAACCGGAGTTTGTCTCTCCGCTGGTGATGTTCCTTGCAAGTGAGAAGTGCCAGGAATCCGGCGGTGTTTTCAATGTCGGCATGGGATACTTCAACCGCGCGGCAATCCATACGGGTCCCGGGGTTCAACTGGGAGATCTCGACAATCTGCCGACGCCTGAGATGATCCGGGAAAATATGGATGCCATTAACTCTCTCGAGGGTGCCAGGGAAATGGCAGATGCCAATGAAGCCATATTTGCCCTGATATCCCCACCTGCCGATACAACTGAAGAGACACCCACAGATGGCAACAATGACGATCTCGATGTAAAGGCTTGTTTTTCAGGCATGCAAGACGCATTTAAGGCCGAGGCTGCCGAGGGTGTCGATGTGGTGTTTCAATTCAGCATTTCCGGTCAAGAAGGTGGTGAATGGAACTGTGTTATCAAGAACAAAACCTGCACCATCGCGGAAGGTACTCACGACAAACCCATCTGTACGCTTAAGATGTCCGATAACGATTTTCTCGACATGATGACAGGAAAACTCCCGGCCATGCAGGCCTACACCTCAGGGAAACTGCAAATCGAGGGGGATATTCTCAAATCTCAGCTGATTGAAAAACTATTTACAATCTAAATTCACGCCGTGAATTCAGGTTAACGGAGGAATACCATGGCCACAGGAATCAAAGATAAAGTTGCTATCATCGGTATGGGCTGCACCCGCTTCGGGGAAAGGTGGGATGTGGGCGCGGAAGAACTGATGGTGGAAGCATTTCAGGAATGTCTTGCCGATGCCGGCATTGAAAAAAAAGAAATCGAGGCTGCCTGGTTCGGCACTTGCCTGGATGAAATCAATGTGGGCAAAAGTGCCCTGCCCCTTTCACTGACACTGAGATTGCCCATGATACCCGTAACACGGGTCGAAAACTTTTGTGCAACTGGTACCGAAGCCTTTCGAGGAGCCTGTTATGCGGTCGCATCGGGCGCCTACGACATTTGCCTGGCTCTCGGGGCTGAAAAATTGAAGGACACCGGCTACGGGGGATTGCCCAGTTTTACCGGATCCAATGCCGGAACCCTTACCTGGCAGTGGTTTCCCAATCTGACAGCACCGGGAGCTTTTGCACAGCTTGCCAGCGCCTACGCCGCCAAATACAAAGTCAAAGATCAGGATTTGAAACGTGCCATGGCACATGTGTCAGCCAAAAGCCATGCCAATGGCGTACTCAATCCTAAAGCCCACTTGAGAAAAGCAGTAACGGAAGACCAAATCATGGCATCCCCCATTATTGCGCATCCCCTGGGCCTCTTTGACTGCTGCGGCGTCAGTGATGGAGCAGCATGCGCCATTGTGACAACACCCGAAATAGCCAGAAAGATGGGCAAGAAGGATTTCATTACCGTCAAGGCACTCCAGCTGGCATTGAGCAGTGGGGAAGAGCTCGGTTACAACAGCTGGGATGGCGATCATTTTATGACTACCAGCAAGTGCAGCACAAAGGCATACCAGGAAGCGGGAATCGACAATCCCCGTGAAGATATCAGCATGATGGAAGTTCACGACTGTTTCTCCATCACGGAACTGGTCACCTATGAGGATCTCCATATTTCAGAAAGAGGCAAGGCCGTTAAAGATGTCATGGAAGGGTTCTACGACCGGGGCGGCCAGGTTCCCTGCCAGGTGGACGGTGGCCTCAAGTGTTTCGGCCACCCCATCGGTGCTTCCGGGCTGCGCATGCTCTACGAGATGTACCTTCAACTGCACGGACGGGCAGAAGAACGGCAGATCGAAAACCCGAAATTTGGTTTGACCCACAATCTGGGTGGATTTCCTGCCATGAATGTGTGTAGTATATCGATTATAGGCAAAAATTCCTGATGCCGCTTTGCAACATCAGGAATTTTTGGCCCAAGGGCCCAAGGGTTCAAGGTTTCGAGGGTCCGAGGGGTAGCTATAAGCCCTCAGTTATATGCACCTGATAGCCGACAGCCTAATCCCTGAAAACCCATTGCTGACAGAAAACACCAGAACCCTTGGAACCTCGACCCCTCGGACCCTTTTTCCAACCCAGTTGGAAAAGGTTCCTTTATATCAACTCGACGTACAGTCATCAAAGAATCAGAAACTGACACACTATGGACATATTACACTACTCAGATGCACATGAGGAATTTCGGAAACGATTGAACGTTTTTGTGGCCAACGAGGTGACGCCCAATGTAGACCAATGGGAAAAGGACGGTATTGAGCCCAAGAGCATCTGGCGTAAAATGGGACAAAACGGTTTCCTGTGCACGGATGTTCCCCAGGAATATAATGGTATGGGGGGCGATTTTCTATATTCCGTCATCGTTACGGAAGAGCTTTCTCACACCTTTCACACCGGTATGGCGGCTGCACTTCACTCTGATATCGTAGTGCCGTACATCAGCGCCTTTGCTTCTGAAGTCCTAAAGAAGAAATACCTGCCGGGCTGCGTTTCAGGCGATATTATCACCGCCATTGCTATGACGGAACCAGGTGCCGGAAGTGATCTGGCAAGCATCGCCACGACTGCCCAAGAGGAGGGTGACGAGGTTATTATCAACGGCTCCAAAACGTTTATCTCCAACGGCATTAACGGGGAGCTTTTTATCATCGCGGCCAAAGACCCGGCAGTGGAAAATCCTTACCAGGCCATCTCTTTGTATCTTATCGAAGATGGAACTCCGGGTTTTGAAAGAGGTCGTCATCTTGAAAAGATGGGTTGGTGGAGTCAGGATACGGCGGAACTCTTTTTTTCCAAGTGCAAAATCCCCACAGCCAACCGCCTGGGAGAAAAGGGCATGGGATTTCTCATGCTCATGCAGAAGCTGCAGCAAGAACGTCTTATGTGTGCACTGGGCGCACTCGTTGCCGCCGAACGGATGGTGGAGTGGATAACCGACTACTGCAAACAGACAAAGGTGTTTGGCAAACCCCTCTCAAAATCTCAGGTAACCCAATTCGCCCTGGTGGAGATGGCCACCGATATCAAGCTGGGACGCGCATTTACGGAAAAACTGGTTGCGGAGCACATGGAGGAGAAAGATATCATTGTGGAAACATCCATGGCCAAATACTGGACCACCGAAATGGCTAACCGGATTGCGGACCGTAGCATCGACCTTTGTGGAGACTTTGGCACGCTTGAAAAATGCCCCATGGCCCGTGCCTGGCGGGACATCCGTGTAACAAGAATTTTCGCCGGTACCAATGAAGTTATGCGGGGTATAGCAGCCAAGTTTATGGGTTTATAAGCCGTATGCTCTAAGCGTTAAGCCTATAGCCGCTTACGGCTTATAGCTAACCCCCGAACCCTTGCCCCCTCGAACCCTTTTATTGTAAGAGAGGATAAGGATTTTGGAACAGTTTCACTAAAGCGAACAATAGGAGAAACCAATGGCCAAATATGATGCCATCGTCATCGGAGCCGGCAATGGTGGGCTGACAGCATCCACTGCACTGGCCCAGAAAGGACTAAATGTCCTGTTGCTGGAACGGCACAACATCCCGGGCGGATGCGCCACAAGTTTTTGCCGGGGCCGATTTGAATTTGAGATAGCTCTTCACCAGCTCAGCGGTCTGGGGACAACTGAAATGCCGGGCCCCCTCCGAATGGATCTGGACAGCCTGGGGGTCATGCAGGATCTGGAATTTGTGGAAATCAGCGATTTATACAGTGTCCAGAACCCCGATGGCTTCCATATCACGCTAAAACCGAACAAAGAACAGATCCTGGATGAACTTAAAAATGCGTTCCCCCACGAGAAAGAAGCCATTGATGGCTTTTTCGATCTGGTCTACCAATATGCTAACGATATGATTGGTGCTTTTATTTTCCGGGACCCGGAAGCATCGCGAGAAAAATATCCCAATCTATACAGATATGCCTTTAAACCTGCCCAATCCGTTATCGACGATTTTTTTACGGACCCTCTTTTGAAAGCGGTTCTTTCGGTTTATTGGGGCTATTTGGGTGTGTCCACAGATCAAATGGCTTTCGCATATCTTGCCATGATTCTCTTCCAGTATATTGTATTCAAACCGTTTCATGTCAAAGGCGGAAGTCAGGCACTATCCAACACGATTCTAAACAAATTCCTGTCCCATGGAGGAACTGTTCGATTCAATTGCAGCGCTGAACGGATCCTGACGGAGGGGGGTACCGTCCAGGGTGTTGTCACTGGCCAGGGAGATGTTGTAAGGTCCGACTATATTGTCTCCAATGCCTCGCCAATGGTCACCTACGGGCAGTTGATCGGTGAAGAACAGATACCAGAAAAAACCATCACAGAAGTCAAAAGCCGCCAATTGAGCACCTCTGCATTTACCATGTTTGTGGGTTTCGACTGCAACCCGGAAGACATTGGGATCCATGAGTCTACCAATTTTCTCATGGTGAACACGGATATGACCATCAACAATCATGACCGTATGCGAAGACTCGATATCGACGATGAACTCATGGTGCTCAGTTGCTATGATGTATCTGATCCGGAATTCTCTCCTGAGGGTGCATGCCAGACAAACATCGTCACGCTGAAATACGGTGAACCCTGGCTAAGGCTTCCACCGCAACAATATCTGGATGTTAAATATCGCTGCGCAGAAAAGATGCTTCAACGTGTTCAGGCCATATATCCAGACATTCGAGCACATATCGAAGAAATCGAGGTGGGCACGCCCCTAACGCACATGCGATATCTGGGACATCCCCTGGGCGCCATTTATGGGTTTGAACAGCAGACCAAAAATTCTCTATTCTTTCAACCCGGACGGTTTACTCCTATTAAAGGCCTTTACTTTGCCGGCTGTTGGACAGGTGACGGTGGATTTGAACCCACCCTGCGATCCGGCATGGCTGCTGCCAGATCCATCACCAAGCAAATTGACAACAAAAATGTATAGCGCGTTTGCCGATTTCCTTTAATAAAAACTGGCGTATGCTCATTAAAAAACAACCAATCACGAAAACACGAAAGTTGAAAGACACGATATTTTTAAAGCCCTTACAGCAGGCCGCGAGGAATCTCCGACCGTAAGGAATTCATTTCATGTTGGATTTCCGGTTCATGGTCTTTTTCGTGTCTTCAACCTTTAGTGATTTCGTGATAAAAGATCCTTTCCGGTATTTCCGGGTTGCGAGGAGGTAATCATGAAAAAGGGTATCTGGGAAGACTTTGACGGATATGACAGCATCAATGAGGAGATAAAAGCAAGCCACATTACAGCCAGCAAACGCGCATTTGAATTGGATTTTGCCGACCAGTATATCAAAAGACTCCATCCTGATCGTCTGGCACTCAAGATTGCCGATATTATCCAGGAAACACCTACCACGAAAACGTTTCGGCTGGTTTCCGAAGACAACGAGCTGCCGCCGTTTCAGGCAGGACAGTATCTTTCCCTCCTTATTGAGGTCCAAGGCATTCGCACGAGCCGCCCCTACTCCATATCATCACAACCGAACCAGATCGGATACTATGATATCACGGTAAAACAGGTAAAAAATGGACTTGTATCCACTTTCTTGCTCAACCACGTCAACATCGGCGACAGCCTGACGGTTTCGGGACCCCAGGGAAATTTTTATTTCAATCCACTGGTCCATGATGAAAACATGATCTGTATTGCCGGTGGGAGCGGCATTACGCCCTTCATGAGCATGATCCGTGAAATTGTGGATCGCGGTCTGCCCCGGACCTTAACCCTTTTTTACGGAAACCGTTATGCAGACGACATTATCTTTCATGAACAATTGACGCACATATCAGATCATTTTGAAAGATTTCGCTACATCCCGGTTATCGAAAAAGCATCCCAGGATTACCAGGGCCAATGCGGCCTGATAACCGCCGACCTCATCAAGGAAGTTGCTGGTGCTTCAGAAAAAGCAACCTTCTTTTTGTGCGGCCCCCAGGGAATGTATGATTTCTGCCTGCCCCAGATTGAGCACTTGGGCATTCCACGCAAAAAAATCAGAAAAGAGCTGTATGGCCCCCCCCTCGATATCTGCAAAGACCCTGGATGGCCCAAAGAAATCGAGCGGGATCGCCTTTTTTCGGTATCAGTTAAAAACGGCCAGACCATCAGTGCCCCAGCAGCAAGCCCACTCCTGGTTTCACTGGAAAAAGGCGGTGTAGTGCCCCCTTCCATCTGTCGATCGGGTGAATGCAGCATGTGCCGTGTCAAAATCCTGTCCGGCAAGGTTTTCCAGCCGGCTGATACACCCGTTCGAAAATCCGATTCCCAATACGGATACGTCCATTCATGTGTTTCGTACCCCCTTGAGGATTTAGAAATATTATTATGACAGGGTTCAAGCACAGTTATAGGACTTGTCGGAAAACATTCCGATTGCGGACCGTTTTTCTGCTACAAACCCTTATGCCGCCAGCGTATTTTCGGAACATTACTATGACAGGCGGTATAAAATCTATAAGCACATTCAAGTGAACCCTTGAACTCTTATTGATATTACGTCTGGCAAAACATTTGCGGAACAACCGATCTTGACCATACAAATTGGAGATAATACATGCCCGAGCTCCTTGCAGAAAAAAAAGGCCCTATATACACCCTCACCCTGAACCGACCTGAAAAACGGAATGCCCTGCCCTTTGAAATGCTCAGGGAGATCTGCCTGGAAATTGAAAAACAGATCATCGATCCTGAAATAAGGGGTATCATTATAAAAGGAAAGGGCAAGGTTTTTTCAGCTGGTGTGGACTTTAATTCCCTTGGTATGCTCGCAGGTCGTTTCATGGCGGAGCATGCTGCCGGGGGAGCGTCCATCCGAGCAGATATCCATAAATTTCAGCAATACCTGAATCGGATCGAAGCTATAGAGCTTCCGATTATATGCGCTATGCATGGCGGTGTTTTTGGTATGGCTCTTGAGCTGGCACTGGCCTGTGATTTACGTCTGATGAGCGACGATTGTGTCTGGGGACTGCAGGAGCTCCAGTTCGGTCTTATCGCAGACTTGGGCGGAACATCTCGTTTGCATAGGACAATTGGTGCCGCCCGAGCCATGGAAGTTCTAATGACGGGCAGGCGCTATCCATCGGCCAAAGCCCTTGAATGGGGACTCATCAGCTATCTCTACCCTGAAGACACGCTGTTGGCTGAAGCTGAAAAGCTGATAATGGATATATCAAAAACGGCCCCCTTGGCTGTAGGCATAACCAAGAAAATCATCAAACGGGGCGAAGGTGTGGACCTTATGACCCAGTTGGATATGGAGGTGGGCTACCAGAGCATCCTGTTGAGAAGTGAAGACTTCCAGGAAGGCATCACGGCTCTGATGGAAAAACGGGCTCCAGTATGGAAACGAAAATAGCATCGCCGCACAATAATATTTTTACTTTACATTCAGCCAAAATGATTTATTCTTTTCTGATAAAATCATTCAGTTCAGTTTAAAGCATCATATATCAAAGGACACACAATGAAATATACAGTTCCGGAAGAATACCAGACACAGTTTAATACCTTGATGCGGTCGGTTCCCGTGGAACTTCAGGATAACGATGATTTCAAAGAAACCCTACTGGTCTACCTAAAAATGGGCGGCATCAGTTTGGCACGCCACTATGCCGAGACAACCACCAAATATCTGAATGTCGATGTTCTCGAAATCGGTACAGGTCTCCGTTTTCCAAAAGTCGCCGAAGTCAAGCAGGAAGACGAGAACGATGATGATAATGATGACAATGATGATGACCAGGATGATGACCAGGATGATGACCAGGATAACGAGAACGCAGAAGAAGAAAAGTCCGAATAAATAAGATAAGATCTAAATTTTATGAAGCTGCAGCGGCCCATCAGATATTTTTGCGTTGACCTGCTTCAGACGATCATCACTGGATATCACTGCCACCCCATACGGCCCGCTATCTGCTCCGAAATATCTCTGGGATGTTTCAACGACATCCTTTTTTTTCAAGACAAGAAGTCTCTTTTTGAAACGGCGCCGGTCTTCATCCTTCATGGAAACAAGTTCCCTGTAAAATGATTTCTTGGCAGCAGGACCGGGGGGGTCAGGTTTATCGATATCGGAACAGACCTGCAGAATGGCCTCCTTGATGTCCTCGTCCCGGTACTCACCGGAGGTAATAAATGCGGATGCCCGTTCATATACATTCAATGTCTCCAGAACATGGGGATCTCTGTATGAGGCAAAGCTGAAAAGACCATTCTCAATGTTATAGAGCGCAAATCCACCATATGCGCCACCTTTCTCACGAATTTCCCTGTGCAGAAACAGTGATCGGAGTATTTTGCTGATGACAGACAGCTTGGGCGCATCTTCGTGATCCATACGAACGGTTTTAATGGTTTTGGCAACAAAGGAAACAGACGTGGATGTACCCCACCCCTCCCGTGGCATTTCGTCCGGGACCATCAAGGGCGGCGGTTCGAAACAAGATACCTGCCCAGCATCCATGTCGACATGGGGTGTGAGAGATCGATAATCAAGAATCGGGATGCCTTTTTCCAGGGATTCAGCTTCTCCCACCAGCGCCGCCCTGAAATTCTCCCGGGTAATCAATCGTTTCTGGATATCCGCCATGTTGTCTGCAATAATTTCCAAGTCTTCGGAACCGAGGGTTTCCGTTATATCCTTCATATATTTAAGTTGATGAACGCCGCTCCAGATTTCACTGATGTGCGACGCAGTTGAAAAATTTCTGGACGCCAGCGATATGGCATATCGATGGCCGTTGTGCAGAATCATCGATTCCAGTCCTGCCCGGTATTCCAGCAGCAGACTTTTCAAACGAACAGAATCTGCAAATGAAACCTCAAACAGAATTTCCTGGATCAGTTCAAACATCCTGTCCAGATTCCGATTCAGACATTTTCCGTTGATGGTGACAAATGGTATGCACATGCCTGAATTGTCAAAACGCGTCCGTGCATTTGATGCCAGGCTGATACCACCGGTATAGGTGTCGATTCGCTGAACAATCTCCGTAAATTCATGCTTTCTTGTTCCCAACCTTGGCAAGGCATAGCAGAAAAAGGGAACCAGCGCTAGCTGGGCAACATCCACGTTTCCGATCCCCATGGCAGTGGTAGTATAGAGAATACCCGAAGTGGGCTGGTTGTAACAGCTGGCGGTGGTTGTCCCGGGACATTTGGATGCCGGGATTTTGTGTATGTCAGCCGGAATATCTTCCAGATCCAACGTGGGCAGAACAGAAATATCCTCGGTTGTCTCCTGCAAAACCCCCAGGGCTTCGGCATCATCACGAATACGTACCAGGGCCGCCTCATCCAGCGTCTTTTTGATCCCATTGAGTTCCGACACAACGCGTTTTTTTTCCTTCATTTCCAGTGCGGCATCTGGAGACAGAACAATCAATGCCCGATGGGGATTGTCCAAAAAATAGTGTTTTATCTGCTTTTCAAAAAATCCGGTTTTGGCGATCTCTTTACGAATCTTTTTAAGGTCTTTGTCAAAGTTCAAAACACTTTCGGCGCTGCCACCGTGAAGCCAGTTCCCCACAAAAGACAGGAGCAGTTTGATCCCGTATGGATAAGGTGTGTTGGTGATTTCTCTGCGGTGAAATTCTATTTGATGAATCGCTGCGTCGACAAGATGACTGTCTATTCCCTCCTCTACCAGTTTCTGCAACACAGCCAAGACAATGTGCTCTATCTTTTCTGCGTCGGATTCAGCCACATCCTTTAGACCGCAGGCGAACAGGGTGTCCCGGTTGTCTGCGTCAAATCCGGTACCATCCGAAAGAGCTGTTCCCAACGCTGAGTCCATCAAAGCTTTTCTCAAGGGTGAGGCAGAATTGCCAAGCAGTAATTGCTCCAACAATTTGAGGACCAGTATTTGAAAAGCGTCCTGAATGTCACAGGTCAACCAGGTGACACAAACCTGAGATTTTTTCGATGCGTCCGTACCAGAATCCAGGGGGTACCAATATCCGGCCCGTCTGGGTTCTTTCCAGCGGGACTGTGGCAAAACCGTCGTTTTAGGGTCTATGCGGTCATGATGCCTTAATACTTTGTCATGAATAATCCGGAGGTGCTCCTCCAGCGACAGATTACCATATGTGTAAAAAAATGAGTTGCTGGGATGGTAATGTTGCTTATGAAACCGTTTCAATTGCTCGTGTGTCAGTGTTGGTATTACCGCAGGATCTCCACCGGAGTTGTGCCTATAGGTCGTATCGGGATACATGGCATTGAGCATGGATCTCACCATGACCTGATCCGGTGATGACATGGCGCCTTTCATTTCATTGTAGACAACGCCTTTGTAAACCAACTGCCACTCTTTATCAGGTAACCCCTCGATTTCAAGCCGGTGCCCTTCCTGCCTGAAGCTGAGCCTGTCAATATTGGGATAAAATGAAGCATCAAGATAGACATCCAGTAGATTGTAGAAATCTTTTTTATTCTGGGTGCAAAATGGATACATGGTCCAATCCGAAGCAGTAAACGCATTCATAAATGTATTCAAGCTTCGCTTCAGCATGGAGAAAAAAGGGTCACGCACAGGATATTTTCTGGAACCGCAGAGCACGGTGTGTTCGAGAATATGCGCTACCCCTGTTGAATCCGTTGGAACTGTTTTGAATGCCACGCTGAAAGTGTTTTCCCTGTCATCATTTCCGATATGAATGTGCCTGGCCCCTGTGGGTAAATGTTCCATATCAATTAAAACAGAATTGATCATTCCCAATTCTGTTATCATCGTGATCTGATAACCCAGTTTCCGGCATTGCTCTTGAAATTTCGGCTGTTGATATTGTTCTGTATCCGGCATGGCGGCATCCCCTGGTCAATATTTACCACAGCCCCAAAAGGCTGCAATTCTGTATGTCACTTGCAATATCATGAACCGCAGCAGCTATCGCATTCCCCGTGGCTTGTTATAACAAGGTGGAAATCCCGCTCACGGGGCTGCTACGTTCTTCATTATCCTGTTCAGGCCGATTTGTATACACCTCGGCTGATTCTTTTGATCCGCCCTAAGTCGTGCAACCTAAAAAGAATGTTGCGCAGTTTTTTATCCTCGAATTCAGTTTTGAGCTTGATATCCGAAATCTTTAAACCCTTTTTGGATCGCTTTATGATGCCATAAACAACATCGGATGCCGTAAGTGAATCCTTGCCTTTTTTTATTTTGGCAGTGCCGGTTTTACCTGGAACCCTTCTTGCGGCTTTCCCCTGGGTGGTTCGAATCAATTTTTCCAGACGATCAAGGCGGGTGTAAAGTTTTTCAACATCCTTTTTGGTAGGAATATTGTACTGCTGTAAAAAAAATTTGACCATGGCATCGAATGTAACGGTTTTATGTTTTCCTTTTACCATTGAAGCCTCCTTATAAATGGCGTTATATTCAGGTAGTGTTGCAAGTAATAAACTGCTGGACGATCATTTCTTGCAATCTTTTCTCTTTGCTAGCTGGAATAGGACATAGTAATCGAAAATTATTTATACCCTAATGATTAATGAGATGAAAGTCAAGTAAAGCCGATTTCGTTTGCTGCCTGCATTCTTTCATGATAATTGGGAAGTCAATAGGCTGGGATCATCAAAGGCAATGATATAGATATCTATGGCAACGAAAACATCATCCATTAAGGACCGGCTGAAAGCACTTTTGGTCCGGCTTAAAGAACTCCAGGGAGACCCCCGGTATATTGCCATGGGAATGGCCATCGGTGTTTTTGTAAGCGTTACCCCGACAATTCCTTTTCATACGGTTATAGCCCTTGCACTGGCGTTTATTTTTAGGGGCAGCAAGCCTGCAGCAGCCATCGGTGTCTGGTTCGCCAACCCCGTTACGATCCCGGTTTTCTACATTGGCAGCTTTAAAGTGGGTACGCTCATATTGAACAAACCCATAGCTTTTGATGTTAAGCTCGAATCCATATCAGAATTAATGACCTTGGGCCTGGATGTGACCATCGCAATGATCGTAGGAGGTGCTATTCTGGGCATCCTGCCGGCTATCATCGCCTACATCCTGACCTATCATATTATGACCAGGGTACGAGAGAAGGCAAAAAGCCGAAAGCAAGCATTAAAGACTGAGGATAGATAGCGTGTTAGATGTTACGTTTTATGTTTTAGGCTCAGCAAATAGCTATTAACAGCAATAAGCGACAGCCGCAGGCGAAATGTCGCGCAAAGTGCATATACCGTCCAAAGGACAAATGACGCACCCATTGCTCATCACAGCCAAGTTCTTTTCTATAACCCTCGAACCCTTGTATCCCCCTCGGATCCTGGAACCCTGGAATGAATCATGACAAGCCCATCCACACTCATGAAAACCTGGAATCTGCACGCCAAAAAAGAAATGGGGCAAAATTTTCTGGCTGATCGAGGCACTGCAGATAAAATTGTTGCCAGATCCGGTATCACTACAGACGATGTTGTGGTAGAGATCGGGGCCGGCCTCGGTTCCCTGACGCTGCCCCTGGCGCGTTCAGCCAGGAAGGTATATGCCATTGAAAAAGACCATGATCTCCTGCCCCCTCTCAATCGGGAGCTCCTGACATCCGGCATTGAAAATGTTATCGTCATTAACAAAAACATTCTGGCACTAGACATTGCAGCCATTGCCCACACAGAGCAGCAGCCCCTGGTGGTTATGGGAAACATCCCCTACAACATCTCATCTCAAATTCTAGTTCAATTGATGATGAGCAGACACCATCTCAAAAAGGCAGGTCTGATGTTTCAAAAGGAACTTGCTCTAAGGGTCATGGCTGTACCCGGATCAAAAGCTTATGGACGTCTGGCAGTAATGGCCGGATATTGTTCCACAGTGGAAGTGATTACAGAAGTCAAGGCAGCCTGTTTCTTTCCAAAACCAAAAGTAGATTCCCTGGTCATAGGCATTTCCTTTAAAAAGCATGCAGAGCCTTCCGCCGCAGATGAGTCTTTGCTTTTTAAGGTCGTTAAGGCATCGTTTTCGAAACGACGCAAGACACTTAAAAACGCACTATCCGGCCCCATTCTTCAAATCGATGCCACCACGGCTGCCAGAGAACTTGTAGCGGCAGGCATCGACCCCATCCGACGTGCGGAAACGTTGACCGTTGAGGAATTTGTACGTCTCGCCAATCGTTTTTATGAAAAGGGATATAGATAAGC
>JAHEIB010000042.1 GCA_024639645.1 Deltaproteobacteria bacterium
CATCCTTCTTGGTCTTGATATTGAGTTTGAGAATATTGTCTCCAATGACGTGGGGGGTTACCACCAAACTGAGAACGGCATCTTTATATTCGACATTGACTTCATTATCTACTACCGTCTGGTAGGGGACTTCCTTACCGCTTTCGATAGTGGCTTCCTGGTTGTCAAGGGTTGTAATGGACGGGCTCGAAAGAATATTGATCCTGCCCTCCTGTTGCAGGGCCGATAGCTGTGCCGCGAGAATGCCGCCGCCGATATCCTCAAGGGCAAAACCTAATGTTAGACCTGTAGCCGTTGTGTTAATGGGATTGATGAGGGGACCGCCGGAATCGAAGACGTTGCCGGATGTGGGGTCGATCCCTCCGCCCGAAAGGGTGTTGCCGAGCACACCTGTTGAATTGGCACCCGGTGTGGCCCATACATCTCCGTTGTTGTACAAGCCGCCCCACTGCACCCCCAGTTCCATGGAGACCCCCTTTTCCGCCTCGACAATATGCGCTTCAATCAGGACCTGGGGCGTTGGTTTGTCGAGTTCGAGGATCAGTGGGAGCATTCTTTCCAGATCACTATAAATAGCCTGAATAATAAGAGAATTGGTGTGTTCATCCACCATGACGGACCCGATGGGCTGGCCTTCCTCCTTTTCGGAAAGGAACATGGTAAGGCTTTCCTTAAGTTTCATTGCATCGGTAAATTCAACCCCGACAACCTTGGTAACCAAGGGTTCCACCAACGCCACATCTTTTTTCTGAGCCTTGATTTTTTGTTCCGCGGTTACCCGCTCCAAATCCCTGTTGATGTCATCTTGTGTCACGATACGGATAATATCCCCATCCCAGGCATACGAGAGCCCCTGGCTATTGAGGATGCTCAGAAAGGCCTGGTCCCAGGACGCCTCTTTGAAATCGATACTGACGGTTCCTTTTACATTTTCATTGACAATTAAATTTAATCCGACTGCCCGTGTCAAAGCCCTGAGAAGGACCGTTACATCGGTTTCGTGCATGCGCATGGTAATCTTTTTTGTTGGAAGCGGTTTTTCCTTTTCGGCTTTCTGTTTTTCAGCTTCTTTGACGGACAAAACACGCGGTGGCATCTCGAGGGAGCGTTTTCTTGTCTGAGGAGAATAGCCTTTGGATTTTTCAGCAGTGGTTTTCCATTGTTTGAAAAACTGATCGGTCTCCCCCTCATCCTGCTTGTGCGCACAACCAGAAAATAAAGAAAGCAGAAAAATAACAGAAAGCATCCATCGAACGACAAACGAATATGTGAGTTGTCTTTTCATTTTAAACGCTTATTCCTTTTCTTCCAATGCCATGTTAATGGGTTCATCCAATGGAAGGGTAATGGTGTCGGGACTGTTTTCAATCCCCAGGATTATTTTGCTCGGCAATATCTTTTTGACATAATATCCTGTTTCATTCAGTTGATCGCCGGTTTCATATTCGGTACCATTGACGATGGCGATGAGTGTATCCGAGGTCTGTAAAAAACCTGTGTAGGATATCTGAACGGTTTGAACCGTTACCTCGGCACTGGCTTTAAATGGTTCGGACGTGAGGAGTGAGCCGGTCTTCAGGAAAGGATCCTGAGGCCATACTTTTTCAGCCTGATCGATGATGTATCTATCGGCGGCAGAGATGTATTCATTGGACAGATTCGTGGCAGCGCCAATGACGAAATTTTTCAAATCCGTAAGGTTCTGTTTCGAATTACCGATGATCGTTTTGGTATTAGAACTGAAAAAGTAAGTGTAACCACCAAAGGCGATAACAATGAACATTACCAGTAAAATAATTTTTTCTCTTTTCGCCATAAGTTAGAATCCAACAGTCCAAAAGATAACACATGGAACATTTTTTATTTTAGTACAAGCATTGGGTGTCGCTTTCCCTAAACACATGCAGCAACATCATGCCTCTTGAGCGATCCAGAGTTTCAAAAGAATGTTCTGTTTGTCGTTGGCGCTGTTTATCTGAATATTTTCAATGTGCTCCAGATAGGGTAATGTCCCGAGCTGGATAATAAGGTTCCGAAGGTTCACAAAATCTCCCGTGATTTCAACACTCATCTTGAGTATCCCAGACCCATCCATTAATCCACCGACATCGGTTATGATGCTGTTGAGTTCGAAATCGTTTAGCAGGATAATATCTTGAATGATCCCTGATATATTGCTGGTTTCATTTTTTGACAATTTTACTTTTTTTGGAAAAGGAAGATTTTCAGGGTATTGAAATCTTGCTTTATTTGACAAATCGCTAAAAATGGGCGAAAGAATTTTCTGTTCTTCAATCTGGCTCTTCAGCACATTGATTTCATTTTCAATATTGCTGTAAGTAATATAATTGGGAAAGATGGATAGAAGCACAAAAAAGATGATTCCGCCGCCGAACAGGGCGATGACCATGACATTTTTCGTCGGCAATTTACTGATAGCCATTGATGTTTCCATTATCTTATTTTGCGACCCTGTTATTTTGCCGGAGGGCAGGATTAAACCAGGTCGAGTTTAGCAGAAAAAAGCAACACTTCTTTTTGATCGAGATATTTAAACGACTTGTTTTCAATGCTGGGCGTACCAAACATGGGGGAACCCTTCAGTTTGACAATGTAGCCGGCCAGTATTGATTCAAACGTTAGGCGGTCGCCCATGACAACGCCCTCCATCTCAATCTGTTGATTGGCTTGATTACCCCCTGTTTGTTCTTTTTGTCCCATATTGGCTGATATACTGAGCAACCGTATATCTGAGGGGGTAATGGATGATATCTCATTTATAATCGCTATCCCTTTATATTTTTCCCCGAGTTGCTTGATAGCTTTGCGCTTGTTCTGGGTTTTGGAGGCCAGATTGATGATGAGATTTTTATTGACGAGGGGTTTGAATTTTTCGATTTCTGTCTGCAGTTTTGCCAGTTCCATCTTTTTCTGATCGATCAGATTGTTTCCCCACAGGAACAGTCCAAAGCATACGGCGAGGAAAAAAAGAATACCTGCAAATATTCCCCGGTTAACCCTACGCGTGTTTTCGAAGCGCTGCTTGTCTTTGTAGGTGTAAATAAAATTGGGGGTCAGGGAATTGTTGGAAAGGGCCATGCCGATGGCTGGGGCAAAGGCTTCTTTCTCTGTCAGCGTTCCGGGTATGGTAGCAATGCCGAGGTAGTTCAATTTTGCAGAAAAAGGATTCATCGTATCGATGGGAATGTCTAGCTGTTCTTTCATAAAAACAAACAGACGTTCGTATACGCTCATCTGGCCAGACACGTAGACCTTGCTTACCCGTTCTTTATTAAAGTGAAGGTAATAGTGTGACAGGGTTCTTTCGACCTGTTTGACCAAGCGCTCCAAGGCCGGTTGAATCATGCCGAAGACATCATGCTCTCTGAGGATGTGACCGGTTTCCTCCAGTCGAATCGGTTCGGCATTGGAAATGTGATCAAAGAAAATCTTGCGGGCTTCGTCGATATCTAGGATGTAGCTCTCTTCCTCGATGCCGAAAACACTGCTTTCTGAAGGTTGGATTGATTGCTGGGTAATATTTATTTTACTTTTACTGATTTCCTGAGCCACGGCCTCTATCATACTTCGAATGCCGGCCTTGATACCCCTTGAAAGGACGAGATTTCCGTCGGAATATATGACGATTCTCGACCAGTCTCTTCCAATAAACAGGCTGCAGATATCTTTTCCTAATGTATCGACCACCTCGGTCCGAAACAGATTTTGAAGTGCAAAGGGAACGATGGAAATACCTGTCAGTGGAAATCCGATCTTTTCAAATAGGTTTTTTTGCTGGGCGATATCCTGCCGGGGAGCCACATAGGCCATGACTTCAATTTTATTGATGCCATCTTCAACCACGTCGCCTAAAACCTCGTAGTCGAAGACCATCTCGTCTTCATTGAAGGACAAGTCTTTTTTTAAGGTCCAATACGTTGCATTGTCGATCTGCTTCTTGGTGACTTTTGGAATTTTAAGGTTTCGGGTTTCCACTTTGGCTGACGATATGGCATTCCACAAAGCAATCTTTTTGCTTCTGCCACAGAAATCTTTAAGTGCATTACGCAAAAAAAGAGGGAACTTCGTGCTGTTGGGTGTGATATCGGCTTCATAGGGGATGCTGATGAAGTCGAGCAATTCCTGACGCTTATCAGATATCTGATTGACCTTCGCCAGGTTGAGCTCATGGTAGCCGATATCGATGCCAACGCCGATCTTTTTTCTCATGGGAACAACATTTGAGAGCATTGCCTGCTGCTGGGGTTTCTGAAAAGTCTCTGATTGTTCTGCTTTTGCGGGAGGGTCTTGGTTGTTTTCCTTTTGGCGAATTAGACCCAGCAGTTTTTCTGTGGAGGAAATTTCGTCTTTCTTGGCCAAGGGAGAATCTCCATTTAATGCTGATTTATAACATCAAATCCCATTGTTGTTTTATGACATTATATTTATAAATAGGTATAGAACTTTTACCTATAAATATATACAAAGTATATTTCTCATAAACAGGGATATTTGTCAAGAAATAAAACACATACAAGGCAAAAGCGCAACATGCTTGAAAAAAGAAACTAGATCTGCTTTAAACGAGAAATTCTGTTTAGGATTTTGGAGAAATCATGAAAATTCGCGTTGGGTTGACAGACAAAATGGTGCTGATCGGGTTGGGTATCGCCGGGGTGTACTGGATCCTGGATACCATTTTATCATTGTTCGGATCATATGAATACAGTTTTGGCGCCCATCTATTTGGTGTTGGATACGATAATATCTGGCCACGTTTGATCGTTATTTGCCTTTTCGTCATTTTTGGATCCCATGCGCAGTTTACCATCAATCAGAGAAAGAAAGCCGAGGAACGGAGTCTCAAGGAGATCGCTACCCGGGAGAGATTTCAGCGATTGCTTTCTCCGGATCTGGCTGAGATGGTCGTCTCCGGCAGCCTGACCGTAGAAAAGGGCGGTGAAAATCGTATCGCCACTGTCATGTTTGTAGATATACGCGATTTTACGGCTATGAGCGAAAATATCCCTGCAGCAGAAATACTGCAATTGCTGAACGAGTATTACGAGCTTATCGTGGACATTGTTTTCCGGCACGAGGGTACGGTCGACAAGTTTATTGGCGATGCGATGATGGTTATATGGGGCGCCCCGGTGACGCACGAAGATGATGCAGCCAGGGCATGCTTTGCAGCGCTTGACATTCAACGGGAACTTTTGAATTTCAATTCCTCTTTGCGGGCAAAGGGACAGAAGGAAATCAAGGTCGGTATTGGGATAAATACAGGGAGTCTTGTGGCCGGTTATATCGGTTCAACCCAGACCATGAATTATTCTGTTATTGGAGACACGGTAAACACGGCTTCAAGAATTTGTTCCGCAGCAAAGGCAGGACAGATCATCATATCGGAACATACCCGCGAGGAAGTGCAGTCACAATTCCATATGGATGCGCTCAATCCGATTGATGCAAAAGGTAAATTCCAACCTGTAAAGGTTTTCAATATTACGGGGGTAAAGCCGTGAGCCGTATTCTGACGCTTGTGTTTTTTTGTTAAATAAAAAACAATGAACATCTAACATCGAACGCCCAACGTCCAATTTTGAGTGGGGGAAACGAAGAAACTGACCTATGGTCTGGAAGAAAGATTTCTCGCGTATTCAGCGATAATCGTAAAGACTGTTAACTGTTACCAAATACCAATTCTTTTCATTCGATGTTCGGCGTTCGATGTTCGATGTTGGACGTTCGTCTTTTAAAAATTTTAGTTTTCCGATTCATATGTTCTCGGAGGGTATTGGCTGTGATAAAAATCGGCATGGGTTATGACGTACATCGATTGACCCGGGGAAGAAAACTGGTTCTGGGTGGTGTTAACATACCGTATGAAAAGGGCTTGCTGGGGCATTCAGATGCGGATGTGCTGGTTCATGCGGTTATTGACGCCTTGCTGGGAGCCGCACACCTCGGCGATATCGGTCGGCTCTTTCCGGACTCCGACCCGCAGTACAAGGATGTGTCCAGTATTCACTTGTTGCGAAAGACAGGACATTTAGTGGAAAAGAACGGATTTTCACTCATGAATGCCGATGCCGTCATCATTGCGGAATCGCCAAGACTTGCACCCTATCTGGATCGGATGCAGTCGAACATGGCCGATGCATTACAGGTTCATGAGACCTGTATGCATGTAAAAGCCACGACACACGAGGGGCTTGGCCCCTTTGGCAAAGGTGAGGGGGTCGGTGCCATGTGTGTGGCGCTTCTTAAGAAAGGGTCCGAGGGCCCGAGGGGGATACAAGGGTTCGAGGTTTGAAGTGTAGGCCCGGTCAGCAAATAGCAGGCAGTAAGTAGTAGGCTATATACAGGCGCCAGGAAACAGAATAAAGATGAACGTCAAACATCGATTGAATAACAAAAGGTAGAGACTTAACTATGTCCATCTCTATATATAACACCTTAACCCGAAAGAAAGAATTGTTCCAAACCATCGAGCCGGGAAAGGTTCTCATGTACGTTTGTGGACCCACGGTTTATGATTCCTGTCACATTGGACATGCGCGATCAGCGGTGGTATTCGACGTGATCTCACGTTATTTGAAAACCCAGGCGTATGACGTTGTCTACGTGAGAAATTTTACGGACATCGATGACAAAATCATAAATCGCGCAGCGGAGATCGGTATGGATCCCAAGGAACTGGCAGATAAGTATATCGCGGAGTTCTACCGGGACATGGATGCCCTGCAGGTGGAAAGAGCCAGTTTCGAACCGAGAGTCACCGAGCATATCGACGATGTGATTCAACTCGTGGAAAAACTGCTGGCGAAAAAGGTCGCCTACGTTGTCGATGGAGATGTGTTTTTTGCTGTTGAAACCTATGATGCCTACGGTAAATTATCGAATCGCCGTCTGGAAGACATGGATCCCGGGGCACGTGTGGAAGTCGATCCTCGCAAGCACAATCCATATGATTTTATTCTCTGGAAATCTGCAAAACCGGGTGAGCCGTCATGGACCAGTCCATGGGGAAAAGGACGGCCGGGATGGCACATTGAATGTTCCGCCATGAGTGCCAGGTATCTAGGCAAAACCTTTGACATTCACGGGGGTGGCAGGGACCTGATCTTTCCCCACCATGAAAATGAAATCGCGCAGTCAGAAGCAGGGCATGACCGTGAATTTGTTCGATACTGGATCCATAACGGGTTTGTGAATATCGACAAGGAAAAAATGTCCAAGTCTCTAGGCAATTTCCGGTTGGTAAAGGATGTCGTTCAGCAATATCATTCAGAAGTGATCAGGCTTTTTCTTCTTTCAAAGCAGTATCGAAAGCCTATTGACTTCAATCAGACTTCCATGGAAACATCACGAACTGCTCTGGACAGGATCTATGCCCTGCTCCTTCGAATCGATGCGATCATCGCCGGGAAAGAAATACCCGCCAAGGCGCAGGAAGACATGCCATTTTGGAAAAAATTCTGTCACGCCATGGATGATGATTTCAACACCGCCAATGGTATCGCTGTGATCTTCAATGCCGTGAGGCATGCCAACCGTATCATGGATGAGAATGAAACCGGCACAATCTCCCGGAATGTGTTGATATCGTTGTCAGTCGTCAAGCGTGAGATATTGCGAATGGGTGCTGTGCTGGGCATCGGTGGCGATGTGCCGGAGGCCTACTTCCATACCCGGCGTGAATCCATTTTGACGAAGGAGACCATGGATGCCAACGTCATTGAAAAATTGATAACAGACCGTGAGCTTGCAAGACAGGAGAAAGACTGGGAAAGAGCTGATCAGATCAGAGAACAGCTGGCATCCATGAATATTGTTCTCAAAGATCATCCTGATGGAACCCATTGGGAAATAAAATCGTAGAAACGATTTTATCATACGCGGCGTTGCCGCTTATTTTATGATTGAAGTGTTGTATCGCTGTGATATATCTTTTATTTTATAAACTGGAATGCTGCTATCCGCTGACAGCTATAAGCTATCCTCGAACCCTTGTATCACCCTCTGACCCTAGGACCCTAAAATTATATGTCCCCCTTCAAACTAGTTTCTGAATTCACACCCACAGGCGACCAGCCAAAAGCCGTTAAAACCTTGACAGATAACCTGATACGCGGTGAACAGCACCAGGTTCTGCTGGGTGTGACCGGTTCCGGTAAAACATTTACCATGGCCCACACCATTGCAAAAACGGGCAAGCCCACACTGGTGCTTGCTCCCAACAAGACACTGGCTGCCCAACTTTACAATGAGTTCCGTTCTCTTTTTCCTGAAAATGCAGTCGAGTACTTTGTGTCCTATTACGATTATTACCAGCCGGAAGCCTATATTCCCTCAAGTGATACCTATATTCAAAAAGACTCCTCCATCAATGAGATGATCGATAAAATGCGGCATTCCGCTACCCGATCTGTCCTGACACGCAAAGACGTCATCGTAGTGGCCAGTGTTTCCTGTATTTTTGGACTGGGCGAGCCTGAAGAATATTTGTCCATGAAGGTCGAAATCGAAGAAGGCCTGAACATTGAACGGGATACGGTTCTGGCGCATCTCGTTGCCATGCAGTATGAAAGAAATGACATTGATTTTCATCGGGGGGTTTTCAGGGTACGCGGAGACCGATTGGAAGTGTTTCCCGCCTATGAAGACAGCCTTGCCATACGCATCGATTTTTTCGGTGATCAGATAGAAGCCATCTCAGAGATCGATGCCCTTAAAGGAACTGTCCATCGAGGACTCCGGCGAACCGCCATTTTCCCGGCCAGTCACTATGTCATGCAGGCCAGGAAAAGAAGAAAAGCAGTCCAGACCATTCAGGATGAGTTGAAGGAGCGTGTGCAAAACTTCCGGGAGATAAAAAAATACATTGAAGAGCAACGAATTGAAGAAAGGACTCAATTTGACATGGAGATGATCCAGGAAATCGGATACTGTAACGGGATTGAGAATTATTCCCGCCATTTTACCGGTCGATCGGTGGGGGATCCGCCACCGACGCTTCTCGATTATTTTCCGGATGAGTACCTCCTGTTTATTGACGAAAGCCATATCGCTGTCCCTCAGTTGCGAGCCATGTACAAAGGTGATCGTTCCCGGAAAATGACCCTTGTGGAATATGGATTTCGTCTTCCTTCCGCACTTGACAACCGGCCGTTGAAATTTGAAGAGACTGCCGCCAGAATGAATCAGGTTGTCTATGTGTCGGCGACACCGGCTGAATATGAATTGGAAAAAGGGGCCAACGCAATCATCGAACAGATTGTTCGGCCAACGGGTTTGCTGGATCCCGAAATAGTTGTTCGAAGCGCAGAAAACCAGGTAGATGACCTGCTCATGGAAATTCGCAGACGGACCCAAAAAAATGAGAGGGTACTTGTCACCACGCTGACCAAACGGATGGCTGAGGATTTAACCGAATACTATTCAGACCTGGAAGTGAAGGTCAGATACCTGCATGCGGATATCAATACACTGGAACGGATGGATATTATCAGGGACTTGCGTATGGGCCAATTTGACGTTCTAATCGGCATCAACCTTCTCCGCGAGGGTCTGGATATTCCCGAAGTGTCCTTGGTGGCCATTCTTGACGCCGACAAGGAAGGATTCCTGCGTTCTACGCGATCTTTGATACAGACATGTGGTCGCGCCGCACGAAATCTCAGTGGATGTGTCATTATGTATGCAGATGTCATAACGGCTTCCATGAAAAGGGCGATTGACGAGACCGACAGAAGACGCACGATTCAGAAAGCCTATAATGATACCCACGGGATCACTCCCCAATCAATTAAAAAGGAGATTGCCAGTTCATTTTCAGCCGTTGCCGAGGCAGACGATGTCGGTTTGGACAGGGTGTCAGAGGGACTTCGGGGTTATGACAGCCAGGAGAGTCTCGAAACGGCTCTAAAAGAAATGGAAACGGAAATGAAAGCGGCGGCAAGAGAACTCGCATTTGAAAAGGCCGCGATTCTTCGTGACCAGATTGCAGAGCTGAAAAAAGCTATGTTGTTCGAGTTATAGGGGTTAAATTAACTTTCGGGGTATAGGAAGCGCAAAATGAAAAATCCCCTGGCGCCTTGCGAACTCGCCGCAAGGGCTTCTAACATCAGCGCCGGTCATTTTCCTAAACAGGCATGGCTGTTAAATGCACGTATTTTCATATTGGGTTGTTCATGGTCATGCGCTGAAGTAAGAAGCCCGAACTTGCTCAAACAGCCCAAATCGGCATTGGATCACCCATTTCACTCTATTTATGTTGAAACTGAAAATTTGAGTTCTGAGCTATAAGCTCTAAGCTGTATGCAATAAGCCACTGAATGCTAACATCTTACCGCTTAGAGCTTGGGGTATTACGTTTTAAGCATTGGAACCGAAAAAAATCATGAAAACGCGATTTTTTATAGATCATTTTTCGTGGTTTCGACCTTTCGTTTTTCGTGATGAGCGATCTTTATCTTTTAACTTTATCCGTAAAAATTATCGAATATTTACCTGCACTCTTTTTGGGGGCAGACTTCAAGTTTTCTAATCAAGTCATGGACAATCAGAAATCAGCGTCTGAAATTCAAAAACAGCTTTCCCGAACGCCTTCCGGGCCGGGTGTTTATCTGTTCAAGGACATTCAAGGCAAGATTATATACGTGGGGAAGGCAGGCCAGTTGAAGAAACGGCTGGCATCCTACTTTACAAAAAACAAACGTGCAGACACAAAAATAAATGTTCTTGTGAGCAAGGTGGCTGCGTTCGATGTCATTCTGGTAGGATCTGAAAAAGAAGCCCTTATTCTCGAGTCAAACCTGATAAAAAAATACAGACCCAGATACAATGTTATTCTGAAGGACGACAAACGTTATCCCTGTTTGCGTATCAATACACGACACGCCTATCCTAGAATCTCCATTGTCCGAAAAATAAGAAAAGATGGAACGCTATTTTTTGGCCCTTTTACCTCGGCAGGCGCAGTGAGGCAATCCCTGAAAATTGTGAATCGGACATTCAAACTTCGTAAGTGTTCGGACAGGGAGTTTAGTCAGAGGACAAGACCCTGTTTGCATTACCAGATGCGACGATGCCTGGCTCCCTGCTGCATGGATGTGGACAAAAAAACCTATGGGGCGTTGATACAGGAAGTCGTCTTGTTTTTGAACGGCAGAACACCCCACCTGATTATGAAAATCAAAAAGGAGATGAATCAACAGGCAAATCTGGAGCGATATGAAAAGGCTGCAGAACTGCGGGATAAAATTTTTGCTCTTGAAAAGACGCTTGAAAAACAAATTTCTATATCAGCTGACTTGAAAGATCGTGACGTTCTTGCGCTGGCGACATCTTCGGATCATGCCATGATCACCATGTTGTATGTCCGAGGTGGTTTTCTGCTTGGAAAACGTCAGTTCGTTTTTGAAAAGGTTCTGGCTGGGGAAGCGGAGATGCTTGCCGGATTTTTGCGTCAGTTTTATGAGCAGGCACATATGATTCCACCGGAGATTCTCGTATCCCATGATCTTGAAGACGCTGAAATTATCGAGGGCATACTGAAAGAGTCCAGAGGAGGCAAGGTTACCATTCACCGTCCCCAGAGGGGGGAGAAAAGACATCTATCTTTGATGGCCATGGAAAATGCTGAAAATGGATTGCGTGAGGCATTGGCATCCAACGCTGCCGACATGGCGCTGTTGATACGGCTCAAGAAGCGGCTGAATATGAAGCGCCTGCCCAAAAGGATAGAGTGTTTTGACAACTCACATTTATTCGGACAGGCATCGGTCTCCGGTATGGTGGTTTTTGAAAATGGCCGGCCCAAAAAGGAGTCCTATCGCACATACCGACTCAAGACAGCCGCTATGCATGACGACTATGCGGCCATGGCGGAAGTATTGGGGCGGCGATACGGCGGGTCCGAAGGTCATGATCCGTTACCGGATCTACTGGTGGTGGATGGCGGCAAAGGACAGTTGAATATTGCCGGCGACATACTCAATATGCTGGGCTTGAGCAACACAATCGAAATCATTGGTATTGCAAAGAGAGATGAAAAAAAGGACGAGGCCAGGGACAAGATCTACCAGATGGGAAGGGCAAATCCGGTTGCATTTGGGAGAGATCTGGACGGTTTGCTCTTGTTACAGCAAATAAGGGACGAGGCACACAGATTCGCCCTTCAATATCATCGAAAACTACGTGGTAAAAAGGCTATGCGATCAACTCTGGATGACATTTATGGTATAGGTCCCAAGAGAAAGGCGATGCTGTTGAAGCACTTCGGCACTGTCGAATCGGTCGAAATGGCTGATTTGGGCGTACTGGCGGCCCTCCCGGGGATGAATCCCAAGATAGCCAAGGCGCTGAAGGAGGGATTACGTAAGCGGTAAGCAATAAGCGATAAGCTGCTCATGGCTTACCGCTTACTGCTTAAATCTTAAAGCTAGGCCAATTTTTTCAAATCATCCTTCAGCCCCTGAACCGCATCTGCTGACTTCATCAGGGCTGCTTTTTCTTCTTCTGTAAGCGTGATTTCGATGATGTCTTCCACACCGCCGGCACCCAGTTTCACAGGTACCCCGATAAAAAGATCCTGTATACCGTACTCGCCTTCCAGATACACGGCGCACGGCAATATTTTTTTCTTGTCCTTTAAAATGGATTCAGCCATTTCAACGGCTGCAGACGCCGGGGCGTAGTAGGCGCTGCCGGTCTTTAAAAGCTTTACAATTTCGGCACCGCCGTTGGCTGTGCGGTCGACAATGGCATCGATGCGGTCTTTGGGAATTAATTCAGTGATGGGAATACCTGCTACAGTGGAGTAACGGGGCAATGGAACCATGGTGTCACCGTGTCCACCCAGGACAAATGCATGGGTGTTCTCCACCGACACGTTAAGTTCCATGGCAATAAATGCCCTGAAACGTGCCGAATCGAGTACTCCTGCCATGCCGATTACACGGTTTTTTGTAAATCCACTGGCCTCATAGGCGACATGGCACATGGCGTCCAGAGGATTGCTGACGATAATGAGCACCGCATTGGGTGAACGTTTGGCGACCTGGGTGGTCACATTTTTCATAATGCCTGCATTGGTACTGATCAGATCGTCTCGACTCATGCCGGGTTTTCTTGGTATGCCCGCTGTGATGATGACAATGTCAGAATCTTTCGATTCATCATATGTATTGGATCCTATCAGGTGGGCATCGTGCTTTTCAATGGGTGCCGCTTCGGTAAGATCGAGTGCTTTCCCCTGGGGTACCCCTTCGACGATATCGATGAGAACGACATCGCACAGTTCTTTTTCAGCCAAGCGCTGGGCCGCGGTTGCACCGACATTACCGGCACCCACGACGGTTACTTTTTTATCCATATGATATTTCCTCCGTAAAGCGTGTACTGTGATGAACTATTATCCCGGCAAGATTGGACACCACCATGTCATGCCGGAATGGATACGATCATTGGTCCATAATCGTCTATGTTACATTTCGAAACGTTGCTATTGGAATATATTTTGATAGCATACTCCATAGTGATGTCAATACATTTATATCTAGTTCAATTATTGACATTTTATATGAAAACAGGATAAAGAGTTAGATTGCGAATCAAATAGATAAAATCCTTACCGAGAAGATTCCCTGCAGATTGCTGTAGGGTACTTTTCAATGATTCTATGCGGTCATGAGGAAAGTAATGGGAATCAAAGAATCCATCAAAAAATTGCTGCAGGAGGCTGACCTCTATAAAAAACATGGTCTGCTTGACGAAGCAAGAGGTAAATACACCGAAGTCCAGAAATGGGTTCGGGAACACGACAGAATTCAAAACAAGGAAAAGATCCTTAAAGGCATTGCCAATAAGATCCGTTTGCTGGATTCAGAGGGCAAAAGGGTTCAAAAAGGACCGCAGTCACCCGAGCTTTCGGCAAAGGCCCAGGATCTTATCAAGAAACTATTTTCATTTTCAAAGACGGACAGCGAAGAGGAAGCGCTTCTTGAAGGCGCTATCGCCCTTGCTAAATTCGGACAGTTTGAACGTGCGCTGGGCGAATTCAAGAAGCTTATCGACAAAGAATCACATCGGGTAGTGGCTGCTAAGAATGTATTGCGATGCCACATCCAACTGAACTCCGAAGATACTGCTGCCGACCAGTATGAAGAATGGGCCCGCAATGAGCATTTCCCACCAGCCCAGCTGGAAAAAATTCGCCTTTTCCTTATCGAGATACTGAAAATCAAAGGAATCCAAAGAGATCTCACCCCAATCCCCATGGAAGAGGAAACTGTTCAGGAACCCGAAGAAGAAGAATTTATCGATATCAGCTCTATCGGCATCTATTTTAATGCCGGGCCTGCAAAAGACAAGGTTGTTGAATTTGATGTAAACTTTCAATCAGGCAATATGCTCAGTTTGATCATATCCAAAAACGACGCCAAAACAATTGAACTCATTAAAGAGGGTGATGCCTTAAAAGATCTTCAGTTCTTTTCTCCCATAGCCATGTTCAACGGATCCGGTGTTGTCTCCGCTAAGTCAGAAATTAGATCCGGCCCCAAACAAGGAGATTTTTGTCTTGATATAAAGATAGCAAGCAAATAGAAAGAAAGGGCTTTTGGGCAACAGTTGATTATGATATGTTGAACCGGAATAGCGAGCGCATTCCCCGCAGCAAGCTACGGGGAAACTTCAATTCCTGTCGTGTTTCATAAAATCGTTATGCGATTTTATTTCTTCATCTGGAGTCACGCCGTATGGCAATATTTAATCTGAAAAAACGAGAAATCGAATGCAAGATTGTCTATTATGGTCCGGGTCGTGGTGGAAAAACCACGAACCTGGAGTATATATTCAAGAAGTATTCAAAACAGATCACCGGTGAGATGGTCTCCATAAACACAGAAGGTGACCGCACACTCTTTTTTGATTTTCTTCCCATGGGCTTGGGAAAGATCAGGGGGTGTGATATCAAGATGCAGCTCTATACAGTACCGGGGCAGGTACAATACAGCGCGACCCGCAAACTGGTTCTCCGGGGTGTCGATGGCATTGTTTTCGTGGCTGATTCCCTCGAGGTCAGACGAGAAAAAAACATGTTGTCCTTGAAAGACCTCCAGAAGAATTTAAAGGAGTACGGCCTGAATATCTTCAAGATTCCGCTGGTACTGCAATACAATAAAAGAGACCTGGCTGATGAAGGTATTCCATTAATGTCCATCGAACAAATGGAGAAAGACCTCAACCGCCAGCTAAAGGCACCCTCTTTTCCCGGTAGTGCCACCAAAGGCACCGGCATAGGTGACACGCTGAAGGAATGCGCTCAGTTAACATTGAAGGCTTTGCAAAAAGAATTACAATGGGCACAATAGGTATCGCATGAAAGAAGACATACTACAGGGAAACATCAAATTTTTGAATCTTGGCGATCTCATGCAGCTTCTGGGGGGTAACGGCAGTTCAGGGATCTTGCGGATCATGAGCCCATACGCGCCTGAGCCCGGTATTATCTATTTTGACAACGGCAACCCAATCAATGCTTCTTGCGGCATGCTTTCGGGACTGGATGCGCTTTACTCCCTGTTCGGGTGGACTGACGGTGAATTCGAGTTTACAACCACGCGTGTTACGAGTGAAAGGGTTATTACCAAGGGAAGAATGGGGATCATTCTGGATGGTCTGAAGATGCTGGACGAAGGTCAGATCGAAAGACTGGGACCGGTCTCCGCAGATACCCGCACTGCCAAGTATTCTGAAGTTGGTGCGGAACTTCCGGTTATTTGGGGCCCTTTGGTGGATTATATGTATGTTGTAGATGAGGAAGAATTTCACGACGGTGATGCCATACTGGAAGAGGGCAGACACGGCAACTGGGTATGGGTGGTTCTCGAAGGGGTCATTGATATCATCAAGGAAACCGCTTCAGGTCCTTTGACACTTTGTCAGATCGGAAACGGCTCCTTTGTCGGCAGTATATCCTCCTTTCTGGTCCGAAACAATTCAAGGATGTATTCCGCCAAGGCCGTGGGGGATGTTCAACTGGGTGTACTCGATTCACAACGTCTTGCCCAGGAATATTCGAAGATGTCATACGAGTTCAAGGCATTTGTCATGAGTCTGGACAAGAGATTGCGTAGTGTCACCGATCGTGTGGTGGAGTATTCCACAAAACAGATAGATCTTGACGATTATCTAAAATATCGGCAGAAAGTTCTCGAGCAGGGTGATGATGAGAAGCGCTTGTTTCGTGTCCAGCATGGCAAGGCATCCCTGGTTCAGAAGACGGATGTCGGTTTTGTGCCTTTGGCACATCTGCAGCGAGATGATTTTTTTGGTTTTATTCCATTTTTAGATCTTGGCCATGAACCGGAATATGCTTCTGTGCTGGCCTCCAAGGACCTGAAAATTCAGACCCTGAACCCGGATATCATTCAACAGGAATACGACAATATTTCAACTACCTTTAAAAATTTTATTGATAATATCGCGACATGTACGAATTCCTTAACAAAGGTATTGAACAATCAGCAGCGAGAACTGATGACCTAACATGCAGCGGCGGTTGACGGGTGTGGGCGGAATCATCCCAAGGACAGGTGGACAGGATGGATGACAACGATAAGCGAAGACACATACGGGTAAAGTCGACGAATCTTCTGAATTTTGTCTGCAGGGGTGAAAACGGTGAGCCATATCATCAGGGCATGGGCAGAACACTCAATGTGTCTGAAGACGGCATACTGCTCGAGACCTACAAACCCCTTGATCCCCAAACGTCTATTTCCATAACCATCGGTATCGAAGATGAACTTGTCGATATAGAAGGGGAGGTGGTTTTTCTGAAGGAAAGCGCCAAAGACATCTATGTGGCGGGCATCCGGTTTTCACAGATTAACGATAAAGAGCAGATGATTCTGCTTCAATTCATCAAAGAATTCCAAAAATAATTAGATTGAAAGGTATTGTGACCATGAGTGAGCATGTTCTGGAAACGGACTTTAAAGAGTTGAAACTGCTGAAAAGGGGTAAGGTGCGAGATGTGTACGATCTGGACGATGCCTTGTTGATGGTTGCAACCGACAGGATTTCCGCATTTGACGTTGTCATGAACGATCCGGTCCCTGGGAAAGGCATTATTTTGACCCAGATATCCCTGTTTTGGTTTGAGGCCATGAAGACCCTGGTGCCCAATCATGTAATATCAAGCAATGTCAGTGAATACCCTTCTGTTTGCAGACCCTATGCCGAAAAACTGCACGGCCGGAGCATGTTGGTTCGTAAGACAGAACCCCTGTCCATTGAATGTGTTGTCAGGGGCTATATTTCCGGGTCTGGCTGGAAATCCTACCAGAAATCAAACAGTGTTTGCGGTATCGGCCTGCCAGATGGACTCAGGGAATCTGATAAACTTCCCGAGCCCATATTTACACCATCCACCAAAGCGGAGATCGGGCTCCATGATATCAATATCGATTTTGATGAAGCTGTCCGGATGGTTGGAAAAGAGATTGCCGAGGAAGTCAAACGCCTCAGTCTGTCGATCTATAATATGGGTGCTGAAATCTCAGATAAGAAAGGTATCATTATCGCCGACACGAAGTTTGAATTCGGGATAATAGACAATGAAATCATCCTCATCGATGAAGTCCTAACGCCGGATTCATCCAGATTCTGGCCCAAAGAGACCTATGCGCCTGGCGGTCCCCAAAAAAGCTATGACAAACAATACCTGAGAGACTACCTGAGCGACATTCAATGGAACAAGGAGCCACCCCCGCCCCCACTCCCAGAAACCGTTGTCCAGAAAACCTACCAGAAATACAAGGAGGCCTTAACCCAGTTAACGGGTAGAGACGATGTCCTATAGCGTGACGGTTCTGGACCTGACCGTCATCAACCAGGAAGACAACACCTACAGAATTACCACGTCTGAGGCCGTGGAAAATCTTGCTGAATCCATACAGCATGTTGGACTCATCAACCCGCCTATTCTTGTTCAAAAGCAGCGCCAATACATCATTGTTGCAGGGTTTCGTCGCATTGCAGCCATGCAGCAACTGAACCACGGACAGATTTCCGCCAGAGTGATGCCGGAAGACAGTTTACCGCTCGAATGCGTTCGAATCGCTATTGCCGACAACATCTCACAAAGGAAACTTGACCTACTCGAGATTTCCCGTGCCCTGACATTGTTGGATACCTGTGTTCAAGACCGGGAATGCTTTTACAAAGAAGCCAAAAGCCTTGGGTTGCCCGAAAATCGCCATCACATTGAAAAAATCCTGGGGATTTCTCGACTCCCCCATCTGGTTCAGACGGGGATTTTCCAGAATAGAATATCTTTGAATATGGCTGCCGAACTCCACAAGATTGAAGTGACAGCGGCAGTTATACTGGCCCGACTTTTCATGGAACTGAAGTTGAACCAGAATAAGCAGAAGGAAATCTGCTCCCACCTCAAGGAAATCGCCCATCGTGAAAAACGTGGCACTCAGGAGATACTCCTGTCTGAGGGTGTTCAGGAAGTGCTCGATGACAAGGACCT
Organism: Deltaproteobacteria bacterium; assembly: GCA_024639645.1. Classification (GTDB taxonomy): domain Bacteria; phylum Desulfobacterota; class Desulfobacteria; order Desulfobacterales; family B30-G6; genus B30-G6. The sequence continues at coordinate 18,554 of JAHEIB010000042.1, forward strand.
GGACAATCTCCAGAAAACCAAGCTTGTAAGGTCAAAATTGCGCAGGCGGCGTTTCCCGAATCTTTCACTTGCTGAAGAATCATTCCAGCGTGACCTGCGACGGCTTAATCTGGGCGGCAGGATCCGTCTTCTCCCTCCTGAATATTTCGAGGGGAGGTCCCTGAAACTGAAAATGTCTTTTACGAACGAGACTGAATTAAAGGAGCAGATTGACATTCTCAACAAAGCCCTCATCAATCCCCACCTAAAAAATATTTTCAAATCCTCCTGAAAATTTGACCCGATAGAATACTGAAGACAGAATACGTCCTACCGCCTTCTGTCTTTGATATCTTGTTTGCTGCATTTTGCATTCCGTCTTCAGACATATTACCTCGTACTGATTAGAAGCTATCTCAAAAAAGTTTTTTGCCCTAATTTCTGTGTTGGTCCCTTGCTTCAATCCTCGGAATACTAAAGTATGCACCCCAAGGGCACTTCCTTCGGGGCGCCTGCGGGTTGAAGTTCGGGACCGCCTTGAACTTGAACCAAAACCCTTTATTCGGGATGGCTTCTATCGACATGGCCGGCTCATTTAAAATCTTAGAACAAATTTATTAGTGAAGATATTTTTACTTGACAAATACAATATAAAGATTATACGACATTCTAAGAAATAAATAAGGTTCATTTAATATGGGAATACATGAACGCAAGGAAAGAGAACGCGAGCGAAGACGCCAGCAGATCATTGTGGCTGCCAAACGTGTATTTTCTGAAAAAGGCTTTAATAAAGCCACCATGGAAGACATTGCCCATGAGGCAGAGTTAAGCCCGGGGACCCTGTATCTCTATTTCAAGAACAAAGACGAATTGTATGCATCACTGTCTCTCAGGATCCTGCACTATCTGTTGATACGTCTGGAACATCTTAACAGCAATGCGCACTCAGACATTGAATCGCGGATATCGGGTCTCAAGGAAGCCATGTATGACGTGTACGAATTCGACCCCATGATCCTTATCAATATGTTCCATCTGCAATCCAGCGATACCTTAAAAAATTTGACGCCTGAGTTACTGTCAGAAATAAAAAATCTATCCAAACGATCACTTTCAGAGATGGCCAAGCTGTTCCAGGAAGGGGTACAACAAGGTGTTTTTATCGACAAACACCCCATGGCCATTGCCGATACTTTCTGGGCTCTGTTTTCCGGCGTGATACTCTGGGAAACGAGCAAAAGCATTATCAACGAAGATAAGGATTATCTCAGGGAAACACTCGAGATAGCCTTCGAAATATTTGACAGTGGCATCAAAAAACACCCCCAAAAAAGTAAAACACCAAAAAAAGCCAAAACACGGAATCGTCAGTGACGATGATTTCAAATAATAAATCGAAGTCGGTTGGTTTCAGTGTTCGCTCTCAGGTTATTAAATAAAGTGATCTCGATTATTTAATTACCTGAAACCTAACACTTCAAACCTAAAACACCCGTAAAAAAACTGTTTGTTTTTTACGAGGTCTCAAACGAAGGAGGGCTATAAATGGCGGAAAAAGAAGTTGTTGAAACATCAGAAGCGCAGATTGCGGTTCACTGGGGTGAGGAGGACTACTATTATCCATCTTATCAATTTGTGGCCCAGGCCAACATGACCGATCCTGCTGTCTATGATCGCTTTTCTTTGGATAATTTTCCCAATTGCTTTAAAGAGTATGCAGACCTGCTTGATTGGTATCAATACTGGGATACCACACTGGACACCAGTGATGCACCCTGTTGGAAATGGTTTGTGGGTGGAAAGATCAATGCAAGTTACAACTGCGTTGACAGGCACCTTGCAAAAAACAAAAACAAGACAGCCATACACTTTGTCCCTGAACCTCTGGATGAGAAATATGAACACGTAACCTATCAGGAACTTTATGTCAGGGTAAATGAATTTGCAGCCCTTCTAAGAGATTTTGCCGGACTAAAAGCCGGCGACCGCGTTACATTGCACATGCCCATGCTTGCAGAACTTCCCATCACCATGCTGGCTTGTGCCCGTTTGGGTGTTATCCATTCACAGGTATTTGGCGGGTTCAGCGGCCGGGCCTGCGCTGATCGTATTGTAGACTCCAACAGCCGGGTATTGATTACCGCCGATGCCTATTACAGAAGTGGTACACTGCTGGATCATAAGCAGAATGCTGATATTGCCTGCGACCTGGCCGAGAAAGATGGCCAGAAGGTTGACAAGGTTCTGGTCTGGCAGCGGTATCCGGGGAAAGCCTCTGCGCCAACGCCTATGAAGGAAGGGCGGGATTTCTTTGTAAACGATCTTTTAAAAGACTTTTATGGTGCCAAGGTCGACCCGGTTCCCATGCCGGCGGAAGCACCGCTGTTTCTCATGTATACCAGTGGCACCACAGGTAAACCCAAGGGCTGTCAGCACGGCACAGGCGGCTACCTGTCTTATGTTGCCGGTACGTGTAAATATGTCCAAGATATTCATCCCGAAGATGTCTACTGGTGCATGGCCGATATCGGCTGGATTACAGGGCACTCCTACATTGTCTACGGGCCGCTGGCGATCTGCGCCTCCACGGTTGTGTATGAAGGCGTCCCCACATTTCCGGATGCCGGACGGGCCTGGCGAATTGCGCAGGATCTGGATGTGAATATCTTTCACACCGCACCAACGGCCATTCGGGCCTTGAGAAAACTAGGACCGGAAGAGCCTGCCAAATACAACTATCACTTCAAACATATGACCACAGTGGGTGAGCCCATCGAACCAGAAGTATGGAAGTGGTATCACGAAGTGGTGGGCAAGGGAGAGGCCATCATTGTGGATACCTGGTGGCAGACTGAAACGGGTGGATTTCTGTGTAGTACTCTGCCGGGTATCACGCCCATGAAACCGGGCAGCGCCGGACCGGGCATGCCGGGCATCCATCCGATTATCTTGGATGACGAGGGT
>JAHEIB010000177.1 GCA_024639645.1 Deltaproteobacteria bacterium
CCCTGAGCTACGTGCCTTTATAGGGGTTGTCAGAAAAACGTTCCGAATGAGGACCGTTTTCTGCTACAAACCCTTATGCCGCAATCATATTTTCGAAACATTATTATGACAAGCGGTATAAATTAAGAATTCTGGATATCACTGCCTAGGGATGCTGTCAAGAAAAATGAAAACAGACAGATGCGTGCTATCTCGATAATTTCACAAGCCTGATTGGTTCTGGACCAAGGTACTTCAGCCTGAAGTTCTATTAAGTTACTGCGAGGGTTTTATCTTCTTTGAACCATTCTGAAGAATGTTCATGCCGAAGTAGATATAATGCAAACCTGAAATCGTTGTAAGGCCTGCCGTAACCCAAAACAAGACCCCCATAAGTACGGAATATCCGGCCAGGTTGACGTGAACCAGTGCCAGGATGATGGTTGCAATCTGGGCGACCGTCGTAATTTTACTGACAACGCTCGGTTTAATTTTATAGGGTTTCTCCGTTATGGTAAAAATGGCGATGCCCATAACAATAAGCACATCCCGGCTGATGACAATGACCGTGACCCAGCTGGGTACGATTTTCAGTATGGCCAGACTGACAAAGGCAGACACCAGCAACAGCTTGTCGGCAATCGGGTCAAGGTAGGCGCCCAGTGTTGTCCGTTGATTAAAATACCTGGCGATAAACCCGTCCAGACCATCGCTGATGCCAGCGATGGTAAAAATCAGCAAGGCCGGACCAAAGAGATCCCTCAGGAGTACGATCACAAAAAGCGGTGTGAGTAATATCCGGATGATGGTCAGTAGGTTCGGCAGGTTGATGGGCATAATGATCCCCATAGTTGCATAAACAACATGGCAAGGCTGTTCCCTGATTTTATGATACCTTAACTTTTTTCAGACCTAAGCTGAGCCAATGGGGAGGTCGCCGTAATTACAAGGAAGATGCTTTTCAGCTATAGTGAACTAGGCTGTATGGCATCTGACGCCGTAAATGCGGTAAGCTCGCCGATGGCTAAGCTTAGATCAAACTATCCGACCACAAGCTCTATACCCAGACGCCCCGGAGACACCTCATAAATATCGATACCAAAAGATTCAAATGTCTTGAGTAACAATTCATCGGCAAGGGACTGCGCCGTACCTTCGTAATCAACGGAAATAATCGACTCGTCCGCCTTCATGACTTTGATGTGTATGGCCGTTACCCCGGGAATCTTTCCCAGCGCTTTTCGAAACTTGATAAAATTTGCCAATTCCTGGGTGCCGTGAATATTGATTTCCACCAGAGATTCCTGTTTTGACTCGCTTTCCCAGGCCGATGTCAGCTGCTGGGCCATTTCCTGACCAACGAGTATGCCGGCATTGAACAAGGCTTCGCGCCCGCCGCTTTCATCATCTTCGCTCGCAAAAACCGCCGTCCTTGCAGCAAAGGCGATTTCCCTGCCGGTTTCCGTGCGATACGCTTTGGCAGTTAAAGCGCCTTTAAAGGTTTTAACATTCCCATCCATCACATTGGTTGTTTTTTGAGCTGTCGCGGTTCCGATGATCACAATGTCCGCTGCCATATGCTTGCCGATATCGATGGCATCCTGAAGCGGGATTTCGGCCGGATAGTTCAAAGGCTCCACAATAACGCCATGGTTGATCACCATCATGCCCTTCTCCCTTATAACCTGTGCCATGGCCTCTTCTGATAAAGGAACAACAAACACAAGGTCTTCACCCCACCAGTAAACCGGCAAAACATCTTCCATCTTTCTTTCCGCCAGAAAAAAAAGAATCTTGGGCATTACATGTTCCTGCCTGACCAGGTTGGCGCCCAGAAGGGTTTCCTTGATTTTTTCCTTCATCACCGTGACCTGTACAACTGCCCGATAGTTTCTCCCGGACAGATATTCCGTCAACACCTTGTAGCCCTTGATAAAACGATCGGTCTGATTATAAAGAAGCTCATTATAAGACTTGAATTTGTCTACCTGCTGCTGGAAAGGCTGAATTTCTGCGGCTGCGGTGGCAACTGCAGACACCAGGGCATTCAAGATGGCCTGTTCCTTGGCAGCCGCCATATTGTTGCCGTAAATGGCTCCGGATCCAACCACATCCACAACACGTACGGTATTGTCTTCCTGCGCCGAAACAGTGCTACAAAATGCCCATAAAAGAACCATGCTCAATAGAAGACAACCCATATTTTTAATTGATTTTATAGTAAAATACATGTGTCCTTCACCTTTCCCTAAAAGCGGTTTTTGTCACATGAAAAATCTTGCAGCCCATACCAACCAGGATTTCTTATACGCCCCGGGGGATGCGGGTTGTTGCGGTTCAGTGTGTTCTTTCCAATGCATACCCGGCAATATCAAATAGAATATCCCTGGTGGGGGATACAGGAAACAGCTCAAGTGCCTGGCGGGCGTTTGCTATGTGTTCAAACGCCAATGACCTGGTATATTCAAAACCGCCCTGTTCGGTTATTTTTTCCACCAACCATTTGAAATCATTATTGGTAAATTTTTCATCCCGGATGATTTTCTCCATCATAGTGCGATCCCCGGGCTCTGCCTGGGCTAGAGCCATGATGACAGGCAGCGTCAGCTTTCCCTCCCGCAGATCGGCCCCGACTTTTTTCCCGAGAATCTGCGTATCAAAAGTATAGTCGAGCAGGTCATCCACCATCTGAAAAGCCATACCAAGGTGGTAGCCATATTGTGCAAGGGCCATCTCTTTTTCTTCAGGCGCTCCTGCCAGAATAGCACTGATACGGCATGCGCCTTGAAACAACACGGCTGTCTTGCACTTGATGATATCCATGTACTCTGTTTCGCTCAGGTCTATCTTACCTTTCCGGTCGATCTGATGAATTTCTCCCTGTGACATGTTTTCCGTAATTTCGGAAATAATTTTAATGATTCTGGGTTCATCTGTCTCTGCGGCAATCGCCAGGCCACGGGCCAGAAGAAAATCTCCCACCAGCACCGCAATTTCGTTTCCCCAAACAATGTGCGAAGCAGGTTTTCCCCTACGCAATTCGGCACCGTCCACAAGATCGTCGTGCAACAGGGTTGCGGCATGAAGATATTCAAAAATGACGGAAAAGGTTTTGTCATAATCACCCCGGTAGTCACACAGCCTTGCAGACAGTACCATCAATAAGGGCCTAAGACGTTTTCCGCCGCTAAAGAGTATGTGGTGGGCAACCTTGGAAACCAGATCCAGGTTCGGGTGCAAATTTTCGAGAAGGGCCGCTTCAATACCGTCCAGATCATCCTTGACCAGCGACAGAATTCTATTTTTCAGATCACTCATAATGCCTCTCCGGTCAAGTCATATTCCAGCGTTTCAGTAATCCGGACATCTGTAAATTCACCGATTGTCAACCCATCCTTGTGAACATAGGTGATACCGTCAACTTCAGGGGCCTGGAATACGGTCCTCCCGATGTACAGCCCTTTTTCGGGCATTTCTTCGATAAGCACAGGCACGGTCTGGTTCAGATATTTTTCATTGTTTTCGGTGGAGATATCCATCTGCCGTGACATGATGGCGTCGTGTCGTGCCATGGCGACTTCCTCGGGCACATGCTGCGCCAGACCATGCGATGCCAGATCCTCTGAATCAGAATAATTGAAAACACCCAGGTGGTCAAATCGAATTTTTTCAATACAACTGAACAGTTCGTCAAAATCCGATTCGGTTTCCCCCGGAAATCCCGTGATAACCGTCGTTCTGAGACAGGCGTCCCCGGCAATGGAACGGATTCGGTCAAACAGTCTGAAAAGATCCTCTTTTTGATACTGCCTCCCCATCTTCTTTAATATCCGGTTGCTTGCATGCTGGATGGGAATATCAAAATAGGAGCAGATATTGTCGGCGTGGTGCATGGTTTTAATCAAGGTGTCGTCCATGCTCTCCGGGTGCCCGTATAGCATCCGGATCCAGACGTCCGATGAGATGGCCGAAAGCGCCTGCAACAGATGGGTAAGACCATTGGACAAACCGATGTCCTTACCGTAGGCAGTTGTTTCCTGCGCCACCAGCACCAGTTCTTTGACACCCGATCGAACCAGAGCGGCGGCCTCTTGAACGATTTTTTTGAGGGGACGGCTTTTTTGCCTGCCTCGCAGTTTCGGAATGATACAGTAGGTGCAGTGCCTGTCGCACCCTTCTGCAATTTTAAGATAGGACATGGGTGAGGGCTGCCCAGCCCTCGGCAACACTTCGCTGGAACTCTTAAGGGCGTCCGGGTCCGGCAGGATACACCTGGGACGGTCCCCATGTTCCCTGACTGCCTCGACGATTCTGTCGTATGCACCGGTCCCCAGAAACATATCGACTTCGGGGAGACTGCTGACGATCTCTTCGCGAAAACGCTCCGGGAGGCAACCCGTTACGATCATACGCCCACAGACACCCTGGGTTTTATGCCTGGCCAGTTCCAGGATGGTATCGATGGACTCGTTGACAGCCGATTCGATAAAGCTGCAGGTGTTGACGACAATCACTTCCGCCCCGGCAGGATCTTCCGTTATTTCGTGCCCGGCAGCCAGTAATCGACCCGTCATGGACTCGCTGTCGACAAGATTACGGGCGCAACCCAGACTGGCAACATGAAATATCATCCGGATATCTTTTGTATCTCTTCGGTGATATAGGGTGCAATTTCAAACAGGTCCGCCACAACAGCATAATCGGCCTTGGCAAATATGGGCGCTTCCGCATCATTGTTTATGGCCACGATTACCTTGGAGGATGACATGCCGGCCAGGTGCTGAATGGCGCCGGAGATGCCAAACGCCATGTAGAGCCCGGGTGACACAACCTTGCCGGTCTGGCCCACCTGGTCTGAATGGGATCGCCATCCCTCGTCAACAGCCGCACGGGAGGCCCCCACGGCCGCACCCAGAACCGCCGCCAAGTCTTCAACCACGGAATAGTCCTCTCCCCCCATACCCCGGCCACCGGAAACGACGATATTCGCTTCGGTCAGGTCGATCTTGCCGGTTTCCATTCTTTTTTCAATAAACTTCATGCTTACCGTGCCGATTTCTGCTGATACGGTTTCCACAACGGCATCACCACCGGCTTTTATGATTTCAGCTGTATTCGGTCGTATTGAAAACAGCTGGCGCTCTCCTTCCAAAACAACATTTGCCAGCAATTTGCCGCCATAAATGGGCCGTGTGGCAGTCAACACATCACCATCACAGCTGATGGCCACACAATCCACCGCCAGGGGCGCATCGATTCGGGCCGCCACACGTGCGGAAAGGTCTTTCCCCTGGACCGAAGCACCAAAGAGAAGTATGCCGGGATCTTCCTGTTCTATGACCCCTGACAGCGCATTGGTATAGGCGTCTGTCAGGTAGTCGGCCAATTGTGAATCTTCGACCGCCAGGATCCTGTCCGGGCCATATGCCTGGAGTTCCTGCCCTAATGCTGCAATGTCAGCACCCAAAACAACGGCCGTCAATTGACAGCCCAGCTTATCCGCGATCCGTTTCCCTTCGCTCAAAACTTCAAACGTGACCTTTCTGAAAACCCCGTCACTCTGCTCCGCAACGACCATGATACCCTTTGACATATTTCACCTCATATTTTCCCCGGGCAAACCGGGAAGAAAAAAATCTTTTATCACGAAATCACGAAAGGTCGAAACCACGAAAAAGACCATGAAATATTTCGTGTTTTTCAGATTTCGTGTTTTCGTGATTGCTTTTATTTTTTGAGCCATAAACTCAAATGCTCAAAACAAATAGATAATATTCAATTCAATGGCTTATGCTGGAGCCATTTTGGATATTTGAATTTTGAATTTGTTTCGAATTTCGATATTCGTGCTTGGGATTTAAAAAACCTTAGCCTCTTCGTGCAGTATTCTCACCAGTTCCCGGGCTTTTTCCTGGGCTGTCTCCCCCTCGACAACCTGTCCCCCTTTTCTTTCCGGCGGTGGATTCAAGGCCACGATCTTCATTTTGAAGGCTGTAAAGGTCTGGGGATCAAGACCCAGATCGGCCAGTGTTTTGCTGTCCAGGGGTTTCTTTTTGGCCTTCATAATACCCGGCAGAGACGCATATCTGGGCTCGTTCAATCCCCGCTGGGTCGTAATGAGTGCCGGCAGCGGTGCTTCAACAACGGCCACACCCCCATCGATGGTCTTTTGGCATTGAATCCTGTTTTCAGAAATCTCCTCTTTTATCACCATGGTGATGCTCGGGATACCCAAAGCTTCGGCCACTGCCGAACCAACCATATAGGCATCGTCGTCCACGGCCCGCTGTCCGGCAATGATGAGATCAAAAGGGATCTCTTTGGCCGCCGCAGCCAATACCTTTGCCGTACACAGCGGGTCACAACCTTCCAGAACCGGGTCTGAAACCAATACGCCCTTGTCGGCCCCCATGGCCAGTGCCGTACGTATCGCCTCAGCCGCCTTTTCACGCCCCACTGTCAGGATCGTTACGGTTCCGCCATGGGCCTCCCGTAAGCGGAGCGCCTCTTCCACGGCGAGCTCATCATATGGGTTGATCACCCACTTGAGGTCATCCGTCTTGATGGAAACCCCGTCTCCTGCTATTTCGATAATCGATTCAGTTGAAGGAACCTGTTTTAACAGTACCAATACGTCCACGCGGATGCCTCCTTTTATTTTGACAAATTATAACAATCAGATATATTTGCGCTTTCCAAATGATAAGTCCTACAGAACTGCCATTTTATTGTCAAATAAAATCGTGTAACGATTTTAA
>JAHEIB010000043.1:0-8768 GCA_024639645.1 Deltaproteobacteria bacterium
TGCGCATCATGTGCGGGAAGCCCTGTCCGCCGTATTGAGTATTTCTGGCCGCTGCAATCCACCCATCTTCACCGTACTGTCTGAAAGCCTCTTTAAATTCCCCAGGGCAAGTAACGGAATCGCCGTCAAAACCGATTCCTCTGGCTTCACCAATTTCCTGAAGAGGCGCCACAACACCCCTGGCAAAGCTGATGGCTTCAGTCACCAGCATGTCAAAGGTAAGCTCATTCAGATCTTTGTAGCGGTCCAGCCGACACAGGGAAGCATATGACAGTTGTTCCTTGAGGATGAAAAAGAGATCTTTTGAATTAACTTTAAAATGATCCATTATAAATTCGCTCCGCGAACGTATTAAATGATTTTGCCCTGCCAACAAAATCATACTTTACACATCTTTTCAAGAAGTTGCGATTTTTAGTAGTTCAAAAAATCTTTTTATGTTAATAAAATTGTTATACAAATTTATAGAGCGCAACGTTGCCGCTCCAGGAGTTGTTTCAATCTATTTTGCAAAGAAATTGCAGCGCAGGGCATTGGCCCAGTCGGAACTGGTTTCGGGCAGCGCTAAAGCACCATACTTAGTATTAAAACCCTGATCCTTAAAAACAGGGTTGAGGAATCGAAAATATGAATTACAGACGTTTAGGCCGCTCGGGCCTGATGGTTTCAGAATTGACATTGGGCACTATGAATTTCGGCGGACCCACAGACGAATCCACCTCATTGCTGATGATAGACAAGGCTCTTGACTACGGTGTCAATTTACTGGATTGCGCCAACGTCTATGCAGAAGGCAGGAGCGAGAGAATACTGGGCAAGGCCCTGAAAAACAATGGCAAACGACATCAGGTCCTGTTGACCTCAAAAGTTTTTATGCCCACCAGCGACAGACCGAATTCGAGCGGAAACAGCCGTCATAACGTGATCAACAGTTGCATGGAGAGTCTGAAACGACTGCAGACGGATTACATCGACATCTACTTTCTTCACCGCACGGACTGGGACATCCCCCAAGAAGAGACATTGCGTGCGCTAAACTATTTGGTGAAACAGGGCTATATAAGATACATTGCCTGCTCTACACATCCGGCGTGGCGAACAGTTGAAGCGCTTCACGTTGCGGACCAAAAAGGTCTTCCTAAGTTTGTCTGTGAGCAACCGCCTTACAATCTCCTTGACCGAAGAATAGAAAACGAAGTTGTGCCCATGTGTCTGAATTACGACCTTGGTATAATAACCTGGTCACCACTTGCCCAGGGTATGCTGGCCGGCCGGTATCAAACAGCAGACAATTTCCCTGAACACAGTCGAGCAACAAAAAAAAGCATCTATGCGGAACGGATCACAAGCGCAGGTATAAAAATCGCTCAAAAGGTCAGCAAACGGGCAAAAGAAAATGATCAGTCACCTGCGTCACTATCCGTATCATGGATTTTGCACCAGCCTGCCATCACCTCAGCCATTATCGGTCCTCGCACACCAGAGCACCTGGATGATCTGGTCTCGGCCCAGAATATCCGCCTGTTGCCTGAAGACCTTGCCTGGTTCGACACCCTGGTTCCCTCCGGAACAAACGTTTCCGACCATTTCAACACTGCCGGATGGCGGCAACCCATCCAAAATTATATCCATTGACCCACAAACTGTTTCAGGGTTTCATACGGCTGTGCCCCTACGAGACGGCCTTTCCCGAACAAAAAGGTGGGTACGGCTGTGATACCGAGCCCACGGGCACGTTCCCAATCAGCATCAACGGCTTCCTTATAGAGCCTCTCCTCGATAACCCTTTTGGCTTCAGTGGTATCCAAAGAAACAGAATCAACAATGTTGAGCAGGTTCTCTGTCTTGGCGATGTTTTTGCCATCCGCAAAGTAGGAACGGAAAGCAGCCTGGTGGAAAGCATCCCCATGTCCCTGTTCTTCAGCCCACTTGGCAAGTTCCTGGGCCAGGCGACTGTTGTACGTTTTTGTGCGGTTGCCAAAAGGGAGACCTTCAGCTTCGGCAACCATCTTCATCTGCGCCAACGCCTCTGGGATGTTATATGAACGACCGGCAAAAAGTTCTTCCAGGGTTCGCCCTTCTTCCGGTGTTTCCGGATGCAAGGGGAATGCCATCCAGCTAACGTTGATACCCATTTCTCTTTTTATTTTTTCAATACGACCTGTAATGAAGTAGCACCATGGTCAAATGGTGTCTGAGAAGATTTCGAGCTTTTTTGTGTTCATGTTTATGTTTCCTTGTTTAAAATTGTTGCATGGTTTTATCGAAGACAACATTGTTGCTTCAGATCGCCTCTTTCTTGTGCTATATACCTGTTTTGAAGATCTCATCGGTTCAAATACTATATTTGACACCTGCATTGTAGAACAATCAACTTTAGAGGAATATATGATCGACACAACAGCTTGTCAAAAAATTCACACACGCAGCATTGATGTGGCCATCTTTATATATAAAGCAGATACAATCGTTGTCGAGGGACGTCTGAATGACAATCGATTAATCGATTCTTACCGTTCCGGGGGTGATGTTATCAAACCCAATACTGTCCACAACATGATCATCCGTATGAAAGTCCGGGGCCCCGGACTGGTCATCGAGGACATCGATGTGGAAATGCCAACGGTTCCTCACAATGACTGTATAGAAACACGCCGAACCCTCGAATCCATCAAAGGAATGTCGATTGTTTCCGGCTTTACCACAAAAGCCAGAAACCTTGTGGGGGGTGCCAAAGGCTGCGCCCATCTGATGGCGCTCCTGATGGCCATGGCACCGGCAGCTGTACAGGGTGCCTGGACCGCAGCGACACGATTGCCAAACGAATCCCAGGCACTCAAGAACTATTCGCTTAAAAGATTGAAAAACACTTGCTATGTCTGGCGTTCTGACGGCCCGGCATTTGCAAAACTTAAACAGTCAATAGAATAAGCAACATATTGAAGCGTACCCTGCAGCAGGCTGCAGGGAATGTTCTGCCGTGCGGCAGTGCTTCGCATCTCGGTAAGGATTTTATCTATTTCATTTGCTCGCTATTGCCGTTCAGGAGGGGAAAATGGGTCCATTAAGTGGCGTTAAGGTTATCGAGGTTGGTGGCATCGGACCGGGTCCTTTTTGTGGTATGATGCTCTCGGACATGGGTGCTGAAATTGTCCGTGTGGAAAGAAAAGGCGGGTTGTCATTGTCTGATCCCAAATACGACCTCCTGATCCGAAACCGTAAATCCATCTCCATCAACCTCAGAACACCTGAAGGGGCCCAAACCCTGCTCAGGATGCTGGAGCAGGTGGATGCACTTCAGGAAGGCTTTCGCCCAGGTGTCATGGAAAAGCTGGGTCTTGGGCCCGATGTCTGTTTAGAAATAAACCCCAGACTTGTTTACGGCAGAATGACGGGCTGGGGTCAGGAAGGACCCCTGGCAAGAGCCGCCGGCCACGATATCAACTATATTGCACTTTCCGGCGCTTTGCATACCATCGGTCGTAAGGGTCAAAAACCTGTGCCACCATTAAATCTTGTGGGAGATTTCGGCGGCGGCGGCATGTTGCTGGCTTTTGGCATGGTCTGCGCACTGTACGAGGCCCGAAACTCGGGACAAGGACAGGTGGTGGATGCTGCCATGACAGATGGCTCCGCCGCACTCATGACCATGATATACGGACTTAAGGCCGCCGGTTTCTGGACAGACAAGCCAGGAACCAATCTGCTGGACACAGGTGCACATTTCTATGATACCTATGAAACCGCAGATAACAAGTTTGTTGCCATCGGTTCCATCGAACCCCAGTTTTACAAACTCCTCCTGAAACTCGGTGAAATCGAGGACCCAGATTTTCAGAACCAGTTAGATTCTTCCCAATGGCCCCAGCTGAAGGAAAAACTCTCGCTGGTTTTCAAGACCAAAACCCGGCAAGCGTGGTGTGAGATCATGGAAGGAAGCGATATCTGTTTTGCCCCTGTGTTGTCCCTGTCAGAGGCACCCGAGCATCCCCACAACAAACAACGAAAAACCTTTGTCGAAAATGAAGGCGTGCTCCAACCTGCCCCTGCCCCTCGCTTTTCAAGGACGAAGCCCGAGCTTAAGGGTCCGCCACCCATTCCGGGACAGGACACGGAAACCGTCCTGGCAGAATTTGGTTTTACCACCCAGGAGATTGAATCTCTCAAGGCTTCTCAATCCATCTGACCAAGTTGTGTTGAAATCATGCTGAAGACTACCCTCATGGATATCGGTGCAAAGCGTCTGGAAACAGTCTGGTATGGACCACCACCGGAAGAGGCCTTAACCCTGGTCTTTCTGCACGAAGGGTTGGGGTGTGTCGACATGTGGCATGACTTTCCGTATAGACTGGCTAGAACCACCGGCTGTGGATTGCTGATATACAGTCGTCTGGGCTATGGCCGCTCAGATGTCTGTTCCCTCCCAAGACCGGTAAGTTTCATGCATGATGAAGGCTTGCATATCCTGCCCGAACTGCTTGATAGAACCATGGTAAAGCAATGCGTTATCATCGGACATTCAGACGGCGGGTCCATAGGAATTATTTATGCCGGTGGCACACCGGCCCTGCCCTTGAAAGGCTTGATCACAGAAGCTGCACATGTATTCTGCGAAGAGATATCTCTCCAGTCGATCCGCGAGGCTCGCGAGCGATATGTCACAGGAGACTTGCGCAAAAAACTTGAAAAATACCATGGCCGGAACACCGAAAGTGCCTTCTGGGGTTGGAACAATGTCTGGCTTCACCCTGATTTCAAGCATTGGAATCTGGAAGAATATCTTCCTAATATTCAGGTCCCTGTACTGGCAATTCAAGGGGAAAATGATCCCTATGGCTCACCGGCGCAACTCGAAGCGATTGTTAGGCAGTCCGGTGAAAATACAGAATCCCTGATGATTTCGGAATGCGGCCACTCACCCCATTCCGATCGTAGCGAAACCACCTTTCAGGCTATGAAAGATTTTATTTTATCAATCAAGATGAAAACATCTCCTGTTTCACGGGATTGATAAAACTGCACGGAAGCATGGTATTACACTTTCCACACACATGGGTGGTTGAAGGCAGGTCCGCATAATAATCAAGCGTGTGCAGGTTCTCGTTTAACCTGTCCCAGCATTTCCGACGATCAAATCCATTCTCCGTCAGTGCATTCACCGGACACCTTTCGATACATTTACCGCATTTTTTTCCTGCTTTGAGCAGACAGGCCTCGGGATCATCCATGAGCGGATTGTCACCCAGATCGGCTTCGGTAACCAGACTGCCAAATCTCCCGCAGACGCCTGCCGGTGTTATCAGCATAAAATGGACCCCAAACCGCCCCAGACCCGCCAGATGGGCAAGATGCTTGTGGGACCAGCGTGCCATGAGTCGTCGCTCGTCAAAGTTGTGGGTGGCCGGTGTCAATCCGGATGCATAGCCTGCCGTTTTGAGAAAGTCGGCAATGGCCTCCCCTGCCCGGTTGATAAGATCGTTGGTTTCTACATAAGCTAGCCCCCAGTTCCTGCACGGTCTCTTGCCTGAACGATTCTCTTTGATGAGTTCTTTGACGAAAGGGATAAAAAAAACAACAACTGATTTGGCAGTTTTCAACAGATCCCGTGGATGCAGATGCTCATCCATGGCAATTTCCGTGAGCACATCGAATCGCTGGTCAACGGGCGCTGAAACCAGCAAGGGTTTTCGCCACCATCCCCCATGATTCAACCTGGCCGGTTCTTCTGCCACATAACTTTCCAAAAATTTTCTCAATTCTGAAATCGATGGGTTATACATTTTTTCCTCCAACCCTACAAACATAGTTGCTTTGTTCATTGTGTTCTTTGGGTTTGTCTTGTTGCTTTAGACCATGGGTACAGGGCCTTCAACTGATTTCTGTTTCATCAGCCCAATGAACCCAATAAACTCAACAAACTCCATGAACCCTATTCCCCTCCAACCCTTTTCTTATTCACCCTTGCTTTCGGGAAGTAAAAAACAGATGGCCAGGCAAAGCAGTGAAACAAACAGGGCGATCCAGAAGACGAACTGAACGCTGGATGCAATGGATGACTGAAGCAATACACTTTCAGCTTCCGGCAACAAAGCCTGGAATTCCGGTCGCAGCAAATTCTCGATACTTCTCTGGGACTGATTGAACACCGTCTCCGGAAGCCCCCCCCCAATGCCCTTATCCACCAGACTATCGATGGTAAGCGTCAACCTGGACATCAGCAAGCCACCACAGATACCAATACCCACCGTGCCGCCAAAGGTTCGCATAAACTGATGAGAAGCGGTCGCAACCCCCAGATCAGAGGGATCCACAGAATTTTGAACGATCACGAGGGTTGCCAAAGCAACAAAACCCATGCCGATCCCCACCAGCTGGAATACGAAGAAACTGAATATCATAGAAGTTCCCGCATGAAATGTAAGAGATAAACCACAGCCTGCAGTCAGAAAAATGGCCCCCATGATTGCTGCCGTCCTTGCACCGAGCCAATTCGATATCTGACCGAAAATGATGGATCCAATGGACCATCCAAGACTCAGGGAAAGCAGGGAGACTCCCACCTGCATGGGGCTTTTTCCCTGGGCACCCTGAATAAAAATGGGTGCAAAGGCAAAAAAAGCAAAAATGGCAAAACTGCTCATAAACACCGAAGCATTTCCGACGGCAAAGCCTCTTATTTTGAAAAATTCCAGGGAAATAATCGGATCTTCAGCACGTTTTTCACAATAGATAAACCCGATCCCCGCTAAAATGGACAGCAGCAGAAGGATCATGACCTGTGAAGAGTCCCAGGCATAATCCTTGCCTCCAACCAGAAACAGACTGAGCAATGCCACGATGGATACGGAAAGGGTCAATACACCGAGCAGGTCCAGGGACACCTTGCTGCGTTTTTCCCTTGTTTCCATTAGATAAAAGGATATACCCCCTAACGACAGTAGACCCAAAGGCACATTGATAAAAAAAATCCATCGCCACGATACATATGAGACAATCAAACCACCCAGTGTGGGTCCCAGAACGCTGGCAATCCCCCAGACCGAACTGGCAAAGGACATGGTTTTGGTCCGCTGACCAGGCAGCGAGATATCTGCCAGTACGATATAGACCATGGCAAAGATGCCACCGGCGCCGACACCCTGAAAGACCCTGCAAACAATTAAAAACGTCATGTTGGGCGAAAAGCCGGCCGTAGCAGACGACAGCAGGAAGATGGTGATTGAGGTCAAAAAAATGTGCTTGTTTTTAATTAGATCACCCAGTTTTCCGAATACCGGAAGCGACACAGCCCGTGCCAAAAGATAGGCTGAATAGACCCAGCTGTACAGGTGCAGTCCACCAAGCTCTGCAACAATTGTCGGCATGGCCGCCGTCATGATCAGCGCGTCCATAGCACCCAGAAACAAAGCCAGCAAGGCAGAAAAGATAATCATAGCCCTGCGTTTTGATTCGATGATTCCTGATGATGAATCCATATAGAGGTTATGCCCTAAGATACGATTTTAAATCGGAGCATTATCGCTTCTGAAATAAATTGGAATCAAAACCTAAATCAAATCTTCCAAAACATCAACTGGGAACTCTATTTTAGAAATGGTCCAAGTGTCTATGGACAATGTCATCCATCTTTTTCTTGCGTCTTGGTGAGATTGTACTTAGAATAAAATCATAAATATGAACTAGAAATGATGCGGGGTGTATATTATGACGGAGAAACCCATAGCTGCTGGGAAAAGCAGTTTTTCACTCATCGACTCCAGAAAATTGTACTCTGAAATCGGGTTGGAAAGAAATATCACCATGCTGGATGTCGCCTGTGGAATCGGTGCTTATGCCATGGCGGCCTCCCCTTATGTGGGTCTGTCAGGGAAAATAGTTGCCGTTGACCTATGGGAAGACGGTATCAATCGTTTGAAAAACGAAATTCAAACCAGAAAACTCGATAACATTTTCCCACGTGTGGCCGATGTCAGTCGGCACATACCCATGGCTGATCATTCGGTGGACATATGTCTCATGGCGGCGGTGCTGCACGACCTTGTTCAAGACAACACGGACCAGGGGACCCTGAAAGAGATAGCAAGGACATTGAAGCCGGACGGTCGACTGGCCGTGATTGAGTTCAAAAAGAAAGACGGACCGCCGGGACCTCCCATGAAAATAAGAATTTCACCGAAAGGCCTAGAAGCATATCTGCAGCCATTTAAACTGCGCCCAGCCAAAACAATGGATATGGGTGAACATCTATATTTGTCAATCTATTATAGATCATGAAGGAGACACGGATATGAATCAAAACAAGAAGGGAATGATTTTTGGATCTTTCGTGGGAGACGCCCTGGCATTGGGGCCTCACTGGGTCTATAACACGAATGTCATCGACAAAAAGTTTGGGCGGGTACAACAATATTTCGACCCTCTGGTCAGCTACCATGCCGGCAAGAAAAAAGGAGACTTCACCCACTACGGTGATCAAATGCTGCTGCTGCTCGAGTCTCTGGCAACCGTTTCAGGATTTGATCAGAGAGGGTTTGCCAAAGCATGGCAATCTTTCTTTAATGATTATGACGGATATCAGGACAAAGCCACGCTCACCACACTCCAGAATATGACCGAAGGAAACAACATCCTGGAAAACGGCTCATCTTCAGACGATCTGGGTGGTGCGGCCAGGATTGCTCCCATTGTGTACAAGTATGCCAACGATATGGAATCGGCGATTGCGGCTGCCAGACAGCAAACGGCCTTGACCCACAACAACCCATCTG
>JAHEIB010000043.1:8800-21226 GCA_024639645.1 Deltaproteobacteria bacterium
CGTTTTTTGTAAGACTGACCTTTCGTGCGCTCGCAGGTGAAAAGCCTTCAGAAGCCATTCCTCATCTGCTGGAGAAACAATTTCAAAACACGGATATTGCGGACGAAGTATACCTGGGTCTTGCAAGTCAAGACAAGGACACCCGCACCATCATCGCAGAGTTCGGCCAGATGTGCAGTGTAGAGGCCGCCCTTCCAGGTACGATCCACTTGATCAGCAAATACGAGAATGACTTCGAGGAAGCATTGGTTGAAAACGTCATGGCAGGAGGGGATTCTGCGGCAAGGGGTATGCTTGTTGGCATGGTGCTGGGGGGCTGTCATGGATTGGATGCCCTGCCAAATGACTGGTTGAACGCCCTCAATGCCGGTGACAGGATCGAAAAATCATTGGCGATTCTCGACAAAAGCCAAATATAAAATAGAGGTTCAAGGCGTATAACACAGGCAGCAGGTTTTAACTTGCCTAAACGCTATAGTCGCAACGTTAGGGTTAAGCTTGTCACGTATCCTTTCGCGCTGACCAATAACAAAGGCTCATCTCTAAATCAGAGCGGTGTGCCTTTGTTTGCTTTTTCGGTAGCACGTGTCTTATAGTGATTGCCACAGTAACATTCCGATTGGGCTTCAAAAGGGCGGTATGCGGAACATATATATGGCAACTGGTCTATAGGGGTTGTCAGAAAAACGGCCCTAAATCGGAACGTTTTTCTGCTACAAACCTTATGCCGCCAACCTATTTTCTGAACATTATTATGACAAGCGGTATAACTGTCCGTATTGACTTTTTTTACAGCTTTTCAGCATCGTCGTGTCATGGACATTGTGGGTTTATCG
The DNA here is from genome assembly GCA_024639645.1 of Deltaproteobacteria bacterium. GTDB lineage: Bacteria > Desulfobacterota > Desulfobacteria > Desulfobacterales > B30-G6 > B30-G6. The sequence continues at coordinate 9,637 of JAHEIB010000043.1, forward strand.
TCCAAAATAGTAATCGGGCAACCAGAGAGCGATTCCGGGAAACAGCATTACGATGACCAAACCTATCATCATAACCAGAACAAACGGTACAATGGAACGGTATATATCCCCCAGGGACACCTCTTTGGGTGCCATGGCCTTCATGAGAAACAGGTTGTAGCCAAAGGGAGGTGTCATATAGGCAATCTGGCAGGTAATCGTATACAGAACACCATACCAGATCGGGTTGTAACCCAACTCGATAACTAACGGTACATAAAGTGGGGCGACGATGATGAGCATTGCTGTGTCGTCAAGAAACATTCCCATCAGTATGTATGACAACTGCATCATCACGAGTATCCCGAAAGGACTTAGACCCCATCTTTCAATAAATAGAGATTTTATGGCATGCACAGCACCAAGACCGTCAAAAACAGCACCAAAGCAAAGTGCGGCCAGAATCACCCACATAAACATACAGCTGACACTTAGAGTGTTCTTTAATGTTTCTTCCAGCACATGTCGGTTTAACCGACCTTTGAAAAGTGCTGCAAGGGTTGTGGCTGTAGCACCGGCTGCCGAACATTGGACGAGACTGGTAATCCCCATCAGGAAAAGACCCGTCATGGAAAAAATAATTACCAAGGGAACGATTCCGGCCTTGAGCAATCGAAACTTCTCACCCCAGGTGATCTCAGCCAGCTCTTCCTTTGACAAGGTTGGACCCAGGTGGGGCTGCAGCCGGCATCGGATATAGATGTAGGCAATAAAAAGACCTGCTAACAAGAGCCCCGGAAAAACACCGGCCATCCATAACTGACCCACGGGTTGCCTTGCGATCATGCCGTAGAGAACAAGCACCACGCTGGGCGGGACCATGATACCCAACGAGCTACCCGCCTGGATGACGCCAGTCACCATAACCTTGTCATATTTGCGTTTAAGCATTTCTGGTAAAGCAAGGCTCGCCCCGATGGCCATGCCGGCTACGCTCAAGCCATTCATGGCTGATACGGCAACCATGAGTCCCATGGTTCCGATGGCCAAACCTCCACTGGTGGACCCCATCCAGACATGAAACATTCTGTAAAGATCGCTTGCTATTCCTGATTCGGAAAACATGTATCCCATATAGATAAACAATGGCAGTGTCAGGAGCGGATACCAGTTCAGCAAGGCAAACGCAGCGTTGAAAGGCATCTCTGCAGCACCTTTTCCCCATAGCATCAGTGCAAACAATGTTGCCACACCGCCGATGGCACCAAAAACACGCTGACCGGTGAGGAGCATGAGCATCATGGATGTAAAAATCAGTACCGCTATCAATTCATAACTCATGTTAAATCTTCTCCCCCCATCCCTTTGCTATATCCTTAAAAAACGTTGCTATGCACTGCAACAGCATCAGCAGGACACCGATTCCCATAATAATCTTTATGGGAGCCATATAGGGTGCCCACGCAGATCGATTTTTTTGCCCATACATGACAGCATATTCAATACTTGAATATGCCCCATACAGGAGAAAGCCCATGTAGAAGATCAAAAAAATGCCTGTAACAGCGTCTACTTTTGCTCTTTTCTTTTCCGACCAACGGCCATACAGCAAATCCATGCGAACATGCCCCTTGAGCATCATGGAGTACCCACCACCAAGCAGATAATAAGCGGCCATAGTAAATTGTGCCATCTCAACCGCCCATATGCTTGACTTACCAAATAGATTTCTGGCAATGGGTTCGTATAGCAGGATCCCAATCATAGCAAAGACTAGATACATGGAAAACTTACCTACAAATTTATTTGTTGACTCAACAGCGTTTACAAAAACCCTGACTGCTTTAGGCATCTTTGACCCTTCCCTTTGGTACCTTTACCCATAATTGAATCAAGCGATTTTTACACGATTTGCACCGAACCGATTATACATAAGGATTTCACATACCATTTTTGATCCACTCGTTTCGAACCTATGGCTTTCAAAAACCCTTATGCGTAAAAAACTCGGCACATCTCTTTAGTAAAATATCGCTCAATGAGGTTTTGCTCTGTCTTTAAATAGGAGGCCTTTCCCGGTTGATTTTAAAGTAACACCGGGAAAGGCCACCGTTATGTTATCATTACCGCTTGATACCCAGTCATTAATACCGATAGGGAGGACCAGCGTCTCTCATGGTTTGGGCATATTCTTTGAGTATCTTGACAACCTTGGCACTCCTACCGCCCTTTGCGGCTGTCTCGTCCCAGAATTTCATTGCAGCATCTTCCACTTGTTTCCATTCTTCACTGGGGATCGAAGTAAGCTTAAGTTTTCCACCCTTGGTACGGTAGTGTGCTTCTCCCCACCAATACCAATGCTGCCGGTAATAGTGTGAACTGTCCATTTGCAAACGAAACAGGGTCTTCAGATGTTCAGGCAGGGCGTTCCATGAATCAGAATTCGCATAATACGAACCAGCCCAAGCTCCGGAAATGGGGTTGGTCAGATAGTAATTGGTGACATCTGCCCAGCCCACCGTATAATCCTCTGTGATGCCGGACCAAGCAACACCATCCAGTTCACCGGTCTGGACGGCCATCTCGATATCTTCCCAAGGTAAGGCCACAGGGATAACACCGAATTGCTGCATAAACCTGCCACCAGTGGGAAAACTGAACACCCTCAGCCCCTTGAGATCTGCAAGGCTCCGAATGGGCTTGGTGGTAGCAAAATTGCATGGATCCCAGGCACCAACACTCAGCCAGGTAACACCCTTTACTTCGGAGAAAGCTTCCTCCCAGATTTCGTTGAGCCCATACCAATTCCACAGAGCGGGGACATCCAGTGAATAGCGGGATGCAAATGGAAAGTAGGCACCAAATATGGAAACATCCACAGGGGCTGCGATGGAATCATCATCACTCTGGACAGCATCGATAGTGCCTTTCTGCATGGCCCTGAAAAGCTCACCAGTAGGCACCAACTGATCGGCATTATAGAGTTCGATCACCATTTCTCCGTTAGCGGCTTTGTTAAAGGCATCGATGGCCGGTTTACAGACATGTGCAGACAAGGCCGGGCCAGCATAAGTTTGCATTCGCCACTTGATGGTGGTTTTCTTGGCAGCATGCACAAATGGTGCATTGACTGCGGTGGCAGCTACCGCTGCTGCACCCACACCTGCTTTTTTGATAAACTCGCGTCTTTTCATTCTACCTGCCTCCTTTCAGATTGGGGTTATTGGATGTTAACATAATTGATCGGAAATCGCTTTAAAAAGTAACTATATCAATCATATCGACAATATGGGCTGAAGTGTTAAATATTGCAAAAAGGCCATAAACTATAGATGTCTATACAATTGTTTTTAAATAAGATGTCACTTTTCAATTATAAACCCGAGATAATCCAAGAATGCTGTTTGGTTTGTGTAACCAAATAAGCTTGAAACCCGTGCGTTCCTTTTTGTGTCTGGAGAGTACTGAAAACACAGACAGAAGGAACTGTTTTTCTACATCACAGGACAAGGTATTGTCAAGTTTTTTGTTAGCAGATTTAAGCGCTCTTTAATCTACCATAATGAATTTTTCCGTTTGATATCCCTAACTTTGTCCATTGAGTTTCAAAAAGGGATTGACTCCATCAAGGGCCCAAACTATAAACATTCTTCATTGAGAAAATCAAAAAAACTGACCAGGGAGAATCAGCATGCCGACTGCCAATAGCCTTTTAGAAAGTGAATTCACCCAAGACATCTGTTATGAACTGCTGCCCGAGTGGCAGGGGCTCCATGTAAGCATCTCCATTCTGAGCGGCGGTATTACCAACAAACTCTATCGTATCCAGTCTGAAAAAGGGGATTGTACCGTCCGGGTTTATGGAGACAAAACCGACCTTTTTATCGATCGCGAGGATGAGGCCCACACCATCCGGGAAATGGAAAAGATCGGCGTGGGATCGCGCCTTGTTAAATTCATACCCGAAAAGGGAGTCACCATCGTTGACTTTATTGATAATGCGATCGTGTTGACCAATGATCATTTTCTAGACAAAACACTTCATGCAAAAATCGTCGATCCGATCCTAAAGATTCATAACAGTGGCGTACAACTCAAACGAATATTCAATCCCCTGTTGGAAGTCATGAAAATGTCCGCCATCCTGCGACAACTCGAGGTCGAATATCCGGAATTCGACATCGCAGGCACTATTCAAAGACTCGTCAAACTGTCAAGCATCATTAATATTCCGGAGTCGGAATACACAGCTTGTCACAACGACCTGCTGGCAGACAACTTCATTCTCATCAAGGATGAGGCCGCCCACAAATACGATGCCGCCATGTATCTCATCGACTGGGAGTATGGCGGCATGGCCCCCAAATATTATGACATTGCCGATATGTTTCAGGAAATCCTCGTGCCCCGTGACGTGGAAAAAGAGATCGTAAAAGCCTACTGCAGCGGACAAAAAATGGATCGGACCCTCTTGCTTATCGATCTATTCAAACCCTTTCCGGACATTTACTGGTTTTTGTGGAGCTTGATCCAACTCAATGTTTCAAAAATCGAGTTCGATTACTATAACTATGGAAAAGTCAAATACGAGAACGCCATCAATAATTTGGTGTTCATTCTGGACAGATATGGCGTTGCGGTTTAGCTCTAGAATTGCACGAAATTTGATAAAGGTTTCATGATAACTTGAAACGAATACGTAACGCGCCGCCTTTAAAACTGGTTGTGGTAATTCTGAAGGCCCCAATTTCCCCTGTGGATGACACATGCTCACCAATGCAAGGGCAGGCATCGTAATTGCCCATGTGTACTATCCGAACCCTTCCATCAACATCTTCAGGAAGCTTATGCATATCATACACCCCTTGCGCCTCTTTTTTCAGAACAAAGGTCTCGGAAACCAACAAGTCAGATTTAATAACATGGTTAACACTGGACTGGATCCTATGAATCTCATCTGCTGTCAATTCATGATCAAATCGATAATCACATTTTGACTTCTTTCTTTCAATGTGGGCAGAGAAACAACGGCCACAGTCATATAGCCGCACCATGGTCTGGTTCAAGAGGTGTTCTGCTGAGTGCATACGTGGGTCAGCTTGCTTTTTCATCGAGATATTTTTATTTATTTAGCATCTTTGGTCAGAAAAATGGGCCAGATCCGAACAGGTATTGTTACCGGGTTTGAATACCAGATCTGATTAAACAGGATCGGGTCATGATTCTTTAGATAGTCACGAGCGATGGATACGGGCTCACTGTCCCTTTTGTGACCCCGCACACAGCAGTCGGTTTCGGGATACGAAGAAGTGCTGAATATCAATAGCCAGTGTGTTTCATGGTCTGATTCCATGTACGGTTCTTCTATTTTCCGCTGGATGCTTCGCTTTATGGATGTATTTAAACGAGCATTGTCAACTGCCAGGGGAATCTCTCCGGGCGCCTGGTTTATGAATCGACGATACCTTCCGGAATTGTACTCCACCCTGGAAATGGGAAACACAAAATCTTCTGCTGGAATCTGGCTTACCTGCAACAGGATGTCACCATTGTGGGTATGTAAAACAAAATCCCGATCAGCTTCTGGCAGTTTGCTCCAACCATTGATATCTTTGCAGAGATTATGCTCTGAAAGAATAGATATGAAGTTTTCAACCTCACCGGTTTCCTGTCGCATTTCATCAGATGAACATCCAACCATCTTTTTCTAAACCTTCCCGTCTTTATATAGAAGCCATCTCAAAAAAATATTTTGGCTTTAGTTCAAGGCTGAGAAAAAATTTAACCGGAGTAATATAGTTAATATTTCAAGGAGTTAATTTTTTCGAAAACGCCGAAATCAAGTCAAAAGGCTTTTTTGAGATAGCGTATAGTCATTGTCATAAGTATGTTCCATTTGCCTTTTGACTAACGCTATAAAATAATATTCCTAATCAGGCTTTTGTTACACGTCTGCTAGGGTCGCTCTACACAATAAATATTCCAAAGATTTCTGCATGCTGAACTACCCCCAGGCCAGCTGAAAGCATCATCATTCTTACTGATATAACTCCCCCCTACATCCATTCCCGACGAAGACCAGTTAGAGCAATTAAAAGTTGCATTCATCGCCAATCTGAAATGATAGTGTCTGTATTTCTTGATCGCCCACAATCCTATATAGAACAACATTCGTTATCTCAGGCGCGTTTCCTTTTAAACCACCACCACTTTCACACCCGGTGAGGATGAAAATAGAAGAAATGAAGGAAATAGCCAAACAAACGAAAACCATTCATTTTAGAAAATGCCTTTTCACCATTTCCTCCATTTTGTGGGAATAACCTGTCGTGTACCTTATGTTATATCTTTTTTAGGTGCATATCAACATCCTCCGGCTTGCTTTCCAAAGACTGCTTTATCAATGCTGGATTCTGACCTTTTGTCCTTTGCTCAGAATGCTCGAATCTCTCCTCAAATACTTGAACTGCACATGCACTTGACTTGCAATGAAAGGGGCTTTATGTTTTGCCTGTCCGATATAGCCTGTTTTCAGTGAATACAGCAACTTCTTTATCAGCCTGGCAAAATACCACGGGCATACCCGTGGATGAATGCTTAAAAATAAGTTAATTGCTGCGGCGCAATGTCACCCCATGGAAAAGGCGGATAACCGCGGCGTAGCCGAAGGCAAAAACGGGTATTTAAATAGGACCACGGGTTTACCCGTGGGGACCCATACCAAAACAGGACTGCAAATCTTTGGGAACATTCAATCTAAAATAGCATGAACCACGCTAGCGCTCGCTACCCCATGGCTTGCAGCGGGGGTAGCGAGGGAACAAAAAGTGCGTAGAATCCCTTAAGGTCGCTGGGAAGTACCGCCGTAAAAATCACCGGGATTTATGAATATATAAGGAATGGCCAACGCATATGGAACATATAAGATAGCGATGCGTGATAGTGATGGATTTGATCGAAAGTGCCGACGTTTGGGAGACAAATACTTGTTGTAAAATAGAGGGTTACAAAAAAAGTGGTGCCGAAGGGGAGACTCGAACTCCCACCAGGAAACCCTGACTAGACCCTGAACCTAGCGCGTCTACCAGTTCCGCCACTTCGGCACAATGGGATTGGCATTGATCGGTCCCTTGCATATTCTGTAACTGCATCGAACAAAAAGGGATTGATTCAATTCATAGGATGCTATAGGTATATCTTTTTATTTTTGATGTCAAGGCATTAATTCCTGTTGGGAAAATGAATGAAACTTATTGAAAAACTTGAAGAAATTGAAAAACCTTTCCATAATGCCGTCATAACTATCGGGAATTTTGACGGTGTTCATATTGGACACCAGGCACTTTTTCATACGGTCATGGAGCAGGCCGACATGAGAAACGGCACAGCCATTGCCATGACCTTTGAGCCTCATCCGATTCGCGTCCTGAAAAATAATGGACACCCCCCACTTATCACTCCTTACGCTCAGAAAATCGAACTGATTGGAAAATCCGGAATCGATGTGCTCATTTGTGTTCCTTTTACCCGCAAATTTGCAGCCATTACAGCCAAAGAATTTGTTCTGGATGTATTGCTGGAACGCATGGGTGTCCAGGTGATTGTCGTGGGAAAAGATTATACATTCGGAAAAAATCGGGAAGGGAATCTCAATCTTTTAAAGTCGTATGCAGAAGTTTTTGACTTTGAACTCATTGTGGTGGACTGGATTCCAGTCTCAAACAATATTTCATCACGCATCAGCAGTACCCGCATCCGGGAATTGCTGATGGAGGGAAAGGTCAGCCAAGCGCATAACCTGCTGGGCCGCTACTACCAGATCAGTGGTGTCGTAAGCCCTGGAAGAAACAGGGGGGGTAAACTCTTGGGTTTTCCCACGGCAAACATCAAGCTCAAAGAGGAACTCTATCCAAAGAACGGCATTTATGCCGTCACCGTCGACTGCCTGGGAAAAAGATACCAGGGTGTTGCCAATATCGGCTACAGCCCCACCTTTGATGATAATGAACTGACTGTCGAAGTACACATACTGGATTTTAACGCAGATCTTTACGGTCAATCCATCAATGTCAAATTCATCGAACGCATCCGGGATGAAATCAAGTTCTCAGGCATAGATGCCCTTTCCCAACAGATTGCCGATGATGTCCTGAAAGCGCGGGATATCTTGACAAACCGGCATCTATCTCATTGCAATTCTGCATAAAATGACTATTGTAAAATGTAAACTAAGATCAGGGACCCGGGGGTATAGCACTAGAAGCCATCTCAAAAAAAGGGTTTTGATTCAAGTTCAAGGCGGAACCGAGCTTCAACCCGCAGGCGCCCCGAAGGAAGTGCCCTTGGGGTGCATACTGTAGTATTCCGAGGACTTGAAGCAAGGGACCAACACAGAAATTGGGCCAAAAAACTTTTTTGAGATAGCTTCTAAGTTTTAAGCGAAAGGATTCTTATCGTTTATTGCTTAAAGCTTAGTGCCTAATCTTTTTTGCTAACATGTGCCCCCCTCAGCCCCTTGACCCCTGGAATCCTTTGTTATATTGATTTACGAGGAATATAGTCGGCAGATAAAAACATCCCGGACCAACGTTGAACAGGATACCCCATGGCCATACTCGAGATTGTAACCTACCCGGACAAATTTCTGAAACAACCCACAAAACCGGTTGAAAATATCGATGGTGCTCTTCAGGAAATTATCGACAACATGGGGGAAACCATGTATCAGGCACCCGGTATCGGACTGGCCGCGATCCAGGTGGGAATCGATCAGAGTATGCTCATATATGACATATCGCCCCAGGGTGAAGACCGTTACCTGAATGTCCTTGTTAACCCACGGATTATCGAAAACGAAGGGGAGGTTTTATCTGAGAATGAAGGCTGCCTGAGTGTACCGGAGTATCGCGCGGATGTTAAACGTTTCGCCTCGATCCTGGTGGAAGCCTACGACAGGCATGAAAAACCGCTTCGGTTTGAGGCTCACGATTTCTTGTCTATCGTTCTGCAGCATGAAATCGATCACCTGAACGGAAAGCTATTCATCGATCGGATCAGTCCGCTCAAGCGACAGCTTTACACCAGACGTATACGGAAACAGATCAAACGGGGAGAGTAATATCGAAAACACCTCACCATTCAGGGTCATATTCATGGGAACACCTGAGTTTGCCGTCCCTTCCCTGCAGGCACTTCATGAAAGCCGTCATGATATCGTCCTGGTGGTGACGCAACCGGACAGGCCCAGGGGACGTGGGCGCAAAATCATGCCATCACCCGTCAAGGAATCGGCTGTTCGCTATGGATACGAGCTTTCACAGCCAGAGAGTGTCAATTCCGATGCGTTCCGTGATATCATCGAAGGGTTTAATCCGGATTTGCTCGTGGTTGTCGCCTTTGGCCGGATCATCCCCGGACATCTCCTCAAACTCCCTCACGTCAAAGCTATCAATGTCCATGCATCTTTGCTTCCAAAATACCGGGGCCCTGCTCCCATTCAATGGGCGATTATCAACGGGGAAAAAGAAACCGGTGTTACAACCATGCTGATGGACGAAGGCCTTGACACCGGTGATATACTTCTGCAGCAAGCAATACCGATCTCTCCTGAGGATACCTCGGCAACAATTCATGATAAACTGGCCCGGGAAGGGGCCTGTCTGTTGTTGGAAACAATGGAAAATCTCATCACTGGTAAGCTCATTCCCACAGCTCAGGATCCAAACAAGGCAACCTATGTCCCGATGCTGCAAAAAAAAGACGGCCATATCAATTGGGAACGGTCAGCAATAGATATTGCAAATTTTATACGGGGAATCAATCCTTGGCCCGGTGCCTTTACGTTCTGTGGGGACACACGGCTGAAAATTTACAAATCAAAATGCCTGGATAAAGAATCCCATGCAGCACCCGGAACTGTGCTCATGTCTTTTCCGGATGAAATACTTGTGGCCACGGGTAAAGGCACACTTCTCATAGAAGAGCTTCAAGGCGCCTCGGGAAAATGCCTTTTAACAAAAGAATACCTGTGTGGATGCAGCATGGAAGCAGGCACGGTTCTTACATGAAGAAAACAAGAGACAAGGCACGCGAAACCGCCCTCGACATCCTGAACATACTCGATACTTCACAGATGACCCTCGATACGATTATCGATTCCGTTTTCAGCTCCGGTCAACAGTCAAAACTGGACAAGGCCTTTATTTACAGCCTGGTATACGGTGTTCTCAGATGGCGCAGCCGATTGGATTGGATCGTCAATCATTTTTCACATACCAAACCGGATAAGATAGACCCCAAAATTTACAATATTCTACGCATGGGTCTCTTTCAAATCATATATCTCACACGTGTACCCATATCGGCAGCTGTGAACACGTCCGTAGAACTGGCCAAGACCGTTGCAGATATTCGGACCGTCAAATATGTCAATGCCTTGCTGCGAAAAGCAAGTGTCGAATATAAGAATGTCGGCTTTCCGGATTTTCAAAAGAATCCCGTGGCATCCATTGCGGCATCACAAGCATTCCCGGAATGGATGGTCCAGCGCTGGGTAAACCGATTCGGCTCTTCTGCAACATACAAGCTATGTGAATCATACAACACGATACCGCCTATAACCGTCAGGACAAACTGCCTCAAAACCGACCGTGACAGCCTTATTCGGCTGCTGAGTGACGAAGCTGTGGATGTACAGGCAACACCCCATTCTTTGGACGGTGTTTCTTTTTTTCATCCAAAACTACCTGTTGCGAACCTGACCGCATTCCATAAAGGCTGGTTTCAGGTGCAGGACGAAGCTGCACAGCTTGTCTCCTGTTTTTTAGACCCCCAGCCTGGTGAAACCATACTGGACGCCTGTGCCGGTCTGGGAGGAAAAACCGGGCATATCGCTCAGTTAATGTTAAACAAGGGGCGTATCATCGCCATGGATCATCAAAAGCAGAAACTTTCACAGCTTCGATCTGAAATGATGCATTTGGGCATATCGATTGTCACCACCAACTCCCATGACTTGAACACCCCTTTTGAAAAGGACTCTTCGAGAAAATTTGACCGCATCTTACTGGATGCCCCCTGCTCGGGTTTGGGCGTGCTGAGAAGAAACCCCGATGCGAAATGGTCTTTATCAAAAATGAATTTTTCACGCTATCAGCAGCGGCAAATCACTTTTCTGCATACACTGGCACCCATGATAAAAATTGGTGGGATTCTACAATATGTTGTATGCAGTCTTGAGCCGGAAGAAAATGAGCAGGTAGTAGCCGGGTTTATGAAACAACACCCGAATTTTACGATCCACGATTCCTATGATACACTTGCTGAAGTTGTTCGGCCTTTTGTGGATGACAATGGTTATTTCAGAACATATCCCCATACCAGCCATATGGATGGCTTTTTTTCCGTTCGCTTTAAACGGATGCAATGATACGACGTTTCGCCAAAATATCTATACTACTAATCGTATTTCTCATCATCACCGGTACGACAGCCTATCTGACCCTGACGTTTATCATTAAAAGCGAAGATACTGTGGTTGTGCCGGATCTGCTGGGAAAAGATGTGGTCTATTCACTGGAGATACTTACGGATCTCGGTCTCAATACCAAGA